>CANKLD010000026.1 GCA_947483095.1 Bacteroidota bacterium
GCAGGAATATTAAGTGGATTGTTTCATGCGCCGTTAACCGCAATATTCCTAATTGCTGAAATTACTGGAGGTTACGAATTAATGATTCCATTGATGATAGTGTCCTCTATAAGTTTTGCTATTTCAAAAAGATTTGAAAAACACTCTTTAGATGTGAAAAATTTGGCTAGAAAAGGAAATGCTTTTACAAGTAATAAAGACACAAATATTTTGTCAACATTAGATATAAATACCATTATTCAAACTGATTTTTTAACCGTGAAATTGGAAAATAATCTATTGTCTTTAGTAGAAATGATTTCCCACTCAGATCAGGTTGTTTTTGCTGTAGTTAATGACGATAAAGAGTTAATTGGGGTGATTTATTTTAATGAAATTCGTGATATTATATTCAGTGATTTCAAGGTAAAATATACCCCGATAAACGAAGTTATGCATCCTCCAAAAGAAATCATTTACCCAACAGATAGTATGGAAACGGTAATGGATAAATTTGAAAAAACGAAAGTGGTATTTCTACCTGTTATAAAAAATGGAAAATACCATGGGTTTATCTCAAAATCTAATGCGCTTGAAGCGTATAGAAGTATGCTGAAAACGATGAGTATTGATTAAGTTGAAGCCATGTATTAACAAAATCTTTATTAGCGTTGTACAGAAAGTTAAATTCAAAATGGTAACTTTGTGTTTTGATGAGAAATATGCTAGATAAAGAGAATACTATTGAAGTTTTAGGAGCGCGAGTTCACAATCTTAAAAATATTGACGTTTCCATTCCACGAGAAAAATTGGTTGTTATTACTGGGCTTTCGGGTTCAGGCAAATCATCATTAGCTTTTGACACCATTTATGCTGAAGGACAACGTAGATATGTGGAAACTTTTTCGGCCTATGCTCGTCAATTTCTTGGTGGTTTAGAGCGACCAGATGTTGATAAAATTGACGGTCTTTCCCCCGTAATTGCCATTGAACAAAAAACTACAAGTAAAAGTCCCCGATCGACTGTGGGAACCATCACTGAAATATATGATTTTCTTCGATTGCTTTATGCTCGTGGTGGCGATGCTTATAGCTATAATACAGGAGAAAAAATGGTTTCCTATAATGATGAGCAGATTAAAGACTTGATTATTAAGGATTTTAAGGAAAAGCGAATCAACATTCTAGCGCCAGTAATTAAAGCTCGAAAAGGGCATTACGGTGAATTATTCCAGCAAATTGCCAAACAAGGATTCCTTAAAGTTCGTGTCAATGGAGAAATAAAAGACATCACCGTTGGAATGAAATTGGACCGCTATAAAACTCACGATATAGAAATTGTAATTGACCGAGTGTTAATTGAATCGACGGAGGACAACGAAAAACGAGTTTTAGAAAGTATCAAAACGGCAATGCATCACGGTGAAAATGTGATCATGGTTTTGGATCAAGATTCGGATATCGTTCGTTATTTTAGTCGGAATTTAATGTGTCCTACCACTGGGATTTCATATCAAAATCCGGAGCCAAATTTATTTTCATTCAATTCTCCAAAAGGCGCTTGTGATCATTGTAATGGTTTAGGAACTGTGAATGAAATTAATGTAAAAAAGATAATTCCAAATCCGAAACTATCCATAAAAAGTGGTGGTTTCGCGCCATTAGGCGAATATAAATCGACATGGATTTTCAAACAATTGGAGATTATCGGTGAAAAATACAATTTCAAAATTACCGATCCAATTGAGAAAATTTCGGAGGAAGCCCTAGAAATCATTTTAAATGGTGGTAAAGATAAATTTTCTGTAGAGTCAAAAACTTTGGGAATTACCAAAGACTATAAAATCGACTTTGAAGGAATTTCACACTTTATAAAAAACCAGCACGATGAAAGTGGTTCAGCAACAATTAAGCGATGGGCTTCTGGATTTATGGATGAAGTAAAATGTCCCGTTTGTGAAGGTTCACGATTAAAAAAGGAATCTTTATTTTTCAAAATAAACGAAAAAAACATCGTTGAATTAAGCGATTTAGACATTTCTGATTTAACCGATTGGTTTAAAAATTTAGATAAGCATTTATCTGACAAGCAAAAACTTATAGCCACTGAAGTAATCAAAGAGATTAAGGATAGGTTGAATTTTTTAATGAACGTTGGTTTGGATTATTTGGCTTTAAGCCGAAGTTCTAAATCACTTTCTGGTGGTGAGGCGCAACGTATTCGATTGGCAACGCAAATTGGTTCTCAACTGGTTGGTGTTTTATACATTTTGGATGAACCAAGTATCGGTTTGCACCAAAGAGACAACGACAAATTGATTCATTCCTTAGAGCAATTGCGTGACATTGGAAATTCTGTTATTGTGGTTGAACACGATAAAGACATGATTGAACGCGCCGATTATGTAATTGATATTGGACCAAAAGCGGGAAAATTTGGGGGGCAAATTATTAGTA
Organism: Bacteroidota bacterium; assembly: GCA_947483095.1. The sequence goes on from CANKLD010000026.1 coordinate 2,437, forward strand.
AAGGTACCCCTGCCGAAATCTTGAAGGAGCATACTATTACTGCGATGTATCTGAATGGGGAATTGAAAATTGAAGTTCCAAAAAAGAGACGTTTAGGAAATGGAAAAACTCTAAAATTAAGCGGCGCCTCTGGAAACAACTTGAAGAATGTTACCATTGAAATCCCATTGGGACAACTTACCTGCGTAACGGGAGTTTCAGGGAGTGGAAAATCGACGTTGATTAACGAAACATTGTACCCTATATTAAATGCTTATTATTTTAATGGCGTTAAAAAGCCAAAACCGTATAAGAAAATTGAAGGTTTAGAACACATTGACAAAGTGATTGACATTGATCAGAGTCCAATTGGAAGAACTCCAAGATCGAATCCTGCTACTTATACTGAGGTTTTTACAGAAATTAGAAATCTATTTACGATGACATCTGAAAGTATGATTCGCGGGTATAAAGCCGGCAGATTTAGCTTTAATGTTAAAGGTGGTAGATGCGAAACTTGTGAAGGTTCAGGAGTTAGAACTATCGAAATGAACTTTTTACCGGATGTGTATGTAGAATGCGAAACGTGTCAGGGTAAAAGATTTAACAGAGAAACGCTAGAAATTAGATTCAAAGGAAAATCAATTTCCGATGTATTGAATATGACCGTTGATGAGGCAGTTCCGTTTTTTGAAATGATACCAAAAATTCATCGTAAAATTAAAACCATTCAAGATGTTGGATTGGGCTATATCACTCTAGGGCAGCAAAGCACTACCCTTTCTGGCGGTGAAGCACAACGAATTAAACTGGCTGGGGAATTGTCTAAAAAAGACACCGGAAATACCTTTTATATCCTTGATGAACCTACCACGGGACTTCATTTTGAAGACATTAGAGTTTTGATGGAAGTCATCAATAAATTAGTCGATAAAGGAAATTCGATTTTAATTATTGAACACAACATGGACGTAATTAAATTGGCTGATTATATTATTGATATTGGCCCTGAAGGTGGAAAAGGTGGCGGAGAAGTGGTGGCTAAAGGAACTCCCGAGGAAATTATAAAAAATAAAAAAAGCTATACTGCTCAATTTTTAAAAAAAGAGTTACTTTAGTAGGCTGAATTTTTTAAAAAAAATTGTAATTTTAAATAATAAACAGGAAAAATAACTAAATTCCTAGCCCCGTCCCGACGCTTCGGGAGCAGAGGAAATCCCACACTTTTTAGCGTGGATTGAAACGAACAGCGGGAATAGCTCCAAAAAAAAATACTATGAAATTAGAAGATTTTAATAATGATGAGGACAAAGTAATTCAGGGCAAACTGAAGCAAAAGTCATGGAATGAGATTCGTGCCAATGATTCTTGGGCGATTTTCAAGATCATGTCGGAGTTTGTGAATGGCTATGAAATTATGAGTAGAATTGGGCCTTGTGTAACTATTTTTGGATCTGCAAGAACCAAAACCGACGACCCATTTTATTTATTGGCGGAAAAAATTGCTTTCAAAATTGGAAAAGCGGGCTATGGCGTTATTACTGGTGGCGGACCTGGAATTATGGAAGCGGGTAATAAAGGTGCGAGTTTAGGTGGCGGCGCTTCGGTGGGATTGAATATCGATTTGCCATTTGAGCAGCATTTTAACCCCTATATCGATCGCGATAAAAACTTGAATTTCGATTATTTCTTTGTTAGAAAAGTGATGTTTGTGAAATATTCCCAAGGATTTGTAATTATGCCAGGTGGATTTGGAACTTTAGATGAAATGTTTGAGGCGATTACCTTAATTCAGACTAAAAAAATAGGTAAATTTCCAATTATTTTGGTCGGACGTTCTTTTTGGGCGGGACTTATGGAATGGATAAAAACGGTATTAATTGAGCAGTATAAAAATGTAAGTCCAGAGGATTTAAATTTAATAAAAATTGTAGATACAGAAGATGAAGTGATTGAAGTATTGGATAATTTCTATAAAAAATACCATCTATCACCTAATTTTTAAGATAACTATTGAATGCCAAATTAGATTAAATTTAGATTTATATTCATTGATATATGTTAATTAATTGTATTTTGCTTAATATAGATAGGTGATTATTAAATATTTAATAATTATCTATATTTATTTTAAGATATTGTTAGAGATAATTAAATTATATTTTATTCAAAGTATTATATAAATAGATGCATTTTATGTACTTTTGCTACGATTTCAATTAAAAGAAATAAAATATGAAGCAATCAGAAACTGTAGCGATGACTTTTGAGGATTTTAAAATCGAAGTTTTAAACGATTATAAAGTTGCTTGTATTAGTCGTGAATGCAGTTTATTAGGAAGACGTGAAGTACTGACTGGAAAAGCCAAGTTTGGTATTTTTGGTGATGGAAAAGAAGTGCCGCAATTAGCGATGGCGAAAGCGTTTCGCGAAGGCGACTTTAGATCAGGATATTACCGCGATCAAACTTTTATGATGGCAATTGGACATTTAACAATCCAACAATTTTTTGCTGGTTTATACGGTCATACTGACATTGAGCACGACCCTATGAGCGCAGGACGTCAAATGGGTGGACACTTTGCCACCCATTCATTAGACGAAAATGGAAATTGGAATGATCTTACAAAAATTAAAAATTCAAGTGCCGATATTTCCCCTACTGCAGCTCAAATGCCGAGACTTTTGGGTTTAGCACAAGCATCGAAAATTTATAGAAACGTTAAAGAATTAGATCAAAAAACTACTTTTTCTAACAAAGGAAATGAAGTTGCTTGGGGTACAATTGGAAACGCTTCCACTTCTGAAGGGTTATTTTTTGAATCTATAAATGCCGCGGGAGTACTTCAAATTCCAATGGTAATGAGTATTTGGGATGATGGATACGGAATTTCTGTACATGCAAAACACCAAACTACAAAAGAAAATATATCTGAAATTTTAAAAGGTTTTCAACGCGATGATAACAATAAAGGGTATGAAATAATAACTGTAAACGGCTGGGATTACGCTAATTTAGTATCTGTTTATAGAAAAGCAGCCGAAATTGCGAGAGATGAACATGTTCCTGTTTTAATTCATGTCACAGAGTTAACACAACCCCAAGGACATTCCACTTCTGGTTCGCATGAGCGATATAAAAACAAAGAAAGATTGGCTTGGGAATCAGAATTTGATTGCATCAAGCAAATGAAAAAATGGTTAATTGAAAATGGTTTTTGTACTGAAGATAAACTTGACGCCATAGCTATTCAAGCTAAAAACGAAGTATTAGAAGGTAAAAAAGCAGCTTGGAATGCTTTTATTTCTCCTATAAAAGTAGAACAAACTGAATTGGTTTCCCTATTAAGAGAAATTGCTGAAAAATCTAAAAATAGTAATTATATAGACCAATTGGCAAATGAAATAGCCTCTATTAAAGAGCCAATTCGAAAAGATATACTTTCAACTGCTAGAAAAATACTTAGAAAACTAGGTTCTGAAAAAGAGAAAAACACTTTGTCCAAATGGATTAAAGACACAACCGGTATTATCCAACCTAAATTTAGTTCGCACTTATATTCGGTATCCAAAAATAATATTCATAATATAATCGAGGTAGTACCTGAAGTTGATGAAAATGCAACTGAAGTTGATGCTCGATTGATTTTACGAGACAACTTTGATGCGTTATTTACAAAATATCCTGAGGTTTTAGTTTTTGGTGAAGATGCTGGTAATATTGGCGATGTGAATCAGGGATTAGAAGGAATGCAAGAGAAATATGGAGAGTTACGAGTTGCCGATGTTGGAATTCGCGAAGCTTCAATTATTGGTCAAGGAATAGGAATGGCAATGCGTGGCTTGCGCCCAATTGCGGAAATTCAATATTTAGATTACCTTTTATATGGAATTCAAATTATGAGCGATGACTTGGCTACACTGCATTATAGAACAGCGGGACGTCAAAAAGCACCTTTAATTATTAGAACACGTGGCCATCGTTTAGAAGGTATTTGGCACGCAGGTTCACCAATGGGAATGATTATAAATGCTATTCGAGGCATTCACGTATTAGTTCCCAGAAACATGACAAAAGCAGCCGGTTTTTACAATACATTACTAGCATCTGATGAACCGGCATTGGTTATTGAATGTTTGAATGGCTACCGATTGAAAGAAAAAATGCCTTTGAATTTAGGTGAATTTAAAACTCCTATTGGCGTGGTGGAAACTATAAAATCAGGAAAAGATATTACGGTAGTTTCTTATGGATCTACTTTAAGATTGGTGGAACAAGCGGCAAAGGAATTGATGGAAGTTGGAATTGACGCTGAAATTATTGACGTGCAATCGTTATTACCATTTGATATTAATCACGATATCCTAAAGAGTATTTCTAAAACAAATCGTTTATTAGTGATCGACGAGGATGTTCCCGGTGGTGCATCTGCTTATATTTTACAACAGATATTAGAAGTTCAAAAAGGGTATTTCCAATTGGATAGCCAACCAAAAACGCTAACATCGCAAGAGCATCGTCCTTCCTACGGAACCGATGGTGATTATTTTTCTAAACCTTCAACTGAAGATATATATGAAAAAATATACGAAATGATGCACGAAGACTATCCTACAAAGTTTCCTAGTTTATATTAAAAAAACGCTAATTATAGCGGTTTTTTTATCCCAACCAACCATCGCGATCCAAACTTCGATATTGAATGGCTTCGGCGATATGTGAGGAAACAACGGTTTCTGCCGCCTCAAGATCGGCAATAGTTCGAGCCACTTTCAAAATTCTATCATAAGCTCTTGCAGAGAGATTTAATCGTTCCATGGCCGTTTTTAATAGTTGCTTTGAAACATCATCGAGCGCACAAAATTCTCGAATTTGCTTGGAACTCATTTGAGCATTGTAATGCACTTTTTCCATTAATTCGAATCGTGCAGTTTGAATTTCACGAGCTGCGGTCACTCTTTTTCGAATATCAATACTGCATTCCGATTTTCTATCGTCAGATAATTTTTCAAATGGAACGGGTGTAACTTCAATATGTATGTCGATTCGATCCAAAAGAGGGCCTGAAATCTTACTCAAATACCGCTGCATTTCGTGTGGTGAAGAAGTTTGTGGCGAATCGGGATCGTTGAAAAAACCAGACGGACTTGGGTTCATACTGGCAACTAGCATAAACGAAGAAGGATAAGTAACGGTGAATTTTGCTCTAGAAATAGTCACTTCCCGGTCTTCTAAAGGTTGGCGCATTACTTCCAAAACATCTCTTTTAAATTCGGGTAATTCATCTAAAAATAAAACACCATTGTGCGCCATAGAAATTTCTCCAGGTTGCGGATAACTCCCGCCGCCAACCAATGCGACATTTGAAATCGTGTGATGGGGGCTTCTAAACGGTCGTTGGTTCATCAAACCCACTTCTTTTAATTTTCCAGCAACACTATGAATTTTGGTTGTTTCCAATGCTTCTCGCAACGTCATTGGAGGTAAAATACTAGGTAATCTTTTGGCTAGCATCGTTTTTCCTGCGCCCGGAGGACCAATTAAGATAATATTGTGTCCGCCGGCAGCTGCAATTTCCATGCATCTTTTGATACTTTCTTGACCTCGCACATCACTGAAATCGAATTCTGGGAAATCTAACGATTTATTGAATTCGGCACGAGTATCAATAATGGTAGGTTGTAACGTTCCTTTTCCTTCCAAGAAATCTATTACTTCTTGCAAGTTCTCCACTCCATAAACATCTAATCCCGAAACGATTGCCGCTTCTTTTACATTTTGAATCGGAAGAAAAAAACCTTTAAAGCCTTCTTCTTTGGCTTTTATGGCAATAGGTAAAGCCCCGCGAATGGGTTGTAAACCACCATCAAGTGACAATTCCCCCATGATGATGTATTTATCAGATTCGGTAGTTTGTATTTGTGAGGAAGCGACTAGAATTCCAATTGCCAGCGTCAAATCATAAGCTGATCCTTCTTTGCGTAAATCGGCAGGAGCCATATTTATGGTAATTTTTTTGCCGGGCAGGACGTAACCATTATTTTTTAAGGCGGCAGCAATTCGGTAGCTACTTTCTTTAATGGCATTATCGGGTAAACCTACGAGGTGGTATCCAATCCCTTTGTCGATATTAACTTCTATAGTTATAGTGGTGGCTTCCACTCCAAAAACGGCACTTCCAAATACTTTTACTAACATGGCGTATACTTTATATTTGTCTAAAGTAAGCCAATTTTAAATAGAAAATGGAAAAATTATTATTTTAAGATAAATTCGGGTGAAATTACTTTTTAAAATTAGAAATACCTTCTTTCAACCAAGCGCCATAAGCAGCCACATCGGGGGTGTAACTAATTGTTGGAGTGGTTGAATTTAAATTATTCCCTTGTAAATCGGTAATTACATACAAAGGTTGCGTGTTGGTTTTATACTTAGAAATCATGAAATCTGTCCACTTGTCCCCTATTGTTTCAAGTAATTCTCCTGTTGACGATTTAACTTGTTGGTCTTTTGGCAATTCTCTCTTGTCGTCAACGTACAATGAAATTAAAACGACTTCATTTTTTAGAATGGGTAAAATTGGTGCTTCACCCCAAACGGTATTTTCCATTTTTCTACAATTCACACATGCATAACCTGTGAAATCAAGCATGATTGGCTTGTTTACTGATTTGGCATAAGCCAATCCTTTATCATAATCATCAAAAACTACTATCCCGTGAGGGCCATATTTTGCGCACTCTGGTAAAGCTACTTTAGTATCTGCAGCAGAATTTTGACCCAAACCAAAGGGGCTTTCGCTGTATTCCATTGGAGGTGGAAAGGCATTGATCAATTTTAAAGGGGCACCCCAAAGTCCAGGGATTAAATAAACTGTAAAAGACAACACTAATAATGCTAATGACAATCTACCCACAGAAATATGCGGTAATGGGCTATCATGAGGCAAGGTAATTTTACCCAATAAATAAAGTGCTAATGTCCCAAATATGGCAATCCAAATGGCAATGAAAACTTCACGTTCTAACAAATGTAATTGTAGGACTAAATCGGCATTTGATAAAAATTTAAAGGCTAAAGCCAATTCTAAAAAGCCCAAAACTACTTTAACGGTATTCAACCATCCGCCTGATTTTGGTAAGGAATTTAACCATCCTGGAAACATTGCAAAAAGCATAAATGGTAAGGCCAAAGCCAATGAAAATCCGAACATTCCTATTATTGGAGCTATTCCGCCTTTGGAAGCAGCCTCAACTAATAAAGTTCCAACTATTGGTCCGGTGCAAGAAAAGGAAACAATAGCTAGTGCCAATGCCATGAATAAAATTCCAATTATTCCTCCTCTATCCGCTTGTTGATCGACTTTATTGGCCCATGAATTAGGCAACATAATTTCAAATGCTCCTAAAAATGAAGCGGCAAAAAATACTAATAACCCAAAGAATAGGATATTAAACCAAACATTTGTTGACAATGCATTTAAGGCGTCAGCACCAAATATCCAGGTGACTAACAACCCTAAAACAACGTAAATTAATATTATTGAAATTCCATAAATAATCGCATTTCTAATTCCTTGAGCTTTGTTTTTACTTTGCTTAGTAAAAAAACTTACCGTCATTGGAATCATAGGGAAAACACAAGGCGTTAATAGCGCTGCAAATCCTGAGAAAAATGCTATAATAAAAATGGTAAACAACCCTTTTTTATCTTCCTTTTTAGGTTCTTGTGTTGTTGGTTCTTGTGTTGTTATTTCAGTTTTATTTGATGTTACAGTTGAATTTGAATCAACTAAAATAACGTCATTATTATCAGAAATAATCGTGTTTTCAGTTATTGAAGATATTTTAAAAACAAATTTTTTATTTAAATTAATACATACCTCTTTACACGCTTGATAATCAATTTTAAGTTTGATGTTTCTTGTTTTAGAATTTACAATTTTCACTTTTTGAGTTAGAACTATTTTGTTTTCAAAGAAAATTTCATCTACTTCAAAAACGGTATTAAATTCTTTTCTAGTTTTGCTTTCTTTGGTTTTTCCAACCAATTCATAATTTCCTACGCTTTCAGCAAATTTTAATTCAAATGGAATTGGTCCTCCGTCTGGTGTAAATTGGGAATACACGTGCCAGCCACTATCAATAGTTCCTTCAAGAACTAAATTAAATTCGGTTTCAGAAATTTTTTCAGTTTTAAATTTCCATTTTACAGGATCTAATATTTGAGAAAATCCATTGGTGAAAACTAAAAAAAATAGGAGTGTTAAAAGTAAATTCTTCATAATTGTATGGCTATTTGTAAGTTATTTTTTGTTTTATTATCGATTTTAAATCTATCATCTTGGCGAATTCCAATTACCCAAACAATTTCTTCATTTGAATATAAAATCCAGGTATTTTCTTTTTGCAAAAGCGACAATTTTTCATCCTTGAAAAGTTTGCTCACTTTTTTTGATTTCCCATTCATTCCAAAAGGCTGAAAAACGGCATCTTTTTCAAGTCTTTTCAATAACAAAGGATATTTTAATTTATCACCATCAACAAATATAATGGATTTATCAGTATTTGAACTATAGTCTTTGTTACAAAACGATAGTTTTATGGGAAGATTAACATCTTTTTGATTTTCATCAATGAAATATTCTTCTTTTACATCAATTTCATTAATTGGGCTTAAAATCAAAAAATGGCGGTCTTTTATAAGTCTAAATTTATAAGAAAAAACCTGTTTTCCTGATTGTGAAGCTACCAAATTATAAATATCATCCCAAGCCGAAAAGCCATATTCTTTAAGCCATTGGTACAAATAGGATTTATAATTGGGCAATTTTGTAAGTTTTTCGATATCAAAATGAATCTCATCTTCAATTTCTGTTGCCACTTGCTTATAAATCATAATCGAAGCATCTTCAACCATTGCTTGTGCTTCATTCAAATATTTTTGGGAGTTTTGAAAAGACGATAAAAAACCAGGATTCAATTCCTTTAATAGTGGAACCAAATCGTGACGTATTTTGTTTCTTAAATATTTATCCGAGGCATTACTAGAGTCTTCGCGCCAAAGAATTCCATTTGCAGAAGCAAAATTTAAAATTTCTTCTCGGCTAAAAGCCAATAATGGACGAATAACCGATTCGTTTTGAGGTGGAATTCCAGTAAAACCCTCCAATCCAGAACCACGAACAAGGTGAATTAAGAATGTTTCAATGTTGTCGTCGGCATGATGGGCAGTTAAAATATAATCGTAATTATGAGTTTCAAGCAATTCATAAAACCAGTTGTATCTTAATTCACGAGCTGCAACTTGGGTGGAAAGTTTATAATCAGTCGCAAAAGATTGAGTATCAAATTGGGTTGTAAAAACGGGAATGGCATTTGCGTCAGCATGATTTTGAACAAATAACTGGTCTTCAAAACTCTCCTTACCTCGCAATTGAAAATTACAATGTGCAATACCGATTTCGAAATTTAAGGACTTAAATAAATGAGCCATCACCATGCTATCCAAACCACCACTTGTTGCCAATAATAGCTTTTTCCCAGATAAAAACGGAAAATTATTGGTAAGATGGGATTGGAATTTTTCAATCATAATCAAAAATAGTTATTTTAAATTGAGGAATAAAGTAAAATTAAAACTAATTGCAATTCAATACTTTAATCATGGCATTGGCTTTTAACAGACATTCTTCATACTCTAATTCTGGGATTGACAAGGCTGTGATGGCGCTACCAACAGAAAATGAAACGTAATTATTTTTACTATTATATAGAATACTTCGGATAACAACATTGAAATCAAAATCGCCATTCGGGGTAAAATAACCAACGCTACCACTATACAAACCGCGTTTAGTTTCTTCTAATTCTTCAATGATAGTCATGGCTGAAATTTTAGGAGCGCCAGTCATACTTCCCATTGGAAATGATTTCTTAATCACATCTAATGCAGAATATTGATCATCAATAATTGAAGTAATAGTTGATATCATATGATGTACTTGTAAGAAGGAATAAACACCACATAATTCTTCCACTTCAACCGAATCTTTTTTGGATGTTCGAGACAAATCGTTTCTAACTAAATCGGTAATCATAATATTTTCGGATCGTTCTTTAGGGTCGGAAGTTAAATTATTCTTAGAAATTTCATCTTCTTTATTATCTAAATATCGCTTTGAAGTTCCTTTAATAGGCTGTGAAATAATTTTATTATTCTCTTTCTTTAAATATCGTTCGGGAGTTGCAGAAAGCAGAAAATGATTGTTATTTTTAAAAAAAACTGCAAAAGGAGGCTTGGAAATCTCATTCAATAAGTAAAACTTATTTAAAGGATTAATTGTGGTTTCTGCAAAAAATTCCATACAAAAATTGGCTTCATATATGTCTCCTTTATTAATATATTCCAACATTTTAGTAATTTTTTCTAGGTACAAATCTTTAGAAATACGCTGTTGGATTTCAATTGAATTTGAATTTTCTAAAGTAGAAACTGAGGTATTAATAATCGAATCAAAATCCTCCTCGACTTCATCCTCACACATTGAAAGATATTGGATCTCCAATTGATTTTTTTTCAATAAAAACAACTTCTTAGGCTGAAAGAAAAACAAATCAGGAAATTGCAATCCGTCAAAATTCGACGAATTTAATTCTTCGGTATCGTTTTTTAAATCGTAGGATAAATAGCCAAAAATCCAATCTTTTGAGGTTTGTTGGTATTGCTTTAAATCTTCAAAAGCGTTGTGATAATCAGTATTTATTGAAGTAAACGCATCAACTGCAAGAATACAATCGTAATTTGAGTATTTCTGAGGATAGTCATTACTGTCTAAAAAAACCACTTCTCGGAACTGTTGTGCCCAAGTTAAAAGTTGCGATTTAAACAACGACGCATTAAAAATTTCCTTGTAGATTGTAGTTCTCAAATTATCATTTTATAATTACAAAAATAGGTAAATTATATCATTCAAAATTAGATTATTTGATTGATATTGGATACAAAAAAAGCTCCGAATTACTTCGAAGCTTTTGCATTTTGGGTGGCTGACCGGGTTCGAACCGGCGACCCTCGGCACCACAAACCAATACTCTAACCAGCTGAGCTACAACCACCATTTTTAACGAGTGCAAATATAGGGCAAAAGTTTTTCTTTTGCAAAGGAAAAAAATAAATAATTATATCAAATCCCCTAAGCTATTGACAGCCAAATACCTTTCTACAGTAAATCCTTCAGCGTATTCTGTACCTACTAATCGCCCTAATTCACGGGAGCGATTGTGGATACTATCTAAAAAGTTTTTGGTCGCAATTGGCGTTTCAGGTTCGTTTGAATTTGGATTGTAAAACTGAGAACTATAGGCTAAAATAGCCGCTTCTTTTTTATCAATAAAATTAGAAATATCAACCACAAAATCAGGTTCAATATTTTTCCATTGGATGTAATGATACACTAATTTTGGACGCCAAGCCTCTTGAGGAAGATTGTTATTCAAGGTTTTTATTTTTACCA
>CANKLD010000027.1 GCA_947483095.1 Bacteroidota bacterium
TTGTGTTATAGAACCGAAGACATTGGCACCAGCGGAGATTTGATAATCTCGTAAGGAACGTTTTTGAATATAGAAACCTTCAAATTTTCTGATTTTTTCCTGAAAAGCAGCATATTCCAATTTGTTTAATTGTGGTAAAAAAACAGAAGGAAGTCGAGGGCTATAAACTTTTGCTTTAGCTATTCGCTCATTAAAATATTCTTTGGTAATATTTAATAATAAACAAAATTCTGCGGTATCAATTTGTTTTACATCACGAGGAATAACCATGATATCATAGGAAGGCTGATTGGCAACTAATAATTTACCGAATCGGTCATAAATGTAACCTCTTTCAGGGTAGTCGTACTTAATTTTTATGGCATTATTTTCCGATTGTAATTTGAAGGTATCATTAACTACTTGAAGATAAAAAATTCTTATTAATAGCAAGGATGTCGCAATAATAATAATTAAAGGAAGTAGTGCTTTTCTCATCGTTTACTTGGCTTAAAAATATAGATTAGGAGAATACAAATAAGCAAGGTAAATAGTGTTCCTATGATAGTTCTAAGTAAGATATCCCAAAGAAAACTTAACTGGAAAACTTCTAAAATAAAAAGGGTAAAATGATGAATTACTACCGAAATCAATAAAAATGAAAAGCGCTCTTGAGTTAATACATCATTTATTTTAATGGTTTGGTATTCATAACTTACTCCAAATGAAAATTTAAAAATATAAGGTCTTGAATAGGCTAATATCAAACAAGCCGCAGCATGAACCCCACCGGAATTGCTGAATAAATCCAGGGTGATTCCTAGTAAAAAACTGGTAATAACCAATAGTTGTTTATTGCCATTTACAGGAAATAACATAATGAATAATATATAGGGAAATGGGTTGATGTAACCGAATAAATCAATATTATTGAATATAATTATTTGTGCTGCGAGCAACAAGAAAAATCGAACGAAGCTCATTATTACAGCGCTATTCATTTTTTGTTTGATTTTCTAATTTGATAATTTCCTCACTGTCTTTGTTTTTTATAATATAAACATGACCTAGATTAGTCATGTCATTAAACAATTTCACATTTAGAGTGTAGTAATTGGTTTGGTTGTCGATATATATTTTATCGATTGTACCAATATTAATATTTTCTGGAAAAATTACGGATTGGCCACCCGTAACAATGGTGTCTCCTTTTCTAATAGCAGCTAATCTAGGCACATCAATTAATTGAACAAAACCAGTGCTTTTTCCATCCCAAATTAGAGACCCAAAATGATTTGTTTTTTTAATTTTAGCATTAATTTGAGATTTTCTATTTAAAATACTCACTACTGTTGCGTATTTTTCAGAAGTTTTATCCACAATTCCAATTATCCCCAGGCTGTTGATTACTCCCATATCGGTTTTAATTCCTGCTTTTTCACCTCCCTTTATAGTGATGTAATTTTCGTAAACATTATAAGAATTGTGAATCACTTTTGAAACAATTAAATTCACTTTGTTCACCCCTTTTATACTGTCTAAACTCGGAACTAAAGTGGAATCTTTAATGTTAAATAATTGGCTTTTCAAACGGGCATTTTCATTAGTTAAAATTTCGTTTTGAGTTTGAAGATTCAAATATTCACTAAATCCATTAATTCTTTCATATACGCCGCCACTTAGAAAATTAGCAGATGAAATTACCTTGCTTTTATGAAAAGAATGGGATTGAATAGTCAATACTAACGAGATCAGTAAAAGCAGCAAAAACAGCAATCGATGGCTGTTTTTAAAAATAAAATTGAATATTTGCTGCATCTATTGTGCCTATTATTTTATTAAAATACTTCTAAATCTTGGGATGTCTTTTAATGCCATTCCTGTTCCACGTACCACCGCTCTTAATGGGTCCTCGGCAATGTAAACTGGCAAATCTGTTTTTTGAGAAATTCTCTTATCCAAACCTCTTAACATCGATCCACCACCAGCTAAATAAATACCAGTGTTGTAAATATCGGCAGCTAATTCAGGAGGCGTTTGAGATAAAGTTTCCATAACAGCATCTTCAATTCTTTGTATCGATTTGTCTAATGCTTTTGCAATTTCTCTATAAGAAACAATTACTTGTTTAGGTTTCCCAGTTAATAAATCACGTCCTTGAACTGAATAGTCATCTGGTGGAGTTTCTAATTCTTCAATAGCGGCTCCAATTTCTATTTTTATTTTCTCAGCGGTACTTTCTCCAACAAATAAGTTGTGTTGTGTACGCATATAATAAATGATATCGTTAGTAAAAACATCCCCTGCAATTTTTACTGATTTATCACAAACGATACCTCCAAGTGCAATTACAGCAATTTCAGTTGTTCCTCCTCCGATATCCACAATCATGTTTCCTTTCGGTTGCATAATGTCAATTCCAATTCCAATTGCCGCAGCCATAGGTTCGTGAATTAAATACACCTCTTTACCATTTACTCTCTCACAAGATTCTTTTACAGCACGCATTTCTACTTCAGTAATACCAGAAGGAATACAAACAACCATACGAAGAGCTGGCGTGAACATTCTTTTTTTCAGCGCAGGAATACTTTTGATAAACATGCTGATCATTTTTTCAGATGCATCAAAATCTGCAATTACACCATCTTTTAATGGTCGAATGGTTTTAATGTTTTCATGGGTTTTACCTTGCATCAAATTTGCCTCTTTACCAACGGCAATAATTTTACCCGTAATTCTATCACGAGCAACAATAGATGGCGAATCAATTACAACTTTTCCGTTGTGAATGATTAATGTGTTTGCGGTACCAAGGTCGATAGCGATATCCTCGGTCATGAAATCAAAAAATCCCATAAGTCAGTTAACGGTTTAGTTAGGTTTAAAATAAATTATTTACAAAGTTAAACAAATTAATGTTTAAAATGACGTGTTCCTGTAAATACCATTGCAATTTTATTTTCATTGCAATAATCGATACTCAATTCATCTTTTATAGAGCCTCCAGGCTGAATCACCGCTGTAATTCCTGCGTTTTTTGCAATTTCAACACAATCAGGAAATGGAAAGAAAGCATCACTCGCCATCACAGCTCCGTGCAAATCAAATCCAAAAGTATCTGCTTTTTCAATTGCTTGTTTTAAAGCATCTACTCTTGAAGTTTGTCCTGTTCCTGATGAAATTAAAATGCCATTTTTTGCAAAAACAATTGTATTTGATTTGGTGTTTTTACAAATTTTGGAAGCAAATATCAAATCTTCAATTTCTTGAGAATTTGGTTCCGTAAGCGTTACCGTTTTCAAATCTGATTTTGAATCGGTGATATTATTTTTATCTTGTACTAAAAGCCCATTTAAACAAGTTCTAACTTGTGTTTTTGGAAGTTCAACTTCGTTTTGGACTAGTATAATTCTATTTTTCTTTTGCTCTAAAATGGCTATTGCTTCTACATCATAGCTTGGTGCGATTACCACCTCACAAAACAATGAATTTATTTCATTTGCCGTAGCGACATCAATTTTGCCATTAGCAATTAAAACCCCACCAAAAGCGGATGTTGGATCGCAAGCTAAGGCTGTTAAATAAGCCTCTTTCATAGATTTTCTTGATGCTAAACCGCAAGCGTTATTGTGTTTTAAAATTGCAAATGTAGGGTCTTCATTTTTAAATTCTAAAATCAAATTTACAGCTGCATCGACATCTAACAAATTATTGTAGGACAATTCTTTACCATGTAATTTGGTGAACATAGCATCAAAATCACCAAAGAAATAGCCTTTTTGATGAGGATTTTCGCCATATCTTAAAATTTGGCCGTTGGCAATACTTTGTTTGTAATACGTTTCATCAGTATTAAAATAATTAAAAATAGCGGTGTCATAATTTGATGAAACGTGGAATGCTTTTGTAGCAAATAATTTTCTATCTTCTATTGTTGTTGCGCCATTTTGAGCGGTAATTGTATCTAAAAGGGAGCTGTATTCATTTACCGAAGCCACAATTACAGTATCTTTAAAATTCTTTGCAGCAGCACGAATTAATGAAATTCCGCCAATATCAATTTTCTCAATACTATCCGCTTCTGATGCGCCTGATGCAACCGTTTTTTCAAATGGATATAAATCTACAATTACTAAATCAATCTGTGGAATATTAAATTCTTCCATTTGTTGTACATCACTTTCATTGTCTTGGCGATTTAAAATACCACCAAAAATTTTTGGATGCAAAGTTTTTACACGACCACCTAAAATGGATGGATAAGAAGTAACATCCTCAACAGGAACAACAGGAATTCCTAAGTTTTTAATAAATTCTTCAGTCCCTCCAGTGGAGTAAAAAGTAACATTTTGTTCGTGTAATTTTCTCACGATGGGTTCTAATCCGTCTTTTGAAAAAACTGAAATTAAAGCAGATTGGATTTTCTTAGTAGTGTTCATTGTAGTAGTTAGATTTAATAGTGCAAAAATAGTTATTTTATTAGGTTTTTCATAAAATAATATTGAATTTTACAGTACTAAATTAAAGCCATGATTGTTTATTTCCGACTGCTAAAAGAGAGTTTCAGTTTTGCAATGAATGCACTGCGTAACAATAAATTGCGAACATTACTTTCTTTATTAGGAGTTACAATTGGAATTTTTTCCATAATTGCAGTTCTTGCTGCTGTAGACTCATTGGACAGAAAAATTAAAAAAGACTTAAGCAGTTTAGATAAAAATACCATTTACTTGATGCGTTTTTCTTTTGGACCTTCCGAAATTCCACAGTGGAAAAGAGAGCAATTTCCGGATGTTAAATACGATGAATACGAGTATTTAAAATCGTCAGTAAACCACACAAATAAAATGTGTTATCAAATGTTCACAGGAAGTCAATCGGTAAAATTTGATTCAAATGTGGTTAGTGATGTAAATGTTGTCCCCGTTTCTTATGAATTTATAGACATTCAAGGATTAGAATTTAATGAAGGTAGATTTTTCAACGAATCTGAATCCAATTCAGGCGCTGCTTTAGCCGTTTTAGGTTACGAAGTGGCGCAAGGACTTTTTGAAGGGAGTGATCCAATAGGTAAAAAAGTCCGTATGTACGGGCAAAAATTTACGGTTGTTGGCGTTTTGAAAAAACAAGGCGCCGGAATGTTTGGAGATAATAATGACACTTCTGTTTATTTGCCTGTTAATTTTATCCGAAGATTGTATGGTGATAATAATGAAGCAATGACTCCCGTAATTCTTATTAAACCTGAAAAAGGGATTGATATGGAAGCCTATAAAGCAGAATTGACCCAAAAACTTAGAAATTATCGTGGGATGAAAACGGGAGAAATTGATAATTTTTTTATTAATGTTCTATCAGGATTCACCGATTTGATTGATGGGATTATTTCAAAAATGAATGTTGTAGGTTGGATAATAAGCGGATTCTCCTTGTTGGTTGGTGGATTTGGAATTGCCAATATTATGTTCGTTTCTGTAAAAGAGCGTACGAATTTAATTGGAATTCAAAAATCATTGGGAGCCAAAAACCGATTTATATTATTCCAATTTTTATTTGAAGCGGTTATTCTTTCCGTAATTGGAGGTTTAATTGGACTTATTTTAGTTTGGATTATCTCTATTATTTTAACCAATGTCTTGGATTTTGATTTTGTATTAGGAGTTGGAAATATACTTTTAGGAACTGGATTGGCAGCAATTATAGGATTGATATCAGGAATTTTACCTGCTATTTCAGCATCCAAATTAGATCCTGTGGAAGCGATTAGAACGGGGATGTAGATATTGGCAGAAAAGGGTTAATTTGGTTATTCGTTGATTCGTCATAAAAGCCTCTTTGGTCAACTTATCATTACTTACAGAAATAATATAGCTTGCTTCATCCCTTATGTGCAACAAATAGTCAATAGGATTTTTAGACATAGAGAATTTCGTTTAAAATTTTTGTTCCAATATAAGGACTTAAACCGTTTTTTGTAACAATTAAAACTTTTTCATTCTTGAAAAGTTGCTCTAATAAATCATAAACCGCCATATAATTATCGTATGTTTCTTTGTCGGGTTCAAAGTCTAATAAAATATCAATGTCGCTATTTTTTGACTGTTCTCCCCTTACATAAGAACCAAAAAGTCTAATATCCCGAATCCCAAATTGAGCCATAGTTGCTCTGTTGGTTTTTAGGGTGTTAACTATATTTTGTGTAGTTGTCATGGTTTGCTTTTTATACAAAGATAGGAATCAAAATCAAATAATACCCAACTTTAAACTACTAAAAAAGGATGCGTTAACATCCTTTTTTATCCAAGCCATTAGTAACTAGTCTCAGAACCACCTCCACCTGAATCTATTGTTTTCTTGAATCTTTTACCATTATTACAAGTAATAATTAGTGTTTGACTATCAATAAATTTGATTTTACTAACTTGGTTGTAGCATCCACAACGAAAATCAGATTGGCCACTCCAACTACCATCTTCTCTAATAGTACAAATTTTAGTCTCTCCTTTTAATCTCCAATAAATTAAATAGTATTTACCATTCAATTGACCTTCAGCATAATCAACAATGTATGTCTTCAAACTAAAGTGGACTTTTCCTAAGAGAGTATTTAGTTAATAATTCAAAGCTACTGATTTCCCTGTTTTAAAAGACTATTTTCAAAAGGGCAGGTACAATGTTAATAGTCACACTCGCCATTAACTTTTACTTAAAACAAGATAAAATCAATGCTAAAATTAATTTCAATCTCATTGATAGAAATACTTTTGCGTATGACATTGTAAACCTCGATTTTTATATTCCTTGGATGGAACGATTGAGTTTGTTATAAAAAAAAGAGGATAAACCAAATTTATAATTTTCGTTGATAATTATAACTTTATTTGTAAATTTGTGTTTATGAAACAAAGAATTTATATAGATACATCAGTTGTTGGTGGATATTTCGATGAAGAATTTAAAGAAGCAACAAGAAGTTTTTTTAAAAGATTTGAAAAAAATGAAATCATATTCGTTGTTTCAGATTTACTCGATGTTGAATTAATAAAAGCACCAAAAAACGTAAAAGAATTGCTTCATAAATATTCAGCTGACAAATTTGAAAGAATAGAATTAACGGAAGAAGCAGTTAAACTTGCAAACACCTATATTGAAGAAAAAGTTGTTGGAAAAACTTCATTAGGAGATTGCCGACATATTGCGATGGCAACACTATATAAAGTTGATGTTTTGGCAAGTTGGAATTTTAAGCATATTGTCAATTTAGAGAGAATTAAAGGATACAATTCGGTAAATTTAAGATTAGGATATCAAATGATAGAAATTAGAAGTCCAAAAGATTTAATAAATTATGAAAATGGAAACGACTAAAAAAACAGAAAAAAAATTTGACGCAGTAAAAATGATGCGTGAAATTAGAAATAAATTAAGTTCGGAAACTCAAAATATGAGTTTTGAAGAATTGAAAGTTTATTTGAAAAATCAAATTAAAGAAAGTAAATTAAAACCTATTGGGAAATAGGTGCTATTTCAATATCATTAAGTTTTAAAAAACAGCTTCAATTTATAACCCTTGGATTGAAAATGAGTCTATTGAAAAAAAACCATAACTGGAATGTTAGATTTGGTATTCGTTTTATAAAACAAAAAAACTCAAAGCATCACTTTGAGTTTTTTTGTGTCTTTGTGGTAAAATATTTATCTTACTTCTTGATTTAAAATCAAATCGATATATAAATTAATTTTATCTTTCAATTCTTTTCTTGGGGTAATAAAATCTAGAAACCCGTGTTCCAAAACAAATTCGGCAGTTTGAAATCCTTCTGGCAAATTCTTTCCAGTAGTATCTCGCACTACTCTTGGCCCTGCAAATCCAATTAAAGCGCCAGGTTCAGAAATATTAATATCACCTAGCATGGCGTAAGAAGCTGTTGTTCCTCCTGTAGTTGGATCGGTACATAAAGAAATATAAGGAATTCTAGCATCGGCTAATTGCGCTAATTTTGCGGATGTTTTTGCCAATTGCATTAAGGAATAAGCCGCTTCCATCATCCTTGCACCACCCGATTTTGAAATCATTACAAATGGGGCTTTGTTTTTTATGGCATAATCAATCCCACGAGCAATTTTTTCTCCAACTACTGCTCCCATAGAACCCCCAATAAAGGCGAAATCCATACAACAAACCACCAAATCTTTTCCTTTTGATTTTCCGACTCCAGTTCGAACTGCATCTTTCAATTTGGTTTTTTCCATTGCGTCTTTCAATCGGTCGGCATATTTTTTGGTGTCCACAAAACGCAAAGGATCTTTAGAGGTCATTTTGGCATCCAATTCTTTGAACTTATTGTCATCAAATAGAATTTCAAAATATTCCTTACTTCCAATGCGAACATGAAAATCATCTTCTGGACTTACCCAAAGGTTTCTTGCTAATTCGTCGGCATCGATAATTTTCCCTGTTGGGGATTTATACCACAATCCTTTTGGAACGTCTTTTTTGTCTTCCGTAGCTGTTGTAATTCCTTTTTCTGTTCTTTTAAACCAAGCCATAATTTTAATGGATAATGGATAATTGACAATGGATAATTATTAATTGTCAATTATCAATTGTTAATTACAAAGTGTTCACGTTATTCAAATCTGCGAAAGCTTGTTCCAATCTCGCATTGAATGTCATTTCTCCTTCACGAACCCATCTTCTTGGGTCGTAATATTTTTTATTAGGTTGTTCTGTTCCTTCTGGATTTCCGATTTGAGTTTTCAAATAATCAATATTTTTAACCATATAATCTCGAATACCTTCGGTGTATGCAAATTGTAAATCGGTATCGATGTTCATTTTTATAACACCATAACCAATTGCTTCTCTAATTTCTTCAACCGTAGATCCTGAACCTCCGTGAAATACAAAATCAACTGGATTTTTCCCTGTGTTGAATTTTTCTTGCACATAATCTTGAGAATTTTTCAATATTTTTGGAGTCAATTTTACGTTTCCTGGTTTGTAAACTCCGTGTACATTACCAAAAGAAGCTGCAATTGTAAAACGGGGACTTACTTTTAACAATTCTTCATAAGCATAAGAAACTTCTGAAGGCTGTGTGTATAATTTTGAACTATCAACATCTGAGTTGTCAACGCCATCTTCTTCGCCACCTGTAATTCCAAGTTCGATTTCCAATGTCATTCCCATTTTGCTCATTCTTGCCAAATAGGTTTTGCAAATTTCAATGTTTTCTTCAATTGGTTCTTCCGATAAATCAATCATGTGAGAACTATAAAGTGGTTTTCCAGTTTCGGCAAAATGAATTTCACTTGCGTCCAATAAACCGTCAATCCAAGGTAATAATTTTTTTGCACAGTGATCAGTATGAAGAATTACCGTTGCGCCATATGCTTCAGCTAAAGTATGAACGTGTTTTGCTCCAGCAATTCCACCTAAAATAGCAGCTTTTTCATTTGCGTTAGACAACCCTTTTCCTGCATTAAAAACACACCCTCCGTTTGAAAATTGAATAATTACAGGCGCATTTAGTTTTGCAGCGGTTTCTAATACACCATTTATTGTACTTGAACCTGTTACATTTATTGCAGGAAGTGCAAATCCTTTTTCTTTTGCATAGCTAAAAATTTCTTGAACTGAATCTCCAGTTGCAACTCCAGCTTTAATTTTGTGTGACATTTTTGTGTTGTTTTATAATTTATTAGTGGGCTAAATTAATAATTTATAAAATTAGAATGGATAATTTATTCCAATATTTATTACAGATTTATCTAAATTATAATCTTTAAACCATTTTCTACCTTCTTCTTCCGCAGGGTTATAGGTTTTAAATCCTAAATCCAGTCTCACAATAAAAAAATTAAAATCATATCTAAACCCAAATCCAGAGCCAATAGCACTATTTTGTAATGAATTTAAATTTTTAAATTGGTATTTTTCATCTTCAACATTGTCAAGCACATTCCAAATATTACCGGCGTCTATAAATAGTGCCCCATTTAATTGACCGAACATATTGAAACGAAGTTCCGCGCTTATAGATAATTTTAAATTTGCTTCATTAAAATCATTTATCCCCCCGCTTGCTCCTGGGCCTAAACCATAGGATTGCCAAGCTCTATTATCATTGGCACCACCAGCAAAATAACTTCTAGAAAAAGGAATATTGTTCGAATTTCCGTATGGTATTGCAACGCCAGCAAATGATCGAATTGCCAATATTCTTTTTCGATGTAAATCCCATAATTTAATAAATTCGCCTTCTAATTTAAAATATTGAGAATACTCAACTTCAAAAAACTTAGTGGTACTTTCTTGATTATTTAATTGTTTTGAAGCTCGTGTAAGTAAGGATAATAAATTTCCAGCGGATTCTATTTTTCCTTTAAAAATCATAAAATCATTGTCATTTTGATCCTTTTTTGTGTTTTCGGTGAAATTATAACTTGTAGAAACTATTAAATCATTTTCTGTTAATCTATTTTTTCGTTCTTCAATACTTCTAATGGTTTTATAGTCTTCTGTAGATGGAATTATTGTTGGGTTTGGGCCTAATACATCATTTGTAAACCCGTTTGTTCCTCCTTCAATTATCAATTCGTTATTACTATTAAAATAATTTGGATTTACCGCATAGCTTGCGTTTTTAGCCAAAGTATTTAAAACGTAATAAGACGATTTGTAAATATTAAAATAGTTACTTGTATTTACATTTTTTACAAATTGAATGTTCAACAATTCCAGTCGAGCTTTTACATTATCATTGGGGTTCCAATAATAATTTAGAGAGCTCGTAAAATTTTGTTTATTCAAACCGATGTTTTCTTGTTTAATATAACCCACCGCCAAACTTGTAAAAGGCAACATACTTTTAGGAATTATTCGCTCCGTTTTAATGGGAAAAAACACCCTTGGTAAATGCAATTTTACATCAAAGCCATATTCCGAAACATTGAAAAAACGGTTTTTAATATTAGCAACTTCTTTTGAGGAACCAATATTTCCTCTTGCCGCAATTTCTAATGTTTCTGCACCTTGAAAAATATTTCTAATGGAAACAGAGGTACTTGCCGTTATCCCTATGTCCTGAATTGCCGAATGGGTAAAGTCAAAGTTGTAACCAAAACTTAATTTAGGTCTTGGCGATAAATAGATATTTGTAATTAATGAATTTTCATCTTTTGGGTCAACAACATATTGAATTAATGGATAATTAAAAACACGTAATCCACCTAAAGACCTAGAAGTTAATGTAGTTTTTATGTCTGAAAAAGTACTCCCCTTAGAAATAAAAACAGCATCAGTAATGGCTTTAGGTTTGTATTTTAATTTTGAAACACTATATAAATTGAAATTATTAAAAGAAACACTATCTAAAATAGTTGAATTTGTTTTTGAGGTCAGGTTGTCTGTATAAATATTTATATTACTGATTTTATACAATTTAAATGGGATTATTTTAGTAGTATCGCCAACTCTAATTGCCTGATTTTCAATATTAAGGTCAATATTTGCCTTGCTGTTAGAATTTAAAGTGTCTATAGAATAATTAATGTAATTTTGTTGAAAATAATAGGCTCCATTATTTCTAAAATGAGCTGTAATCCGATTTCTTTCAGCATCAAAATCGATTTTATTGTATTGTTTTCCCGATTTAAGAAATGCCAAATCCTTATTGGTTTTGTAAAGTGAATCTAAAATTGGGGTTTTAATATTCACATTAATTGTATCCAATGAAAATGGATTTCCTTTAGTAACGCTGTATTTTACAGCTGCTTTTTTATTACTAAGGCTGTCAATTTTATAATTACCTTTTAGATTAAAATAGCCCTTTTCAAAATAATAGGATTGTAATCTTGATAAAGATCGGTCTGTGCTTTTTTTATCTAAAATCACAGGTGCTTCACCAGTTTTTTTTATAAAACTATGTATTCCTGAATAATAAAAGGATTTACCCAAACGATCCACTTGTTTTTTTGATAACCATTTAGCCATCTGTGAATATTTTTCAGGATTTTTTATAAATTTTGATTTATAAATGGAATCCGGATTTTGGGATGCTAAATTAAAAATATTCAACCGCAATCGATAACCAAGCAACGAACTATTTGGTTTTTGATACAACTGATTTGTTACCTCTTCTGTATTTTCTTTTTCCCCATCAACTAAAATTTCATTCTTTGTAAGCAACATTTTTCCGTTTGGAACCCTCTTCAAAGTGTTACAAGCAGATATAATTAACGCAATTAGAATAAATAATGATATTTTTGTAGTCTTGTTTCTCAAAGGTTGTGAAATATTTAATTCAAAAGTACATTATTTCTATGGTTAGTAAAAACCAAATAAAGTTAATCTCGAGTTTGCAACAAAAAAAGTTTCGTTTTGCAAACCAATTATTCTTTGTTGAAGGTGTAAAAGTAATTCAGGAATTGTTGAAATCCAACTTTATATTGGAACATTTATACACCACCGAACCCCTTTTTGATGCCGTTAATTCCAATTTTAAAACTTTAATTTCAGAAAGTGATTTAAAAAAAATCACTGCTTTATCAACTCCAAATAATTGTTTAGCAGTTTTTAAAATTCCATCGGTCAAGCCAATAATTGATCATGGATTAATTATTGCGTTAGATGATATTCGAGATCCTGGAAATTTAGGCGCCATTTTGAGATTATGCGATTGGTTTGGAATTTCACAAGTAATTTGTTCGGATCAAACGGTTGATATTTACAATCCAAAAGTTGTGCAAGCCACTATGGGTTCTATTGCTAGGTTAAATGTGAGCTATGTAGATTTGAATTTATTCTTACAAAAAACAACGCTACCCGTTTTTGGAACTTTTATGGATGGCTCTAATGTTTATAAGGAAACCTTACCAAAAGAAGCGATAATTGTGATGGGAAATGAAGCCAATGGAATTTCTGAAAGTATCGAAAAAATCATAAAAAACAGATTAACAATTCCTCGTTTTGGTGATTTACAACAAACAGAAAGTTTGAATGTAGCAACCGCAACCGCAATTATTTTGAGTGAATTTAGAAGGTAATTTTCTTTTTTTAATGAAAAGTAAAATTAATTAGAATCGCTCTAGTTTTCATGGATTCAATATTTTTTGTCCAAGGGCTATCTGAAGCGATGTCACGAATTAGTTCATCATCCATTCCGAAAACCCCGCGTATTGAAGGCGAAAATTTAAAATATTCAAAATACAGATCGATTCCAAATCCCAATTCATAATTTGAAGTCCACGATTTTACCCTAAATCGCTGCTGCAAATTGTCATCGATAGAATTCGAATTACTTCCTAAATTTAAAGTTCTAGAAACTCCCGCTGTTAGATACGGACGAACATTTCCGGTTCTTAATGCTGAGAATTTTAGTAATAATGGAAAATGAATATAAGTTGATTTTACTTCTCTGTAAGCGTCCAATTCTTTAGTAAAATTCGGAAACATAAGATTTCTTTGGGTATAATATAAACCCGGTTCAAAACGCAAATTGAAATATTCCTGAAGCCTTAGGTCACCTACTAAGCCAACATTGAATCCAGTTGTGCTTTCAACTTGCACATCTACAGGTTGTAAACTTTTATAATCAATTTTAAAACCATAAGAATTGAATCCTAAAAAGTAACCCCAATATACATTGACTTTATCAAAGTTTTCTAAATTCACAAGCGGGTCATAACTGAACATTCCTTTTGTTTGGGAAAATCCAATACTTGAAAAAAGCATTAAAAATAGGATTATTATTTTTTTCATCTTATGATTCCTAATTATTTTTTTGAAGCAGAATAAATGGTGGCAACACCAAATGTTTGTGGCATCGATACAACATCTATAAACCCAATTTTCTTCAAAATATTGTTTAACGCTTCTCCATAAGGAAAA
>CANKLD010000028.1 GCA_947483095.1 Bacteroidota bacterium
CAAATTCATTAAAAATAGTATGCAATGCCATTTCGTCTAATGGTTTTACAAAAGCAAAATCATAGTGTGCAATAGTTTCAGGGTTATTCATTTTGGCTAATGCCAATGTAACTTTATTTCCAATTGTACCATTGGATAAAACAGCGGTTATAGTTCCTTTTTTTAAATAATTGGCTTTCCCAATTTCAATTTTTTTGTATGTCCCAGATCCCGAAGCTTCGGGACGGGATTCCCAATCAATAATTTGCCCTCGACCTCTAGGATATCGAATTGCTATGGGATTATTTAATCCCAATTGGGCGGTATATAAAATATTTCGAAGCGCTATTTCATTCATTGGTGCATATACAATCATATTTGGAATGCAACGCAAATACGCCAAATCAAAAACCCCGTGGTGCGTTGCGCCATCTTCGCCAACCAACCCCGCTCTGTCTAGACAGAAAATAACGGGAAGATTTTGCAATGCCACATCGTGAATCACTTGGTCGTAGGCTCTTTGCAAAAAGGTAGAATAAATATTGCAAAAAACAATCATTCCTTGTGTAGCCATTCCTGCCGCTAAAGTTACCGCGTGCTGTTCGGCAATTCCTACGTCGAAAGCGCGTTTTGGAAATGCATCCATCATGAATTTCAAGGAACTTCCTGAAGGCATGGCAGGTGTAATTCCGATTATTTTTTCATTGGCTTTGGCCAAATCCAATACCGTTAATCCAAAAACATCTTGGAATTTTGGAGGTAAGTGTTGCTCCGATTTTGGAAGGATATCTCCCGTGATTTTATCAAATTTTCCGGGTGCGTGGTATTGCACTTGGTTGTCTTCAGCTTGTTGCAATCCCTTCCCTTTTGTGGTAATAATATGAAGGAATTTAGGGCCTTTTATTTTTTGTAAGCGTTTTAATTCTTTGAGAACCGCAAAAATATCGTGCCCATCAATTGGTCCAGAATAATCAAAATTTAGGGATTTAATCATGTTGTTTTCCCTAGGGTTTTTTCCTTCTTTTACGGCAGTTAAATAGTTTTTTAGAGCGCCAACACTTGGGTCGATTCCAATGGCATTATCGTTCAGAATTACTAATAAATTGGCATCCGTAACTCCGGCGTGATTCAATCCTTCAAACGCCATTCCGGAAGCTATTGAGGCATCGCCAATTACAGCAATATGTTGCTTGTTTAAATCCCCTTTTAAATTGGAAGCAATTGCCATTCCTAAAGCAGCAGAAATTGACGTTGACGAATGACCCACGCCAAAAGTATCGTAATTGCTTTCGCTTCGTTTAGGAAATCCTGAAATTCCGTTCAATTGTCGGTTGGTATGAAAATTATCTCGTCTTCCCGTAAGAATTTTATGTCCGTAGGCTTGGTGGCCCACATCCCAAACCAATAAATCATTGGGAGTATCAAAAATATAATGTAGGGCGATAGTTAATTCTACAACTCCCAAACTAGCTCCCAAATGCCCTTCCTTTACGGCAACAATGTCAATAATAAAATCCCGCAACTCTTGCGCCAATTGAGGAAGTTGTCCTTCGTCAAGAAGTCGTAAATCGGATGGAGAATTGATATTTGAAAGTAAATTGCTTTTCATTATTTTTTAAAAAACAAATTTAAGGTTTTAAATTGAAATTTGTTTTTGAATTCGTGCTTCAATTTACATTTTGAACATGAATTGCTATCCAAAATTATCTTATTAAAAAAAATGAGGCGAATAAAGTTGCTAATCGCCTCAAAAATTAACTATATTTGAGGCGATTAATGTTTTTAAATACCTCAATGAAATACAACTGGCAACTACCCGATTGGCCAAAATTCACATTTGATGATTCTGTAATAGATTCGTTGTGTATTGATTTTGCTTTAGAAACTGGTGAATTAAAGGGACTTGTTGATTCTTTATCGACTGAGATTCAGCAAGAAACTATTTTGCAATTTATGATTTCCGAAGCTATTAAAACTTCAGAAATAGAAGGTGAATTTTTTAGCAGACAAGATGTAATGTCTTCAATCAAGAAAAATCTAGGCATTGGAGATTTTGGTCAAATCAGAGACAAAAATGCACAAGGAATTGGGGCCTTATTGGTAACGGTTCGAAATTCCTATTCTGAAAGACTTACTGAAATAGCAATAAAGAAATGGCACACTTTGCTTATGGAATATTCCAAGCGTGTCAATCCGGGGGTATATAGAACAGGAAATGAGCAGATGCAAATTGTCTCAGGATCTTTTAGCAATGAAGTTATCCATTTTGAAGCACCACCATCTAGCAAAGTTCCAATTGAGATGGAAAAATTCATTAAATGGTATAATTCGTTTGTAATAAAACCAACAGATATTAAAAATGCCTTGATAAAAACTTCGATTTCTCATTTGTATTTTGAGAGCATTCATCCTTTTGAAGATGGAAATGGAAGAATTGGTAGGGCTATTGCCGAAAAATGTCTTTCGGAATCTTTGAATCGACCTGTTTTAATGAGTATTTCAAGTACTATTGAAGAAAACAAAAAACGATATTACCAATCATTAAAACAAGCACAAAGAACACTCGAAATTACAGATTGGATTCTTTATTTTTCAACATTGATTTTAGAATCTCAAAAAAATGCCAAACAAACGGTACTCTATACATTGAACAAAACTAAATTTATAGACCAATTCAAAAACCTTATGAATGAAAGACAAATAAAAGCGGTTTTAAAAATGTTCGAAAACGGTATTTCTGGTTTTGAAGGCGGTATGACGGCTATAAAATATGTCTCTATCACAAAAACATCAAGAGCAACAGCCACTAGAGATTTACAGGATTTGACTCAAAAAAATATTTTAATTCCAAGAGGAAAAGGAAGAAATAGAGCCTATAACTTGAATTTGGTTTGTTGATAAGCTCATTTTAAACTATCAAAAAATCCTTTCAAAATCGTACTTTTGTATCTATGGAAAATCCTTTCAGTGACGAATATTTTATGAAAAAAGCTTTGCAGGAAGCAGAATTGGCTTTTGAAAAAGGCGAAGTTCCTGTGGGCGCTTTGATTGTAGTTGATAATAAAATCATTGCGAGAACGCATAATCTAACGGAACTCCTTAATGATGTTACTGCTCATGCTGAAATGCAAGCCATTACTTCGGCGGCGAATTTCCTTGGCGGAAAATACTTAACGGGTTGTACGTTGTATGTTACTTTAGAACCTTGCCAAATGTGTGCTGGCGCTTTGTATTGGAGTCAGATTTCAAAAATTGTATTTGGCGCAAGTGATGAAATCCGTGGTTTTGAGAAAATGGGAACGCAATTGCATCCCAAAACAACTGTTGTTCGAGGCATTTTGGCGGAGGAAGCTTCCGAATTGATGAAGCAATTTTTTGCGGGAAAAAGAAAATAAACTAAATTTTGACTAGTTCTAAAAAATCGCTACACAATTGAATAGCGGTTTTTTTAATTATTTTTCCTCTTTTATTAGATAAATATAAACTGGAAAGTGGTCGCTAAAACCTACCTCGTTTATGGTATGTCGGAGTGGATATCCTTTATATTGGCCCGTGGTTTGAATCATAAAGGGTTTATTGTAAATCCCTGCTTTCCAATATTTGTAGGAAGAATAATCTTTTTGAATTAATGATTCGGATGCCATTATTTGGTCAAAAATATCTCCTGCATCTCGATAAAAAAGAGAGGCATTTCCTTCTTTTGCCATTTGCTCAAACGGATTGTAAACCCCAAATTTTTTCACATCTTCCTTTTTCAGTTTGGCGCCAATTCCTTCTTTAACACTTTTATTATAGGTTCCATCATTTAAATCACCCATAATGATTATTTTGGCAATTGGATTTATTTTATAGATTGAATCCATAATTTTTCTATTTAATCTTCCAGCTGCTTCTCTAAAAGGGCTGCTCCTTTTTTCTCCTCCAGATCTCGATGGCCAGTGATTTACAATAATATTTACCTCGTCACCATCCAGCATTCCGGTTACTAATAACACGTCTCTTGTATAAACTCGGTTGTCAATCGCGACTTCGTTTTTATCACTATCGGCTTTGTCTTCAGCCGTTTCGCCTGTGTTTTTCTCAATAATTTTAGAATCGTTTCTATAAATTAATAATGGTATATTAATGGAACTTGTAGGCTTAAAGTGCTTTTTTTGGTATAAAAGTGCGACATCAATTCCACGTTTGTCAGGAGATTCATAATGTACTATTCCATAATCATGTACGGCTAGTTTTGGTTGTTTTACTAGGTCTTCCAAAACCCCTCTATTTTCAATTTCTGAACCGCCAATTAGGGTTGGAGAATTTGGATTTTCCCCTGTTCCAATTTCAGAAAGCACTCTTGCTAAATTCTCTAATTTCTTACTGTATTTTTCAGAAGTCCAGTTTTGCGATCCGTTTGGTAACCATTCTTCATCAAAGTTTGGGTTGTTTATGGTATCAAATAAGTTTTCTAAATTATAGAACGCTACTGTATGAACGGAAAATTTCTTTTGCTGCGCATTGGCGCAAATAATTGTAAAAAACAGAAAAAGTAGTGTGATTTTATTTCTTAATTTCATAGAATTACAGTTTTTTTATCCTCGTATTTAACATAGTAGGGCTACAAATGTAAAATTTTATTACAGATTAATACCATTGGCATATAAAGAAATTAATAATTGATAATGATTAAGTCAATTTTAAGAGATTCATAATGACATTTACCTTTGACTAAAGCGCATATTTGCTGGACTTTTTAAAAAATTGACCAAAATTTAATGTAAATAAATTAACAATTTTAACATATACAGGTAATATATTTATTTTTGTACCTTAAATTCTTGTAAATTTGTAAGCCCTATTTTTTAAATAATTTAAAAAGCAGGGTTAATTTAAAAATACTTTATGAAAAAACTTGTTATTAGTGCATTATTTGTAATGCAAGTGTTTTTTGTTTTTGCTCAAAATATTTCTGGAATTTCCGGAAAGGTGGTTGATGCTAAAACTCAAAAACCATTACAAAATGCCATTGCCTCTATTCAAAATTCAAATTTAACTCAGCTCACCAATGCAGAAGGTAAATTTATTTTTGAAACTGTCGCGGTTGGTAATCAATTGGTTCAAATTAAAATTACCGGTTATAAAGACCAATTACTTCCTGTTGAAATTGTAGCTGGAAAGATATTGGATTTAGGGACTATTATTTTAGAATCTGATATTACGGTAGAAAGACAATTAAGCTTAATCACGATTACTGATTCCGATTTGGGAGACGACAACAGTGGTTCAGAAAGTACCTCAAGTTTACTTCAAGCATCAAGAGATGTGTTCCAACAATCGGCGGCTTTTAACTGGGGTCAGGCTCGATTTAAATTGAGAGGTTTAGATAATGAATATGGGGTTACCATGATCAATGGTATTTCCATGAACAAAATCTATGACGGAAGACCTCAATGGAGTAATTGGGGAGGGTTGAATGACGCAACTCGTAATCAAGAGTTTACCAATGGTTCTGCTCCATCTGATTATACTTTTGGAGGGGTTTTAGGGACTAATGAAATAAACACTAGAGCTTCTTTATACCGCCCAGGAAATAGAATTTCGTTTGGAGGAACCAATACCAATTATACTGGAAGAATTATGGGAACAATAGCTTCCGGTATGAGAAATGACGGATGGGCTTACACTATTTCTGCTTCTAGACGTTGGGCTCAAGAAGGCTATTTCCAAGGAACAAATTATAGTGCCAATTCCTTTTTTGCAACAGTTGAAAGAAAAATTACTAAAAATAACAGCCTGAATTTTACCGCTATTTTTGGTCAAAATAGTAGAGCTAAAAATTCGCCAAATACACAAGAGGTGACTAATCTTGGAGGTGAAAAATACAATTCTTATTGGGGTTGGCAAAATGGAGAAAAAAGAAATTCTAGAATAAAAACAGTTGAAGAACCATTGTTTATTTTAAGTAATTATTGGAAACTATCTTCAAAAACCAATTTGAATATCAATGTTTCTTATCAAACGGGAAAAATTGGAAATAGTAGAATTGACTTTCAAGGAGCTAATAGTCCTGATCCTACTTATTATAGAAATTTACCTAGTTACTATACTTCATTATATGAAAATGACCCGGCTGCAGTAACGCTTCAAAATCCAGGCGCCTATCAACCTGAAGGTTTGGGAGGTATACGTCTAATTGACATGTATAATTATTCTCCAAGTCCAGGAGTTTATCCATATCGTAACCCTAGCTTAGCAACAAATACTCCCTATATTGCTGCTTTTAATGGTTCGCAAACCGCTAATTTTTTAACTAATAAACAAATAGATTGGACGTCAATGTATCGTGCCAATTCTATTAGCGGAACTAGTAAATACGTTCTATTTGAAGATCGTACAGATGACACTCAATATGTTGCAAA
Source organism: Bacteroidota bacterium (assembly GCA_947483095.1). Next base: position 6,384 of record CANKLD010000028.1, read on the forward strand.
TTCAATTTTAAGCTCTCAACTTTCAGATAATATTATATTAAATGCAGGTGGAAGTTTCACTAAATTGAAATCGCATAATTTTAAAAATATGCTTGATTTAATGGGAGGTAGTTCTTTCAGTGACTTGAATTTATTTGGTGTTGGCGACCAACAGCAATCTGATTTAAACAATCCAAATAAAGTGGTTGGAAAAGGTGATATTTATGGTTACAATTATAATTTGCATACCACTAAAATCGATGCCTTTACCCAATTCAAATTTGTTTACAAAAAAGTAGATTTTTATTTAGCACAATCTTTCTCTCGTTCAGAATATGAAAGAGAAGGTTTATTTAAAAATGGCTACTACGCTTCCAATTCTTATGGATACAGCCCGAAAAAAGCATTTGATAATTTTGGATTTAAAGGAGGTTTAACCTACAAAATTTCAGGACGTCAATACGTTAACTTTAATGGTGTTTACATGTCTAAAGCACCTAGTTTAAGAAATGTATTCAATAATGCCCGAGTTACCAATAATGTAACTGATGGAGTGTCAAACGAAACTGTTTCTAGTGCCGATGCGAGTTATATCATTTCTGCTCCAAAATTAAAATTGCGTTTGACGGCTTTTTATTCTAAAATTCAAAATCAAACCGAAACTTCCTTCTTTTTTGGAGACGGTGCAGGAATTGATGACCCGGCAACTGATGCAAATGAAAGTAATGTCTTTGTAGCAGAAACAGTCACTAATTTAGATAAGAGAAACGTAGGGATTGAGTTTGGCGCTGAATATCCTATTACTTCAACCATCAAAGTTACGACTAGCATTGCTTATGGGGACTATATTTTTGACAGCAATCCAAATGTAAAAGTGAGTTCAGATGCTGCGGCAACTGTTGATAATCCAATGCCATTAAATGATTATGGACAATCTAAATTGAAAAATTACAAACAATCAGGTATGCCACAAGCTGCTGCTTCTTTTGGAGTTGAATATAGAGATCCAAGATTCTGGTGGGTTGGCGCTAACATAAATTACCTTGCTAATAACTATATTGATGTTGCTCCAATTACAAGAACAGATCGCTTTTTTACAGATCCTGTAGGGGTTAATAACAATCCATTTCCAGAGGCAACTCAAGAAAGAGCAAACGAATTGCTAAAGCAAGAAAAATTTGATAATTTTGCTTTATTGAATTTAATTGGTGGAAAATCTTGGAAAGTAGGAGATAACACCTTTGGGTTCTTTGCAAGTGTCAATAACGTTCTTGATATAGTATATAAAACAGGTGGTTTTGAACAAGCAAGAAACTCCAACTACAGACAATTAAACCAAGACGTTTCAAGTGGAACTCCGGCATTTGCCCCTAAATATTTTTACGGTTTCGGAAGAACCTATTTCCTAAATTTATACCTCAATTTCTAATAAAATAAAATAACCAATAATATGAAATCAATAATTTTAAAATCAGTATTTTTTAGTATTCTTTCTGCAGGATTGTTTACTAGTTGTGTAAAAGACGAGTTTGGAACACCTACCCTTGGAGATTGTTCTGAAACGTCATTAGTAAAAAACAGAGAAGTTTCTCAAATTAACGCTGGAGCAGTTGTAGCGGTTCACGCCAATATTGTCCCTGGTGTTTCTGACGTAATTGAAGCTTATGTAACCTCTAGCGATATTGGTGGTAATTTCTTTAAATCTATTTCTTTCCAAACTTTAGATGGATCAAAAGCTTTTAGTGTTCCTGTTGATGCTTCTTCAACTTTTATTAATTATGAGCCAGGAAGAAAAGTTCTAATTAAAATGGATGGTTTATACAAAGATGTAAAATACGATGGAATGAGAATTGGTGGTCTTTATGCCAACTCTTCAGGAGGCGCTGAAGTGGGTAGATTGCCAGAAACTGATTTCAAAGCTTCGGTAAATAGAACTTGTACTGCTGTAAATGAAAATCTATTGGTTCAACAAGTAACTATTGACCAAGCGATTAATGGTGGTACTTATTTAAATAAATTAATTGAGTTTGACAGAGTTCAATTTGTGAATAATGACGTAGTCGCTAACAGCACTTATTATGATGCAAGTCCATCAAATCCAAATACTATTGGTGGAGCTACCAACAGAAGAATTCAAGATTTTTCAGGAAATTCAGTGATTTTTAGAACAAGTGGGTATGCAAATTTTGCTGCAAAAGCAGTAGCTACTGGAAGTGGAAAAATTAGAGGAATCATGACAAAATACAACACTGATTACCAATTTATGGTACGAACTGAAGCCGATATCAAATTAACCGCACCAAGATTTTCACCATTATTAAATGAAACTTTTGATGGTGGTATTGCTTCTTGGACTGCATTTAGTGTAACTGGAGCTGAAGTATGGACGCACAGTACTACTTATGGAAATCCAGGATCAATGGCTAAAATGTCAGGTTATGCAGGAGGAAATAAAGTTAATGAAGATTGGTTGATTTCACCAGTTCAAAATTTATCAACTTTAACAACAGCAACTTTGTCTTTTGACAATGCCTATAAATTTACAGGAGATCCTATTGTAGTTTTAGTATCTAAAAACTATTCTGGAACGGGAAGCCCTTATGCTGCAGGTGTAACTTGGACTCCCTTAACGGGGGCAACGCTTTCAGCTGGTAATTATGTTTATGCCAATTCAGGTAACTTATCATTAAGTTCTTTCGTTGGTGCTGGAAATAGCACTGTTTATGTGGCGTTTAAATATACCTCATCAACAACCGCAGGTTCTACTTGGGAAATTGACAATGTGAAAGTTTTAGGAAACTAGGCCTAAATGTATTATAAAAAAAGAGCTGCATCGCTGCAGCTCTTTTAAAACCAAAATCCCACTCGAAAGAATGGGATTTTTTATTTTTACTTAATATTATTTTACTGCAAAACAATCTTTTTCGTATTCAGTAAATTATTGGAGGCATCATAAATTTTCCGAATTTTTTAGCCACGGATTTTACAGATTTTACAGATAAAATCTGTGGCAAATATTAAAATTAAAATCTTATAATAAATATTTGTATTTAAAATAAATTCTTGGTATTTATTGGACAAAAAAAACCATCAATAATTTGATGGTTTTTCGTAATTAGATATTTGATTTCGCTTTATTCCGGATCATTCATTTTGAAAGTGTCCATGAAAGCAGTCGTATAATTTCCAGCTACATATTGCTCATCATCCATTAATTGACGGTGAAAAGGAATGGTAGTTTTAACTCCTTGAATTACAAATTCGTCCAAAGCACGTTTCATCTTATTTATCGCTTCTTGACGCGTTTGAGCTGTTGTAATCAACTTAGCAATCATTGAGTCATAATTTGGTGGAATCGTGTAACCAGCATATACGTGGGTGTCTAAACGAACACCGTGTCCTCCTGGCGCATGAAGTGTAGTTATTTTTCCTGGTGAAGGGCGGAAATCATTGTACGGATCTTCCGCATTTATTCTACATTCAATAGCGTGTAATTGTGGTAAATAGTTTTTTCCAGAAATTGGTATTCCAGAAGCAACCATTATTTGTTCCCGGATTAAGTCGTAATCTACCACTTGCTCCGTAATTGGGTGTTCCACTTGGATTCTTGTGTTCATTTCCATGAAATAGAAATTTCTATGTTTGTCCACTAAAAACTCTACGGTTCCTGCTCCTTCATATTTAATATATTCGGCTGCCTTAACCGCCGCATCTCCCATTTTAGTTCGTAATTCATCCGTCATAAATGGGGACGGAGTTTCCTCGGTTAATTTTTGATGACGACGCTGAACCGAACAATCTCTTTCGGATAAATGACACGCTTTTCCGTAAGAATCACCAATGACTTGAATTTCAATATGTCTAGGCTCTTCAATTAATTTTTCAAGATACATCCCATCATTTCCAAAAGCTGCCGCCGACTCTTGACGAGCTCCTTCCCAAGCTTTTAATAAATCTTCTTCTTTCCAAACGGCACGCATCCCTTTGCCTCCACCACCAGCGGTAGCTTTTAGCATTACAGGATATCCCATTTCTAAAGATAATTTTTGAGCTTGTTCAAAAGATTCTAATATTCCTACAGATCCTGGCACACAAGGAACTCCTGCTTCAATCATGGTTGCTTTTGCAGAAGCTTTGTCTCCCATTCTGTCAATCATTTCAGGAGAGGCACCAATAAATTTGATTCCATGTTCTTGACAGATTTTTGAAAATTTTGCGTTTTCAGAAAGAAATCCATACCCTGGATGAATGGCATCAGCATTGGTAATTTCTGCTGCAGCTATAATATTAGACATTTTTAAATAGGAAAGATTACTTGGCGGAGGGCCTATACAAACTGCTTCGTCAGCAAATTTTACGTGAAGACTTTCCGCATCCGCAGTGGAATAAACCGCTACGGTTTTAATTCCCATTTCTCTGCAGGTTCTAATAACACGAAGGGCTATTTCCCCTCTATTTGCAATTAATATTTTTTTAAACATCATTCTTAATTTGAAAATTATACAATTTGAAAATTTGAAAATTAGTTAAGTGGTGAAATCACCTCTTAGCTTCTTCAAATTAAGAAGGATCAACTATAAATAAAGGTTGGTCAAATTCTACCGGTGACATATCGTCAACTAAAATTTTAACGATTTTACCTGATACTTCAGATTCAATTTCGTTAAACAACTTCATCGCTTCAATAACACATACTACATCCCCTTTTGAAATAGTGCTTCCTACTTCAACAAAAATTGGTTTGTCTGGTGATGGTTTTCTATAGAAGGTTCCAATCATTGGCGATTTTACGGTAATGTAGTTTGCGTTTTCTGCAACTGGTGCAGCGGCAACTGGAGCGGCAGCAACTGGTTCTGGGGCTACTTGAGGGGCAGCTTGTGCAACCGGCGCTTGTTGTAAATAGGTAATTTCTGGAGTAGTTCCTTCAAGCGTAGTTTTAATGGTGATTTTTACATCATCCATTTCTAGTTTTACTTCTGCAACTCCCGAATTGGAAACAAACTTGATCAGGTTTTGAATTTCTTTTAAATCCATAATATTAATTTTAGGTTAGTTTACTCTCTGTTGTATGCCCACTTTAAATAAATAGATCCCCATGTGAATCCACCTCCAAAGGCAGCAAATATTAAATTATCTCCTTTTTTTAATTTTTTCTCAAAATCAAATAATAATAAGGGTAACGTTGCTGAAGTCGTATTTCCATATTTTTCAATATTTATTAATACTTTGCTATCGTCAACTCCCATTCTACTTGATGTGGCGTCAATTATTCTTTTATTTGCCTGGTGCGCCACAAGCCAATTTACATCGTCATGTGTAAGATTATTTCTTTGCATTATTTTCTCACTTACATCGGCCATTCCGGTAACTGCGTATTTATATACTTGTTTTCCGTCTTGGAAAATAAAATGTTGATGTGCATCTACCGTTTCATGTGATGGAGGGAGTATTGATCCTCCGGCATCCATTTTAAGAAAATCCCTTCCAATACCGTCTGATTTCATTATTTCATCTTGTAAACCTAGGCCTTCAAAATTGGGTTCAAATAAAACTGCGCCTGCGCCGTCACCAAATATAATACAAGTAGTTCTGTCAGTATAATTAATAATGGAAGACATTTTATCGGCACCAATTAAAAGTACTTTTTTGTATCTGCCAGATTCTATATAGGCGGAAGCTGTTGACATTCCAAATAAGAAACTGGAACATGCCGCTTGTAAATCGTAGGCAAAAGCATTAGTAGCGCCTATTTGTGAGGCTACATAAACACCCGTTGACGCAACTAACATGTCAGGAGTTGCAGTTGCCATTAACACCAAGTCAATTTCTAAAGGGTCAATATTTCCTTTTTTTAGCAGGTCTTTTGCGGCTTGAATAGCTAAATAAGAAGTTCCTAAGCCTTCTCCTTTTAAAATCCTTCTTTCTTTAATTCCAGTTCTAGAAGTAATCCATTCATCATTGGTGTCAACCATAGTTTCAAGTACTTTATTTGAAAGTACAAAATCTGGAACATATCCACCGACAGCAGTAATTGCGGCTGTAATTTTACTCATAGGGTTGTAATTTTTGGATTATAATTGTATCCCAAAAACGGGTTGAAATTACAAATTATTTTCTAAATTATTTCATTTAGTGTCGAATATTGACTCTTAAAGTTTATTCCAACAAAAAAAACTCCCAACAGGTGAGAGTTTATCTTTTATTTTTAAAATGTATTAAGCAACAGCAACTTGCTTATCAATAACAACTTGACCTCTGTAGTACATTTTACCTTCATGCCAGTAAGCTCTGTGGTATAAATGTGCTTCTCCTGTGATAGGACAAGTTGCAATTTGAGCAACTGTAGCTTTGTAATGTGTTCTTCTCTTGTCTCTTCTCGTTTTGGAGATTTTTCTCTTAGGATGCGCCATTTTACTATATTATTTATCCGTTAATAGTTGTTTTAATTTTTCCCAACGCGGGTCAATTTCTTCTTCTTTTTTAATTTCTTCTACTCTCAATTCATTTAGCTTTTTTAAAGCTTCAGAATTTAAAGTTCCGTCTTTAACCCCTGGGTGAACCCTTCTGAAAGGTATTGACAAAGCAATCATTTCGTATATTATTTGAGAAATATTAATTTCATGTTCCCCGTGAGGTAAAATCAATAATTCGTCATTATCATCATTGTATTCTTCTCCAAACTTAACGATTACTTTTAGTTTTCCTTTTATTGGAAAATCAAACATCTCGTTAGTCAAATCACATGGAACATGAATGGTTCCCTTGTGTTTAAAATTCAATTCTATTAGGGTGCTTTTCTTTTCAAAAGCCACGTTTACTTTGATGTTTGCACTCTCAAACTCATCATAATCAAAGTTATCAAAGAACTCCTTACTTATATGATATTCAAATTGGTGTTTTCCTAACTTTAATCCTATGAAAGGAATTAAAAAATCATTTAACTTTTTCATCGTAACAACAATTTTTCCCAAAACTTCGGGGTGCAAAGATATAAAATAATACTAATATCAAAAGCGTTATCAACATTTTTTTGTTTACAACTACTTTTCTTTGGTTTTTAGTGGATTATTACTGATTTCTACATACTCATTTCTCGAGTTATAGATGTCAATTGCTAAAAAAACGGCTTCCTTAAATGAATTGTGATTGGCAATTCCTTTCCCGGCAATATCATAAGCAGTTCCATGATCTGGAGAAGTTCGAATTTTATCTAATCCCGCAGTATAATTTACCCCATTTCCAAACGA
>CANKLD010000029.1 GCA_947483095.1 Bacteroidota bacterium
ACTTCCTCATTCATTCCTAAATGGCCAACCATAAATATAACCAACATTCCACGCATTCCATAGAAACAAAATCGTTCCCACATTTCACTAAAAAATAAATACCAAAGTTGTTTTGGATATTTTCCTTTGAAGTTTTGAATTTGTTCTAAAGTTAAATCTTGCGCCATTTATAATGAGTGTATTAAAAAAACAAACCCACAAGAATTCTTGTAGGTTTGAAAGGTATAAAATATTTTATAATGATTAACGAACGCCGTGCATCATTTTTTTCAATACTGGTGTTAATGCAAATAATGTAATTGACGCAATTCCCGTTAACACAACAAATACCATAAAAAATTCGAAAAGATTATGAATTTCGAAACCAACGAATGATGGGTTTACCGGGCTAATTTGATTTTCAGCTAACAACTTCAATTGATCTGCGGTAGGAACGATAGTTTTGTTCAACACCCCTTGTAAATCAACTCCTAGTTCTTGCGCTTTTGCAAATTTATCTCCTGTAGCCGGTAAAATGGATCCTAAAGTTCCTGCTAATGCATAACCTGCTGCATTTGATAAAAAGAAAACTCCAAATAATAAGGAAGCAAAACGTTTTGGCGATAATTTACCTACAAGTGATAATCCGATTGGTGATAAACATAATTCAGCAAATGTTTGAATTAAATACAATAATATTAGCCATTTTATACCTAAAAGCCCACTGTTTCCAAGGTCTTTTACATTGTAAGCGATGATTAAATAACTCAATGCAATTAATCCTAATCCGATAGATTGTTTCACTGGAGAAATTGGCTCTCTTCCACTTGCTCTTAATTTATCCCATAAAATACTGAATGGCAATGCAAATGCAAATACGAAAACTCCATTAAATACTTGAATCATCGACGCTGGCATTTTCCAACCAAACATAAAAGTTCTATCGGTTTGATTGTCGGCAATAAAGGTTAACGAAGATCCTGCTTGTTCAAAAGCAGCCCAGAAAAAGATGATAAAAAAGGCAACTATATAGATCACCAAAATCCTATCTCTTTCAATTTTAGTTAATGAACTATCTGAAATAATAAGTCCCGCTAGCGTTATTCCACTTGCATAAATTATTGGATAAATAATGGTTTTAATAAAATCATCTCCATCTAATAAATATTGAAAAGTAAAGAAAAATGCAATAAAAGAGATAACCGCTACAACAATTGAATTAATTGAAAAAACTGCTTTTTGAGCTTCTCCTTCTTCATAATCTGATGCTTCATTTTTAGAAGGCAATCCTCCTAATGGTTTTCCTTCAGGAGTTAAAACATATTTATTTTTTAATACATAAAAAACTAATGTTCCAATTAACATTGCAATTGATGCTGCTAAGAAACCCCATTTAAATGCATGTATATCTCTAACTCCACCGCCATCTACTACGTCGCCAACTAATGGACAAATTGTTTGTCCTAGAAACGCTCCTAAATTGATCCCCATATAGAAAATGGTAAAAGCGGTATCTAATTTGCTTTTTTCTTGTTTTGGATACAAACTTCCCACCATTGAAGAAATATTTGGTTTAAAGAAACCATTTCCAAAAATAATAATTCCTAATGCAGACCACATCAAAGTAGTCGCTAAACTTAAATTAGTTCCAAAAACACTTGCACTTGTAAACAATAAAAATTGTCCAACTGCCATCATTAAACCCCCTAATAAAATACAATTTCTATTTCCAAAGAAACGATCAGAAATAAATCCACCCAACATTGGTGTTAAGTAACAAAGTCCCAAGAATCCACCATATATAATTGAAGCGTCTGCTTCTTTCATCATTAATGAATTAATTAAAAACAAGGTTAATATTGCTCTCATTCCATAGAAATTGAAACGTTCCCACATTTCTGTTCCAAATAGTACCCAAAGTCCTTTTGGATGTGCTGATTTTACTGCTGTTTCACTCATTTTTTTGTTATTAGTTAATTTAGATTTGGTTTTAATTTTGGTTATTTATTTTTGTATCCTATTTTTACTCTTTCATTTCGAGTTTCAATTTCTTTATTTTCAGTCATTAAAAACTGAATTGCTTCAAAAATATCTTCAAATTGGCTGTCAAATTTTGTCTCTAATTCTTGGATGTGATTTTTTAAATCTTCAATATTCAGTAACGTTTTTCTTAGTGCTACAAAAGCTCTGACAATGGCAATATTCATTTTTCTAGCTTTAGGACTTCGTAAAACATTGGCTAACATGGTTACTCTATGTTCTGTAAAAGCATAAGGCAACTATTTTCCTGTTCTATTTTTTGGCAAATCCATCATCACAATTTGTGATGATGGGGATTTCATCACAATTTGTGATGACACTCCTTCCCATTCTTCTTATGTCAATCTGAACATAAAATCTTCAGGAAAACTATCAATATTCCTTTTTATCGCTTGATTCAAAACTCTTGTTTCTACTTCGTACAATTCAGCTAAATCAAAGTCAAGCATCATTTTGACACCATTAACTTCATATATTTTATTTTGAATGGCTATTAAATGCATAATTACCTATAAATTTTCCTTAATGAAATTTGTCATTTTAGTATACAATTGAATTCTTGTTTTTCCACCGTAAATTCCATGATTGTTATCCGGATAAATTTGTGAATCAAATTGTTTATTGGCTTGTATTAATGCTTCCATCATTTGCATAGAATTCTGAACATGAACATTGTCGTCACCCGAACCATGAATTAAAAGAAATTTTCCTTTCAATTTATCTACGTGGTTAATTGGCGAATTTTCATCGTATCCACTCGCATTTTCAGCAGGAGTTTGCATGTATCTTTCGGTATAAATGCTATCGTAAAATCTCCAATTGGTAACTGGGGCAACTGCAATCGCCATTTTGAACACCTCATTCCCTTTCATAATACAGTTGGAAGCCATAAAGCCACCATACGACCAGCCAAATATACCGATTCTAGTTTTATCAACAAAAGGATAATTTCCAATTACTTTGGCGGCATCAATTTGGTCTTCCACTTCAAGTTTTCCCAATTCTTTTTGGGTAACTTTTTTGAATTCGGCCCCTTTAAATCCTGTTCCACGTCCGTCAACACAAGCCACAATATAGCCTTGTTGAGTTAACATCATAAACCAATAATCGTCTGTTCCGTTCCAATCGTTATTCACTTGTTGCGATCCTGGACCTGAATATTGATACATAAATACGGGGTATTTTTTGGAAGGATCAAAATCTTTAGGTTTTAAAATCCATGCGTTTAGTTCGTTTCCTTTTTCAGTTTTCAAAACAAAAAAATCTTTTGAAGGTAAATTATAAGACTTAATTTTATTTGCTAACACTTCATTGTTTTCAATAACTTGAATTTCTTTTCCGTTTTTGGCATCATTTAAAGTGTATTTAGATGGCTGAGTTGCACTTGAAAAAGTGGTAATGTAATACTGGAAGTTTGGACTAAAAGTAGCATTATTCGTCCCGGTATTGGCAGACAATCTTACTTTGTTTTTTCCATTTAATGCAATTCTGTAAACGTCTCTATTAATAGAACCATTTTCTACAGATTGATAAAAAATAGTTTGATTATTTTCATCAAAACCATAATAATTGGTTACTTCCCAATTTCCTTTGGTTACCTGATTTTTTAGTTTTCCAGTTTTATCATACACATAAATATGATTGAAACCGTCTTTTTCACTGGTCCAAATGAAACTATTGTCTTTTAAAAATGTCAAATTATCCGTTACATCAACATATGCTTTGTCCTTTTCATTCAACACAACTTTTGCAATTCCAGAAGTTCCATCTACAAAGAGTAAATCTAAATTATCTTGATGGCGATTTAATAGTTGAGCACACAGCACATTATTATCATTTGTCCATTTCATTCTTGCGATATAAAAATTGGAATAATTTTTTAAGTCGATATTTTTGGTATTTCCTTTAGAGACATCATAAATATGTAAGGAAACTTCCGAATTTTTTTCGCCCGCCTTTGGATATTTAAACGTTTCAATTGTTGGATATAAATCTTTCTGAAACATCGACATTGAAAATTCAGGAACTTGACTTTCATCAAAACGAATGTAAGCCAATTTCTTACTATCTCCACTCCAATCGAATGCTCTTACAAATGCAAATTCTTCTTCGTATACCCAATCTGTAATTCCATTAATTATTGAATTTCTAACACCGTCTGTAGTAATTTGCTCCGTTGATTTAGAAGCGATATCATAAATGAATAGGTTGTTTTCTTTTGCAAAAGCAATTTTAGTTCCATCAGGAGAAAAGGTAGGTTCCTGAATTTTAAAATCGAATAAAGGCATTAATTTTTTAGTTGCTATAACATATAAAAAGTAATTGGCTACAAATGAATGGCGAAAAATCTGATCTGAATTAGTAGCAATTAAAATTGTTTTTTCATCTGAACTAAAAGTATAACTGTCAATTCCTTCAAGCGCTTTATGCTCTTTAGAATCTATTAATGTCGAAACTTTTTTAAGAGTTGCAAAATCAAATAAATCAATTTTTGAAGTATTAGTAGTTCTATCAAAATTTAAAACAGTATATTGATTCGTATTTTTCAAAGCCTGTAAATCATCCATTCCTTTAGCTCGAAAAGCACCTGAATAAATGGCTTCAATACTAATTTTTTGTTGGGCCACAACAGAAAAAGAGGCGAATAAGAATAATAAAGTAACTTTGTATATAAATTTCATATTTGTTCTATTTTAAAAAACATTCAATTTTAGTGAAAAATTCTCTAATTACCACCTTTTTTTTCTTAAAATGTAATTTCATAGGCAAGTTATTTTATTAGAATTGATGAAAATGTATATTTGCATGAATTAATAATTTATACAGATGAATAATGCCATTACTGGATTTTCAAAATTGTCAAAAGAAGAGAAGATAAATTGGATTGCAAACACCTATTTTTCCAATCCAAATGAGGCTATTTCTACAATAAAAAAATATTGGAATTCAGATTCAAAAATCCAACAATTGCATGATGAATTCATTGAAAATACTATCACCAATTTTTATTTGCCATTAGGGATTGCACCCAATTTTCTTATCAATGGGAAATACAAAACGATACCAATGGTAATCGAAGAAAGTTCAGTTGTAGCCGCAGCTTCTAAATCGGCAAAATATTGGGCAACTCGTGGCGGATTTAGAACTAGCGTTATAAATACTGAAAAAATTGGGCAAGTTCATTTTATATATAACGGTGATCTAGAAAAATTAGAAAAATTCTTCAACGAAATTAAACATAAATTTTATGAAGCTACCGAGAGTGTAACCAAAAATATGCAAAAACGAGGCGGTGGAATTTTATCTATCGAACTCAGAAATAAAACAAACCTAATCCCAAATTATTATCAGTTGCACGCCACTTTTGATACCAAAGATTCAATGGGTGCCAATTTTATAAATTCTTGCCTGGAACTATTTGCAAAAACACTTAAAGAAGAAGCTACTTCCTATTCTGATTTCTCTGTAAGCGGGAAAAATATTGAAATCGTAATGAGTATTTTATCGAATTACGTTCCTAACTGTATCGTTCGTGCAGAAGTTTCTTGTAAAGTAGCCGAATTAGCAGATAAAAACATCGAAAACACTGAATCTTTTGCTAATAAATTTATTCAAGCTGTCCAAATTGCAGAAGTAGAACCGTTTAGAGCGGTAACTCACAATAAAGGAATTATGAACGGAGTTGATGCGGTAGTATTGGCAACTGGAAATGATTTCCGCGCTGTTGAAGCCGGAATTCATGCCTATGCGACTAGAAATGGAAGTTATTCCAGTTTGTCTCATGCTAAAATTGAAGAGGGGATATTTAGTTTTTGGTTGGAAATTCCACTGGCACTTGGAACCGTAGGTGGGTTAACTTCGCTTCACCCTATGGTAAAATTATCTTTAGAAATGCTAGAAAAACCTTCCGCCAAGGAACTTATGGAAGTGATTGCGGTTGCAGGATTAGCTCAAAATTTTGCCGCTTTACGTTCCTTAACTACAACAGGGATTCAAGAGGGACATATGAAAATGCACCTCAACAATATTTTAAATCAATTTCAGGTGACAGATGAAGAAGCGTTTTTAATTAAAAAACACTTTAAAGATGCCGTAGTTTCTCATTCGGCAGCTGTTGATTTTATTGAGAAATTAAGAAAATAAATACGTTACTCAATTTTAACATACCAATGGAGCAAACTTATTACAGTAACGGAAAACTCTTAATCACAGGCGAATACTTGGTTCTTGACGGAGCAAAAGCATTGGCTTTACCAACAAAATACGGGCAATATTTAAAAATAGCTTCGGGTGCTGCAGGTAAAATTCATTGGGCCAGTTTTGATTATGACAATAGTGTGTGGTTTGAAGAAACTATTTCCTTCAACGAGATTATTGAATTTAATAGTAATAATGTATCGGAAAGAGAAACATTAATTAAGATTTTGCATGAAGCCTATTTGCTAAATTCTAGATTTTTAGATTCTTCATTAGGTTATTCCATTTCGACCGTGCTTACATTCCCAAAATTTTGGGGTTTAGGCACCTCATCGACCTTAATTAACAATATTGCTCAATGGTTGCAAATTGATGCTTTTGAACTACTTAAAAACAGTTTTGGAGGAAGTGGTTATGATATTGCTTGCGCTCAAAATAATACTCCTATTTTATACCAATTAATAAATGGTTTGCCCATGATTGAAAAAGTAAATTTCAATCCTGATTTTACACATAATATTTATTTTGTTTATTTAAATAAGAAGCAAAGTAGTAAAACAGCGATTGATAATTATTATAAAAATCAAAAGAATTTTGAGTTTGATTTTACAATAGTCAACAAACTTACCGCGGCAATTTGCAATTCAATTTCTATGGCGGAATTTATTAATTTGATCAATAAACACGAAGAAATTATGAGTTCTATTCTTGACCTTCCAACGGTAAAAGAAAGTTTATTCCCCAATTTTGATGGTTCAATAAAAAGTCTAGGGGCCTGGGGTGGCGATTTTATTATGGTCGTTTCAAATGAAAACCCAACCTCCTATTTTGAAAATAAAGGTTTCAAAACCATTGTTGCTTATAAGGATATGATTTTATAATCTCAATTGACTAGTCCTAAATAATCGATACAGATTATTTAGGACTAGTCATGTTTCTCTCTCTAGAAGTTAAATTTTGATCTATTATCTTCAATTTCAGCATCAACTTTCAGGGCTGGAATAATTCTTCCTGAAGCTGAAGCATTTTGAGATTTCAATTTCGCTACATAATCGGTATAACTTTTCAAAGCTGGAGCAGTAAATACTGTTTTGGTTTTCACTACATAAACGCCTAAATTACCCTCAATAGGTGCAGAAATTTTGTTTCCTTTTAAACCAAAAGCAGTTCCAACCACTTTTGCTTCTTGACTAACACCAGGTAAAGTTGGATTTTCAAGCGTAACATCAACAGCTGATTTTACTTGAGTTGCATTTGCTTTAGCAATAGCTTCTAAAGTAGTGCCTTTCATTTTAGCTTTGATCATTTCGGCTTTTTTCTTGTTTTTTAAAATTGGCTCAACCATTGGTCTTGCATCAGCAATTGGAGTTAAACCAGCTTCAAAAACTGCTTTTACTTTTGCAATTATATTTCCAACGTTAGGCACTTCAAATCTTTTAACATCGCCAATTTTAGTTTCACTTTCAAAAGCCCAACGAACAATTTGTCTTTGGTTTCCTAGGGAACCAAATGTTTCGTCCATTACTTTTACTTTAACAGAAGGATTTGTTTGGATTTTTTCAGCTTTAGCCACTTTTTCAAAATCACCTTCAGTTGCATCCATTTCAAATTTTACCGCTTTAGTATAAATTTTATCAGAAGTAGCTTCGGAAGGTTCAATTTTTTGAGCGATTGTTGCCAAACGAACAGCGTCTTGTTTATCAGTAACGTTGATAATGTGGTAACCGAAATCTGTTTCAACCAATCCAATTTTTCCAACAGGACTAGAAAATACGAAATCATTGAACGGCTTAACCATTTGACCTTGAGTGAAATATCCTAAATCACCTCCTTGTTGAGAAGAAGAATCGTCAGAATTCATTAAAGCAACCATCATAAAACTAGTTGGATTTGCTTGAACTTGCGCGAATAATAAATCCGCTTTAGCTTTTGCTTGTTCTTTAGTCCGTTTTTCTTTTTTATTCGGAACTTGAGTTCCTTCATAGCTAATTAAAATGTGAGAAGCTTTAGCATTTGCTCCTGCTTTTCTTCCTAAAGTTTTAGAAAGACACACAAAATTATTGTTAATATAAGGTCCAAAAACTTCGCCTGGTGCCAAGTTAAATAATTGCTCAGCAAATTGAACTGGCAAATCTTTTTTAGCTACATAAGTTGAGTCGTAAGGTTTGTCAGAATTAGCATTAACAAATTCAATTGCATCTTTAGCCCCTTTAAATCCAGGTAACGTATCGTTTTTACCCGTGGCTTGATTGTAAGCAATTCTGGAGGAAAGTAAGGAAGTAACGGCTGTTTTAACTTCATTTTCATCTTCTGGGGAGGCTTTGTCTTCAATTAAAACATATTGAACTTCACGAGATTCTTCTGCTTTGTATTTTTTCTCGTTCGTTTTCATGTAATTTGTAATTTCTTCATCAGAAATTTTAATGTCACTGTCTTTAACTGTTGAGAACAATACAGAAACATAGTCGAAGTTAACTTTGTTAGACTCCATTCCGTATTTAAATTTACCTTCACTATCGGTTGTGTAAACTCCTGCTTTAATTAAAGAATTATAAATTTGGAACTTTGCATTTAAGGAAGCATCTTTTTCTCTATCTTTTAGATTTAGAGCTTGATCAGGATTTGCTTTAAAGAATTCTTTAAATTT
This sequence comes from Bacteroidota bacterium, assembly GCA_947483095.1. Next base: position 8,864 of record CANKLD010000029.1, read on the forward strand.
TGCGACATCAAATTTCCCTGCAGCGTTTAAAAACGTTGGATTTTGACCGATATTTTGATCTGCTTTAAAAATTTCCATAATGTGGTTTTCACCCACTCTAATTCCAAGTTTGTCAAATTCAGCGGTTAATAAAGCAATTGAAACCTCTTGATCCCAAACTCTATTTGCAGCTTGAGTTATAGTAACTCCTTGACCACTTTTTTCTACATTGGAAACTTTAATTTGAAATTCTTCAAATAAAATTCCTTTACCATTAATACTTCCTACATCATTTGAAGTGCTTGAAAGACCTCCATTATTAAATAGATCGCCTATTATGAATGCTAATAAACAAAACCCTATTACTAGTATTAAAAGAAGTGAACGTTGTCTGATTTTTTGTAAAACTGCCATTTTTTATTTTGTTAATTAAAATTCTGTCTGCGAAAATACAATTATCTATTTAAATATTATAGTTGTAAAGTTATATTTTGCAATAAATTATTATTTATTTTTTTGATATTAGTCAATTATAGTCATTTTAACTAATTCAATTTTATTATTTGAGGCTTCTTCAATAATAAAATTATAGTTTCCAATGTTGATTTTGTTGCCTTTTTGGGGGATTTCTTTTGTATAATCGACAATAAACCCACCAAGAGTACCATAGGAATCACTTTCGGGAATTTTCAGTTTATAGGTTTGGTTAATATATTCAACGTCTAATCGTGCTGAAAACAGAAAAACACCAGCTTCAATTTCCTGTTCAATTCTAATTTCTTCTGAATCGTGTTCGTCTTCAATTTCTCCAAAAAGTTCTTCAACTATGTCTTCGATAGTTATAATTCCTGCAGTTCCGCCATATTCGTCTAAAACTACTGCAACACTTTTTCTATTCTTAATCAGAAGATCTAAAGCTTCTTTTATGAAAATAGTTTCTGGTATAAATTCAACCCTAATCAATATTGATTTAATAGTTTTTGGTTTCTTAAATAGCTCAAATGAGTGAACATATCCGATACAGTCATCTAAAGAATTTTGGTAAACTATGATTTTAGAATAGCCTGTTTTAATGAACATTTCCTTTAAATCATCTACGGAATCAAGTAGGTCAACACCAGAAATTTCAGTTCTTGGCGTCATTATATCTCGCGCTTTTACACCAGAAAATTCTAAGGCATTCTGAAAAATTTGAATTTCAGAATCTACATTTTCATGGTCTTCAAAATGATTCATTTGTTCAGAGATATAATTTCCTAGTTCTACTTTGCTGAAAAATAAGGGCACAAAATCGCCTTCGGTTTTAAAAAATCTTTTCAAAATAGTGTCCGAAATCCACATTATAAAAGTAGAAAATAAATAAAATAATAGGTAGAAAAAATAGGCTGGAATTGCAAAATACTTAACAAAACTATTGGCATAAATTTGGAAAAAAACTTTTGGCAGGAATTCAGAAGTGATTAGTACAATTAAAGTTGAAAGTACTGTTTGTAACAATAAATTAACCAAACTAGAAAATTCAATTCCCAATGTTTCAAACCAATTCATTAATAAATCGCCCATGAAAAAACTGTATACTACTATCGACACATTGAATCCAATGAGCATTGTAGCAATAAATTGAGATGGTTTTTCTGTTAGTTTGGACAGTATTTGAGAAAGAAAATTGTCTTGTTTTTTCTCAATTTCAAGATATATTTTATTCGACGTAATAAAAGCAATTTCCATTCCCGAGAAAAACGCACATAATATCAAACAGGTAATGATAATTGTGATTTCCATAAATTATTTTGAATTGTTTCTTGCTTCGAATTTTTTAGCATAATGTCTTCTAAAGAAAAACATAAAAACAGATAGTGTAGCAATTCCGAAAAAAAGTAAATGATCTTCAGAGTCTGGACTCCAAACATTTAATGCTTTGTATATAAAGAAAATGGCCGCAAAAAGATAAATGTAAGGGGTGTATTTTAAATATTTCATTTTTAATAATTTTAATTAGCCTGATCGATTTCTCCGGTGATGCTTTGAGAATTTACAATTTTAAAATCTTTGCTAAAATCAATTCCTTCACCTAAGGAAACCCCTTTTGGATCTGTAAATTTAAACTTTTTTTCGGTATAAAACCACTCATTTTTTTGATCAAAATACAATTGAGAAGTTTCTAGTACTTGCCCCATTTCGTTTGTAATTCTCACATTTCCTTGCAAATCAATTAAGTTTGGCACTTTATAGGAAACCGCATAATTTGAAGTTATGAATGTTTTTTTATTGTTTACATCAAATAAAGTTACATTTATTCCTTTTGGAAATTCTGTAAAAGGATAGGTTACAGATGCGTAATCTAGCATCTTAGAACTAATCAATATTGATTTTATTCTACCTGAATCGGTATATTTCATATTGAAATCATCCGCTTCACCGCTTGGAGCAAATTCAGAGAAATTTTGCTTTTGAACTTCTTTAAAATTACTTTCACAAGAGGAAAGGGCTGTTACCAATAGAAGTAATAGTCCATAATTTCCGATTGTGAATTTATTAAAAGTCATATTTGAGTTCGATTTTAATTCTGTAAGAAATTCAAATTAAACCACTATTAATTCTAATAGAAGCGTCTTTTTTGGAACCATTTATCGTTAAGTGAAAAACCGATGGTAATATTGGTATAATTTTCTTGAACTAAATTAGCCGAGGTAGTTCCTCTTTGTCCGTATTCAACTCCAATATTTACATTAGAAAACACCCCAATAAGAGGCAATCCAAAACCAACAGTAACAGCATAATCTTTAATAGGAGTGTTGTTTATGATAAGCCCTGTATTTTCGTATCTTAAGCCACCTCTATAATTGATTTTTTCATAGTATTTTGAAAAGGAATTATAATTTGGAATATAAAATCCCCCAAAAGAAATCCTTGTAGAATTTTCATAATTTACATTATTAATATCATTGAATCGGTTACCCATATTGCTAGTTTTTTGGAATGTAATTTCCGTACCAAGCATCCATTTTTTATTTTGAGTTACTCCAAAACCTACTGCTAATTTTGAAGGTACAGTAAGATTTGTATTGTCAACATCCACATCTAAAGGCTGAACAAGAATTTCAGCTCCAGTTGATGAATATTGAATGGTAGCAATATTTCTTGAGTTTGATGAACTTAATTTAGAATCTGGAGAATACGTTAAGCTCGCAAATCCATTTAGTTTTTTATTTATTTGTGTATTATAAGTCACTCCAGCATTCAAAGTACTTCCTGTAATATCAGACAGATTTTTTTCTCTTGAACCATATTGTAGTCCTTCTTTAAATAGAAAAGAATAGGTTTGAATTTTCCCAAAATTGTAACTATAATCCAATCCAATACTCCATTTTTTTGTGAGAGTATAACCAACGCCAAAAAAGACCTTGTTTATTCCTCCAGTACCTGAAAATTGTCTAATTTCCTCAGAATCAGTAGTTGTTGCAGCTATATTTGATTGGATATTATAACCCACGGAGGAATACGGCATTAAACCGAAACCAACTCCCAATTTACCTAATGGAAGTCCTACTGCTAAATAATCTATTGCAGTTCTTCTGGCTTTTTCGCTTTGAGAATTAGTTTCTAAATCGGTTGTTAAATAGGTTCCGCCCAGAGAAAAGGTGGTTAATTTTAGGTTAGAATACGATGCGGGATTTTGAAAATTTAAGTGAATACTATCTGAATAAATAGTTAAACCTCCCATAGCGCGATTTTCGGCAGTTCCTTTAAATTTTACATCTCCAATTCCGTAAAAAGAATAAGGCGACGAAGTTCCCTGCTGGGCAAATGAAATTACATTAAAAAATAAAAAAACGGGTACTATAAGTTTTTTAATCATTTTTGATTTTTTGTTGAAAAGTTTGGTTCAAACTCTCTAATAGGAAATTTGAATTGGCAAATATGGTATTTTTTAATCGTTTAGCCAAAAATTCTGTGTCTCCACCCGTTAAAATTATAATAAATTTAGGATAAACTGCCTCATATTGAGAAATAAATCCCTCTATTTCATTTATTACACCATTTATTACACCTGAATTTAT
>CANKLD010000030.1 GCA_947483095.1 Bacteroidota bacterium
GATTTAATTTCAATTTTAGTATTGGTATACAATTGATAAGCTCTAAAGTTTCCATTTTGTAATGCGTGAATGGATTGAGTTCCAAGATTTGTTGGACCACCCGTAGCACTAGGAGAATCTACTGCTGTTCCATAGTAAGGAGCAACAACGTTAATGTTTCCAATGAAATTATTATAAACATTATAATATCCATTAATATCAACAGAAATATCATTAACAACAGAACGGTATCCTAATTCTATAGCTTTTACCTCTTCAGGTTTTACATATTCTAAGTTAGTTTTTCTTAAGTCAGCTGGGTTACCAGATGCTGATAAAGCAGCTACTGAGGCAGCAGTATAAGAGTTATTGTATGCATTTAAACCGGTCATAACAACTGATGTTGCGCCAGCAAATAACTGACCTACTGTAGTGCTTACAGGTAAAGTTTCAGTATATCTTATTAAGTTATCAGGAGCTGAACCAAGTAATATTGCACTACCTACGTTAAATCCAATGTACTGGTCTTGAGTAGATGGGTTTCTGAAACCGGTTTGGAAGGAAGCTCTGAAATTGTGTTGTTTGTTCTCACCAGCAGAGTATACAGCAGAGATTCTTGGCGAATAATTGCCCTGAAAGTTTTGAGATTTATCATAACGAATAGACCCTGAAAGTTTCAAACGGTCATCCATTAATTTCTTTTGTAATTGAGTGTAGGCACCATATTCATTATAATTAATTGGTCCATTTGCATCAGTATAAATTCTTCCCTGAGAATTCAATTCATACAATCGGTAAGATCCACCTACTTGAATTTCAGCAAATTTAACTTGATCTTTAAAATTATAATTAACATCTGAATGGTAAATTCTAGAGTTGTCTACTAATTTAGATCCTGAAAGCACACTTGCTTCAGAAGTTACTTCGCTAAATGCCGTTTTAAACGCATCTGTACCAGGAATTAATCTTCCTGTATCTGCAGTATTTCTCGCAATTTGATGTGCTAGGGTAGGAGTTGCACCACCTAATGTTGATTGTACATAAGCTCCAGCATATTGACCAAACCATGTTCTATCATCTTTCCATTTTCTGTTGATGTTTATCCCTGTAAACAACATGTCGTATGAATTTCCACCATCTTCAGTGGTAGTATATCCTCTTACGAAGAAGTTCTTTCCTTTGAATTCTAATTTATGTTGTTGCATAAAAAAGTTATTCAAATAGTATCTGTTGGCTCCTTGGTAAACTGCATTACCAAAACCAAATTTACTTTGCCAGATAACTTCCAAATTTTCATTTCCAAATGGTCTCAAGTGCAAAGAGAAATCCAGTTTTGTGTTTGAAGCTTTGTTATCTGTTAATTCAACCTCTTTATAACCGGTTCTACTTACATTCGAGTTTGGTAATAAATTTACTGTTGAAGCAGGAATTAATCCAGCGGCAGCTAAACCTTGACCTACTCCTCTTAAGTTAGTTGAAACTTCATCACCATATACGTTGATACCGTTATAATTTGGATTTGTTCTATCTATTCCTATAATTTCATCACCATTTGCTGCGTTTATACCATTGTAATTAGTAGCGTACCAATCGGTACCTTTCATGTAAGTATAGTTTGCTTTAGCAGCAAAATAGTTATTAAATTTATGAGCTACTCTCACCCCATAATCTGAAAAACTATTTACACCAGCAGCTTGTTGGTTAGTTTGTCCGTATTTCACATAACCGTTTACCCCTTCACTAGTGAATGGATTTTTACTATTCATAAAAAGAATCCCATTGAAAGCGTTTGCGCCATACAATGCAGAAGAGGCTCCAGGTAATAATTCCACACTTTGAACGTCAATTTCTGAAATTCCAATCATGTTTCCTAACACGAAGTTTAGCAGCGGAGAAGAATTGTCCATTCCGTCCACTAATTGCATAAATCTTACGTTTGCAACCGTTGCAAATCCTCTAGTGTTGATTGATTTAAATGTCAAACTACTGGTGTTCATTTGTACCTCTTTAAGGTTCTCTAAACCATCGTAGTAAGAAGGGGAAGCTGTTTTTTTAATGTCTTTTAGTCCCATTCTTTCAATGGTAACTGGCGATTGTAAAACTTTTTCAGGAGTTCTAGAAGCAGAGACTACAACCTCGTCTAGTACGGTGTTTTTAATTGAATCTGAAACTACTTTTTGTGCAAACGATACGCTGCAAAAAAACAATGTTAAAATAAGTAAGTGTTTTTTCATTGGGCTTAAAATTTTTAATTAATAGAGGCTAAGTTAATGTTTATTTTCATATTATTAAATTTTAGCCTAAGAAATTTGATAATTAACATATTGACGGCGTTTATTTTAGTAATTAATCAAATTAAATTTTTAAATTTTTCACATCATTTTTATTTATTCTTTTAATTTCATCTGACAAATATATTTAATTTTAACATTTAATTAAGTAATTCGTAAAAATTTACCTAATTTCTTAAAATAAAAAAAGCGCTCAACCTAGAGCGCTTTTTTTATTTGTATATCGATATTTTACTCTACTGTAACCGATTTTGCCAAATTACGCGGTTGGTCAACATTACAATCTCTCATAACGGCAATGTGATAGGACAATAATTGTAACGGAATTGTAGTAATTAAAGGGGATAATGCATCTGGAGTTTCGGGAATTTCAATTACATAATCGGCTAAATCTCGAACTTGCGTATCTCCTTTGGTTACGATTGCAATAATTTTTCCGCTTCTTGATTTTATTTCTTGAATATTACTAACTACTTTGTCGTAATGACCTAATTTTGGGGCGATTACTACTACTGGCATGTGTTCATCAATTAAAGCAATTGGTCCGTGTTTCATTTCTGCAGCTGGATATCCTTCTGCATGAATATAAGAAATTTCTTTTAATTTTAATGCCCCCTCTAAAGCAACTGGAAAATTATAGCCTCTACCTAAATACAAACAATTATGAGAGTTTTTAAATGTTTCGGCAATTTCTTTCGCTTTATCGTTGGTTTGAAGTGCCTCAAGTACTTTTTTAGGAATTAATTCCAATTCTTGTAAATACCTATGGTAATCAGAATTAGCCATTGTTCCTTTTGCTTTAGCTATTCGCAAGGCAATCATGGTTAAAACAGTAATTTGTGTGGTAAATGCTTTTGTTGATGCTACACCAATCTCTGGTCCTGCATGGGTATAAGCACCAGCATGAGTTTCTCTTGAAATAGAAGAACCTACTACATTACAAACTCCAAAGACAAATGCACCTCTTTCTTTGGCTAACTTAATTGCAGCTAAAGTATCTGCAGTTTCTCCCGATTGAGATATTGCAATAACTACATCGCCTTTATTAATAATAGGATTTCTATATCGGAATTCTGAGGCATATTCAACTTCAACAGGAATTCTTGTAAATTCTTCTATAATATATTCGGCGACTAATCCTGCGTGCCATGAAGTTCCACAAGCTATTATTAATATTCTTTTAGCATTTAGGAATTTCTCGATATTATCTTCTATTCCAGCCATTTGAATCAAACCAGTATTTGCATTAAGACGACCGCGATAAGTATCTTTTATAACACTTGGTTGTTCAAAAATTTCTTTAAGCATAAAGTGATCGTATCCTCCTTTTTCGATTTGCTCTAAGTTCATCTGCAATTCTTGAACATAAGGGTCAACTAAAGTATCGTCTTTAATTTTTCTAATTTTTAAAGGTTTATCCAATCTCACAATTGCCATTTCTTCATCTTCAAGGTAAATCGCATTGGAGGTATATTCTATAAACGGAGAAGCATCAGAAGCAATAAAATATTCATTTTCACCTACTCCAATTGCTAACGGACTTCCTAAACGGGCCACAATTATTTCATTTGGTTTTTGTTTGTCAAATACACAAATTGCATAAGCACCCACCACCTGATTTAAGGCTATTTGAACCGCTTTCCCTAATTTTAAATTGTCTTTCTTTTGAACGTCTTCAATTAAATTTACCAAAACTTCAGTGTCAGTATCGGAGTGAAAAACATAACCTCTATTAATTAATTCTTTTTTTAGAGGAGCATAGTTTTCTATAATTCCATTATGAATAATTACTAGGTTTCCTGAATTTGAAACATGAGGATGAGAATTTACATCGTTTGGAACACCATGAGTAGCCCAACGAGTATGACCCATTCCAATGGTGCCATTGGTTGTAATATTAGTTTTACATAGCTCTTCTAAATCAGAAACTTTACCTTTTGTTTTACAAACTTTAAGATTTTCCCCTTCAAAAAGCATTACTCCAGCGCTATCGTAACCTCTGTATTCAAGTCTTTTCAAGCCTTTGATTACAATGGGAAAGGCTTCTCTATGTCCAATATAACCAACAATTCCGCACATAAATTATTATTTTTAGTAATATAATTAATTAGGTTTTGTATAATAAATTTCTAGTTTTATTCTTTTTGCATAATTCGGATCTGTTACAGGAATGTTATTTCCGAATAAAACAGTGCCAAGTTGATTATATACCGCAGCCGTTGGATATTTATTAAAAGGATTTGCAATTGAAGTTGAATTTTTAAGCTTTGAATTTGAAGCAACTCCAATTGATTCAGTAACAACTAATCCTAATTTTACATTGGTAGAATCGTTACTTATTAAATTAATCATGTGATTAGTAAGTCGGATTTTATATTTTATTCCTCGTTTATCATAAGCTGATGTGGCAGAAGTTTTTTCTATAATACCACCATGAACGTATTTATTATTTTTAGAATTGGAGGCAACGGAATAATCCAAATAATAATCAATTATAGGGCGGTGATTATTTAAATCATATAGATAAATTCTATTTGGTTCAGCTGCACCTGTCATTTTATCTTTATCAATATAAAAGGTAAGATTGGCATCATTTACTAATAATTTCTTTTTGTCAGCAGGATGTCTCAAATCTTCCAATTCATCTGAAATTTCATTAGGTCCAGAAACAAAGGCTCCTGTTGTGTTATTCCAGCCCTTAATATCTATATCGCGAAAGAGTTTAATGATAACCATAGAACCTTCACCACCTTTTGGAAATAAGTTGTAGGCTCCAGTAGTTGCATTTGCATTGGATGCCAATCCTGAAGTATATCCTGAGGAGTAGTCATTTTCTAATAAATTCACTGAATTTCCACCTAAACTAATTGCAAATTTCTTTTCTTTTTGGGTAACTCCGGCCGAACTAGTTACATCAACAGTATAGGTTACTATTATTTTTCCCTTTTTGAAATTTAATAAAGACATACTTCCTTGATTAGGAGAAGCAGAAGCCGCTTCTGCCTTAAAATACAATCCTCGGAAATAATCTTTAAAAACAGAGTTATTGTAGAATTTTCCTGCAGCTCCTGTTCCAAACAATTTATTTTGGAAAAAGTCATTTCGAAGTTTTAAACGCATTCCGGGAACCGATCTTGTATCAACAACTTGGGCACCATCTACCGTTTTATAGGTTTTAATTTCTGCGGAACTGTAAATAAATTCATTGTTTTGAGTTAAATCGCCATCGTCATTTAAACGAACGGGATTTTTATAAGCATCAAAAACGGCAGTTTCTCCTGAATAATATCGTTGAACATCTAAAAAGTTAAGCGCAGCATCAAGGTCACGTAAAGTGTAATTATTTTCGTAAACGCTCAATTTGAATTTATTAAATACTTTTTTATCATTGGCAATACTAAATCCTTGAATAGAATCCAACTCATAAGTACTATCACTTGTTGTAGCATCTTTAGAAATTAAACGACTAAAGTAAGGCAATGAAAGTTCCACTTTAGTTACCGTTGGGTTTGTTCCAATAGTTTGATTTACAGTGTCTAATAACACTTGAGATACCACACTTGCTTTTGTTTTTCCAAAAAATGGATTGTTATAATATCCCAAAGAATTTATGGGCTGGTTACTTGTTTCAACTTCACCTGTTGCGGTATTATAAGCTAAAACAGTTTGTGAATCGTCTTTTATTAGTCCAAAATGATCATCTCCTATTACGTCTGAACCGATTTCATTAAAATCTTTATCACAAGAGGTAAAAAAAGCAATGATACCAACTAAAAAAAGTAATTTATAAATTGAATGATTTTGCATATTTATTTTAAAATAATATTATTAAACTAAATTCTTGTAGAAGTTAGTATATACTTCAGCGAATTTATCTTTCGAGGTGAAAGGTAAAAAAGGTTTTCCCGAAGTTTCTATAAATTTTGTTAAACTTGGAGACAGGTTTTCTGAAGCAATTATTATCCCATCAGAATGGTGAAGTGTTGTTAATATAATGTTTTCATAATCAGGAGTTTCTAAATTTGATATTGAAGCTTGAGGAACTCCATCAAATTTAACCTTATTGATCATTTCAAGATTTAGACTACCTTCAAACGACTGACTATATACAGAAGTAATGATTTTAGTATCTGAAAACAAAGCTTCATCTTTATAATAATGCTTTAGATAGATTGGTAACATTGCCGCCATCCATCCATGAACATGAATAATATCCGGAACCCAATTCAGTTTTTTAACGGTTTCAACCACCCCTTTTGCAAAAAATATGGCGCGTTCATCGTTGTCGGGAAATAACGCCCCTTCTTCATCTGTAAAAGTAGCTTTACGTTTAAAATATTCATCGTTGTCGATAAAATAAACTTGAATTCTCTCTTTTGGAATAGAAGCTACCTTAATAATTAAAGGCATATCTAAATCATTTACTACTAAATTCATCCCCGACAATCTAATTACTTCGTGTAATTGATGCCTTCTCTCATTGATATTACCATATCTAGGCATGAAAATTCTAATTTGTCCGCCTTGATCGTTTACCATTTTTGGCACGTCATAAGACATTAGAGAAACCTCGTTTTCAGCTAAGTAGGGCACTACTTCAGATGATACATACAATATCCTCTTATCTTCCATATTAAAATTCAGTATTACTTTTATAAAATAAAAAATCATGCAAATTTACAAAAATTTATGCAGTTAATAACTAAAATCTTAAGTTTGCACAATATTTCAATAAAACATCATGCTCATTTTCAAGACACAACTAGCTTTAATAGAGCATTTAAAAGTAAATTCTGATTCAAAAACGATCATTGGTTTTGTTCCTACAATGGGTGCTTTGCACCAAGGTCATTTATCATTAGTTCAAAAGTCATTTGAGAATAATGACCTAACTATAGTGAGCATTTTTGTTAACCCAACTCAGTTTAATAATTCCAAAGACTTAAAAAAATATCCTCGAAATTTAGAAAGCGATGTTGCGAAACTTAAAACTATTAGTAACAATATTATTACTTATGCTCCATCTGTTGACGATATTTATGAAGGAAATACTAGCTCTAAATCTTTTTATTTTGATGGATTAGAAAATCAAATGGAAGGAAAATTTCGTCCAGGACATTTTGAAGGCGTTGGAACAATTGTTAAAAGGTTATTTGAAATTGTAAACCCAACCAATGCCTATTTTGGAGAAAAAGATTTTCAGCAGTTACAAATCATTAAAAAATTAGTAGAAAAAGAAAATTTCCTAATAAATATTTTTGGGTGCCCAATTTTAAGAGAAGAAAATGGACTTGCAATGAGCTCCAGAAATGAAAGACTTTCAACAAATGAAAGAAACGCTGCGGCAATTATTTATAAAACATTATTAGAGGTGAAATCAAAATTTAATTCTGAATCAATTTCTGACATAAAAACTTGGGTTGAAAACGTTTTTGAAAACCAAAACAATTTTAAATTGGATTATTTTGAAATTGCTGACGAAGCTACTTTATTGTCTTGTGAAGAAAAAATCCACGCAAAAAAACAAAGAGCTTTCATTGCTATTTTTGTTAATAATATTCGATTAATAGACACCATTTCATTAAATTAATTATCTTTGATCCATGCAAATTCAAGTTGTAAAATCTAAAATACACCGTGTAAAAGTTACGGGAGCCGATTTAAATTATATCGGAAGCATAACTATTGACGAAGCGTTAATGGAGGCCTCGAATTTAATTGAGGGCGAAAAAGTTTCAATTGTAAACATAAACAATGGAGAACGCCTTGAAACGTATGTGATAAAAGGCAACAGAAACTCGGGCGAAATAACACTGAACGGCCCTGCTGCTAGAAAAGTACAAAAAGGAGATATTATCATAATCATTTCATATGGAACAATTGATTTTGAAGAGGCTAAAACGTTCAAGCCTGCTTTAGTTTTTCCAAATGAAAATGACAATTCTTTAACTTAGATTTTGAAAGCAAAAATTAGCAAATGGCTCTCAATAGTACTCCCACTTTTTTTGGGTATTTTTCTAATTTACTATTCCTACAATCAATTTTCTGAAAAGGATATCGAGGAGATTAAAAAGCACTTTAAAAATGCCAATTTTTACTATCTTAATTTTTCCATATTTATTGCTTTTTTAGGCAGCGCATCTCGTGCCTATAGATGGAAATACGTCTTGGATCAAATGGGTTATAAAACTTCATTTGCCAATAATTTTATGGCGGTTTCCATAGGTTATTTAATGAACATGACCGTTCCAAGATCTGGAGAAATATCAAGAGCTTTGGTTTTAAAAAAATACAATAACGTTCCGTTTGATAAAGGTTTTGGCTCAATAATAGCCGAAAGAATTATTGATATGATTGTTTTGTTAGGGCTAATCATAGTTGCTTTTTTTGTTCAATATGATGTTTTAAAAACTTTTGTTTTAGATAAAGTTCCTTTACAAAACCTAATCCTATTATTTGTAATTGGTTTCGTACTTTTCATCACTTTTATTCTGCTTTATGTTTATTCTAAGTTGAAATTCATTTTAAAAATAAAGGAGAAAATAGCCGGACTAAAAGAAGGGATAGTAAGCATTTTTCACATGAAGAAAAAGTGGTCGTATTTAGGACATACTGTTTTTATTTGGTTTTCCTACATTTATATGTTTTACATTGGATTGTTAGTAATTTCTGAAACCAATATGCTGCCTTTAAGTGCTGTAATCACCTCATTTATCGTGGGAAGCGTAGCCATCGCATTTACCAATAGCGGCTTTGGATCCTATCCGTTTTTAATGGCCAAAATCTTACTTTTTTATCATATTTCTGAAACTGCTGGAAGTGCATTTGGTTGGATAATTTGGACCACACAAATGCTATTATTAGTATTTTTAGGAGCGCTTTCATTTTTACTTTTGCCAATATTGAATAGAAGTAAATAAATTATTATATTGCTCTGCCTTTTTAGGTTACAGTTAATCATCAAACACTATAAACAATGAAAAAAATAATTGCTTTTTTTATTTTTATTTTTCCAATAATCACGTTTTCACAAATCTCCAAAGACACTATTTTCTCTCAAAAATTAAATGAAGATAGACAATTTACCATAGCATTACCTGAATCATATACCTCTAATAAAACCAAAAAATACCCAATAGTATTATTATTAGACGGCGATTATTTATTTGATCCTTTTCATGGGGCATTAACTTACGGCGCCTATTGGGATGATATTCCAGAAGTTATTATTGTTGGAATTTCTCAAAATCAAAAAGACGAACGTTACACCGATTGCGGTGTTGACCAAGAAACAGGATTGCCCGACGCAAAAGGCGAACTTTTCTATGAATTTATTGGGCAAGAATTAATGCCGTTTTTAGAAAAAAGTTATCGAATTGCTCCTTTTAAAATTATTGCAGGTCACGATGTTACCGCTGGTTTTTTGAATTTCTTTTTGTACAAAGATCAGCCAATTTTTAACGCCTATATTTCTTTAAGCCCTCAATTTCCAGTTTCAATGCAAGAAACTATTCCCGATAGATTAGCAGCCTTAAACCAACAATTATTCTATTATCAGGCAACTGCTGAGGGTGATTTAAAGTCAATTAAAGACAAAACAATTCAAATAGATGCCGCTGTTGCAGAATTAAAAAAGCCAAATCTAAATTATCATTTTGATAATTTTCCAAACGCCTCCCATTATTCTTTAGTGCTTTATGCAATTCCAAATGCATTGTATCACATTTTTGGAATATATCAGCCTATTTCTGTAAATGAATATAATGAAAAAATTTCGGCGTTACCTTCTGGGTATGTTGATTATTTAAATAAAAAATATGAAACCATGGAGAAAATATTAGCTTTAAAAACACGTATTCGTTTTAATGATTTCAAAGCTATTGAAGCTGCGATAATTAAAAATAAAGCCTACGATGAATTTAGTGAGCTCTCTAGTTTAGCCGAAAAACAATATCCGAAAAGCATGCTTGCTAATTACGAATTGGCTCTGATGTATGAATATACAGGTAATTTTCAGAAGGCTAGAAAATACTATCAAGCAGCCTATGAAAGAGAAGAAATAGGAAATCTTACTCAAAATATGATGTATGATAAAATGGAAGAAATGAAAAATGCTAAAGCTCCAACTCCACCAGAAACTGTGCCGTCAAATCCATCGCCTGATCAAAAACCATAATTATGTCAAAAGTTAAAACCTCTTTTTTTTGTCAAAGTTGTGGCTCTCAATATTCTAAATGGCAGGGGCAATGTAATGCCTGCAAAGAATGGAATACCATTGTAGAAGAAATTATCCAAAAAGAAGAAAAAGCAGCTTGGAAACCCTCAACTTCTGATGTAAAAAAAGCAGCAAAACCATTAAAAATTAAAGAAATTGATTCTACGCTAGAAATCCGAATGGACACTTGCGATAACGAATTGAACCGAGTTCTGGGAGGCGGAATTGTACCAGGATCTTTAATACTTTTAGGCGGGGAACCAGGAATTGGGAAAAGCACCTTGTTATTACAAATATCATTAAAACTTCCTTATAAAACGCTTTATGTTTCGGGTGAAGAAAGCCAGAAACAAATCAAAATGCGTGCCGAGAGAATTACTCCAAATGGGGATAATTGTTACATTCTTACGGAGACTAAAACCCAAAATATTTTCCATCAAATTGAGGAAATCCAACCTGAAATTGTTATCATTGATTCCATTCAAACGCTACATACCGATTATATAGAATCGGCTGCGGGTAGTATTTCTCAAATTAGAGAAACTACTGCAGAACTCATAAAATTTGCTAAAGAAACCAATGTGCCTGTTATTTTAATTGGTCATATTACCAAAGACGGAAATATCGCTGGGCCTAAAATTTTAGAACACATGGTTGATACCGTTTTGCAATTTGAAGGCGATAGAAATCACGTGTATCGAATTTTGCGATCGCTAAAAAACAGATTTGGTTCCACAGCTGAAATCGGAATTTATGAAATGCAAGGCACCGGTTTGCGTGAAGTTGCCAATCCTTCAGAAATATTGATTTCTCATAATGACGCTACTTTGTCAGGAACTGCAATTGCCTCCACATTAGAAGGAATGCGGCCCTTAATGATTGAAATTCAAGCGTTGGTGAGCAGCGCCGTTTATGGAACTCCACAACGAAGCACCACAGGTTACAATGCCAAAAGACTCAATATGATTCTGGCGGTTCTAGAAAAAAGAGCCGGTTTTCATTTGGGTTCAAAAGACGTTTTTCTAAATGTTACTGGAGGACTTTCAGTTGACGATCCCGCAATAGATCTTGCTGTAGTAGCAGCTATATTATCTTCCAATGAAGATATTGCCATCGAAAAAGATTTTTGCTTTGCTGGTGAAGTCGGACTTTCTGGAGAAATTCGCCCTGTAAACCGAATCGAACAACGAATTCAAGAAGCTGAAAAATTAGGTTTTTCAACGATATTTGTATCCAAATACAATAAAATCGCTCTTAAAAATACCCTAATAAAAATTAGATTAGTAGCTAAAATTGAAGATATTGTAAGCGAATTATTCGGATAATCATGAGAAATAGAAAACAAAAAGCCTTACTTTTTTTAAAGATATTCGCCATAACAATCACAATTAGTTTAATTCTGCTATTTGTATTTAGAGATTCACTATTGCAAACAGCAATTGCCAAAATTGAAAATAAAATGGCGAACGATTACGATACCAAATTATCCATTGAAAAGGCCAATTTTGAAGGGATTTCTAGCGTTCAATTTCAAAAAATAAATGTAGTTCCCCTTAATGCCGATACTCTTTTTTCAGTTGAAAAAGTGACTACCAAAATCAACCTTTTTAAGTTATTGGTTGGAACCATCCAATTGGAAAAATTAGAAATTAAAAATGGGTTCATCCAATTGGTTAAAAACAAAAACGGGCGCAATTTTGATGCTTTTCTAAAACATAAAAAAGAAGATAATTCTCCTTCCGAAAATAGAAATTACGCAAAATCTACTTACCGATTGCTGACAAGGATTTTAAATTTAATTCCAACAGAAATGCAACTTGAAAACCTGTCTTTCCGAATGGACGACATGGGTCGAAAAGTAACTTTAACAACGAATCAATTGCTATTAAAAGACGAAGTTTTGGCTACCACAATTGATGTAAAAACCAATTCTTATTTTCAAAAATGGAACATTAAAGGAACGGCGAATCCTAGAGATAAAACTGCCGATTTGAAGTTTTTTAATAGCGACCATTCTAAAATTATTGTTCCCTATTTAAACGAACGTTTTGGTTTGCTATCCAGCTTTGATAGCATCCATTTGAATATTGCTAAAATAGAA
>CANKLD010000031.1 GCA_947483095.1 Bacteroidota bacterium
GAGATATTTCCGGTTGAAGGTTTGCTTTGACCTGAAATTATTTTCAGTAACGTAGATTTTCCAGCTCCATTTTTACCCATAAGGGCAATTTTATCATTTTCATTTATTGAGAAAGTGACGTCGCTAAAAAGGGTAGTTCCGCCAAATTGAACAGAAATATCATTGACTGTAATCATTTTATTTTTTTAGATTTTAAAGGCGCAAAGATAGATTAAAAACAGATATAGTCAATTGAAAAATAGCCGTCAAATTTAAATACTCATTCGAAACTCCTCTATAATAGGACTTGCTTTTCCAAAATCCACTTCTTGGATAAATAGCTCCACTGCTAAATCAGAATTGCCGAAACCTGCCAATCTTGCTGATTGTATGTTGTCTTTTTTTAAGGTTGTAACCCCTACGGCTTGAATTTTTTCTTGAAGAACTAAAGCTAAAACTTCACTTCCTGAAAATATTTTAATTAATCCCATTTAATAATTTATGAGTTGTTATTTATTAGAACAACAGGTGTTGTTTTGATTTGTTTTTCCAACCAGCTTGATTTTCATATTCTACGAAGTAAATTTTCAATTCGGCTTGGTTTTCATATCTCACGAAGTACAATTTCTTTTTGGCTTGATTTTCATATTTTGTGAAAAACCATTTACCATTATTTTTACCCGCTTGATTTTCATAGTTTACTTTATAGACTAATAAATCAGCTTGGTTTTCATAATCTACAGCGATAACTTTAACAGCTGCTTGATTTTCATATTCAGTAACAAAAACTTTTTGAGCATTGCAAAATGAGATGGAACAAAAAATTAAACCTAATGACCAAAATAAATTCTTCATAAAACATAAAATTTAAGAGTTAATAAATTCAAATGTACAAATTAATATTTACTAAAATTGAATAGAAATTCTTTCTCTTTATTGAACCACAATTGCCCATTTGAAACTTCCAATTGACAATCAAAATTATTGGTATATAGCGCTCCTGTTCCCAATCCTTGAGGCAGGCTATTTTGCTTTAAATAGGTCCATTGTGCAATTGCGTTTAAACCAACATTGCTTTCTAAAGCAGACGTAATCCACCACTTAATATGGTATTTTTCAGCTACTAAAATCCACTCGTTTGCACCTCGAAAACCACCCACAAAACTGGGTTTTAAAATGATGTATTGGGGCTTAATTTTTATTAATAATTGTTCTTTTTCTTCAAATGAAAACACACCAATTAGCTCTTCGTCTAATGCAATTGGAATTGGACTCATTTTACACAACTCTGACATACTGTCAGTATTATTTTTTTGTATAGGCTGTTCTATGCTATGTAATTTAAAACCAGTTAATTGATTTAATTTATCTAAAGCTTCACTTTTATTGAAAGCACCGTTGGCATCTACTCTAATTTCAACTTGTTCGGGAGTAAAATTTTGTCTAATATAGCTCAATAATTTCAATTCTTCCTCAAAATCAATAGCTCCAATTTTAAGTTTTAAACAATGGAAACCGTCGGCTAATTTTACTTCAATTTGTTGCTTCATAAAAGCTTCATTTCCCATCCAAATTAAACCGTTAATTGGTATCGATTTAAAACTATTTGTAAAGGCAGAAGAAAAGAGTAAAAAAGGATTTTCACTAGCCAAGGATAGGAACGCCATTTCGACTCCAAATTGTATAGATGGAAACTCAATTAGCGCTTCCCAAAGTTGGTCATTTCCTAGTTGGATATTGGCACAAGTCCATGCTAATTTTTCTTCATAATCAGGTCGGTCATCACAGCTCAAACCACGAAGAATTCCACACTCACCAATCCCTTTTTTTTGATCGTTTTCAATGATTATAAACCAAGTTTCTTTATGAGTCATTACCCCGCGAGAGGTTCCCGAGGGTTGTTTAAAATCTAATATGTATTTGTGATAAGACGCTTTCAAATTTGCTAATTATTTACAATTCTATACTTTCACCTATATTTAAGAGCATTAAATCTTTGCCTTTATCGAAAAATTGCTTGATTGATTGCTCTTTATTTATTTCTATATAACCGAAAGTATCATAATGATACCCTAGAATTTTATCACATTCTACAAAATCAGAGGCAATAATCGCATCTTCAACATCCATAGTAAAATTATTTCCTATTGGAAGTATCGCTAAATCTAGTTTGGTTCGCATAGGAATTAGTTTCATGTCCATAGTTAGAGCGGAATCACCAGCTATATAGATGTTTTTTCTTTCCCCTTCGATCACAAAACCTCCAGGATTTCCACCATAAGTGCCATCGGGAAAAGAACTTGAATGAATTGCATTTACAAATTTTAAATTTCCAAATTCAAAATTCCAACTTCCGCCATGATTCATAGGATGCGATTGGAAACCTTTTTTGCTGTAATAGGTAGCAATTTCTGCATTGGAAACAATTACAGCATTCGTTCTTTTAGCTATAGCCTGAACATCCATAATATGATCTTGATGGGCATGAGTTAGCAAAATATAATCGGCTTCTAATTTAGTAATATCAATAGATGCCGCCTTTGGATTAGCCGAAATAAAGGGGTCAACGATGATGTTAATATCAGCAATGGTAATTCCTAAAGAGGCATGTCCGTAAAAAGTAATTTTCATTTTATTTAAATTAATTTAATAATTACCTACCGCCTAAAAATAAATTTACAAACAAATCTTGGAAAAAGTAAATCAAACTAAGTGAGAATAAGACTGACAAAGTAAATGTGCTTAAAGCCACTTTTTTTAATTCAGGATCTAATTCTTTAGGATTTTTATTGATATAAACCGTTTTTAAATGTTTAAAAAGCGGAAAAAAGGCAATCACATATAAATATTGATCAAAAGTAAAATCTTTAAAATAGGAGAATTCTAAGATCAAAATCATTGCCAAAATAATTAGAAAGTAATGATACACTTTTGCATTACTTGCGCCTATTTTTACCACAATAGTATTTTTATTTGACTTTCTATCCGATTCTTCGTCCCTCATGTTATTTAAATTCAAGACGGCAACGCTCAAGAATCCTATCGAAGTTGCAGGCAATAGTAACATCCAATCCATTTCTTTAGCAAACATAAAATAGATCCCTAAAGTACTTACCAGTCCAAAGAAAATAAATACAAATAAATCACCGAAACCACGGTATCCATAGGCTGAATTGCCCACCGTATATTTAATTGCAGAACCAATAGCTAAAATTCCAAGAAGTAAATAAAATAATGAAAACCCTAAATTATGGCCTTTGAAAGCAACATAAATCAGTAAAATTGCTGAAAGCAGGGTTACCATAGAGGTGATTACTAGCGCCTTTTTCATTTGTTTGGGTGAAATTACGCCACTTTGAATTGTTCTTTTTGGTCCTACTCTATCTTCGTTATCAGTTCCTTTGATACCGTCGCCATAATCATTGGCAAAATTGGATAAAATTTGCAATCCTAAAGTGGTAGAAAGTGCAAAAATGATAATTTTCCAATTGAACATTGATTGTGACATGGCGTAAAAACTTCCAACTATTATACCCGAAACCGACAATGGCAATGTTCTTAATCGTGCGGCTTGAATCCAGTGTTTCATTATAATTTTAGAGTTTAGAATTTAGGGTTTAGAATAATAGATTGTAGCGTTTAGATTCCGTAGTTCCGATTTCAAAAATCAAAAATCAGAAATCAAAAATTCTCTTTTAAGGCAACCATTTTTTCTCAAAATTGGGTTTCCGTTTTTCAAGGAAAGCATTTCGTCCTTCTTTAGCTTCTTCCGTCATATAGGCCAATCTGGTCGCTTCACCGGCGAATACTTGTTGCCCAACCATTCCATCATCGGTAAGATTCATTGCAAATTTTAGCATTTTGATTGATGTTGGCGATTTTTGTAGAATTTCCTGCGCCCAATCAAATGCGGTAGCTTCTAATTCATCGTGAGGAATAACGGCATTTACCATTCCCATGTCCATTGCTTCTTGAGCGGAATAATTTCGTCCTAAAAAGAAAATTTCACGCGCTTTTTTCTGACCCACCATTTTAGCCAAATAAGCCGATCCGTATCCGCCATCAAAACTAGTTACATCGGCATCCGTTTGTTTGAAAATAGCGTGTTCTTTACTCGCTAAAGTCAAATCGCAAACCACATGCAAACTATGACCTCCACCAACTGCCCATCCTGGAACCACTGCAATTACTACTTTTGGCATAAACCGAATAAGGCGCTGTACTTCCAGAATATTTAAACGGTGTTGGCCATCATCTCCCACGTATCCTTGATGTCCACGAGCATTTTGATCGCCACCGCTACAAAAAGAATAAACCCCATCTTTGCTAGAAGGTCCTTCAGCAGAAAGTAAAACTACACCAATTGAGGTATCTTCCTGAGCATCATAAAATGCTTGGTATAATTCAGCGGTAGTTTTTGGTCGGAATGCATTTCTAACCTCAGGTCGATTGAAAGCAATTCTAGCTACCCCATTGCATTTTTTATACGTTATATCCTCAAATTCTTTAACTATTTTCCAGTCCATATTATTCATGATTGAAACAATTTTGTGTAAAATTAAGGCATTTTTTACTTTTTATGGCTTATTGAATAAATAATAATTTTTAGTCTTTATTTTTATAAATAGAGGTCGTAAAAAAAGAGGCTAAAAAGCCTCTTTTAAAATCATTTTTAAAATTTATTATTCTAAAACTAAACCATTTAATTACAAAAGATAAATCCCGTCTTCTTTAATTTCGATACGTTTTTCTCGATATAGTGCTCCAATTGCTTTTTTAAACGTTTTCTTACTCATTTTCAAAACCGTTTTAATATCCTCAGGGTGAGAATTATCGGTCAATCTCAAAAATCCACGACTGGCTTTCAATTCTTCCAAGATTAAATCGGCATTCGGCTCAATGCTCTGATAACCTTGTATTTGCAATGCCACATCAATTTTATTATCAGGACGAATGGTTTTAATATAACCATGCATTCTGTCGCCAGTTCGTATCGCATCGTCATACACCTCATCTTTATAAACCAAGCCTTTGTGCTGCTCGTTGATGATAACATTGATGCCAATTTCGGTAATATGAGAAACAATCAGGTCAACCTCCTCTCCTTTTTCAACCGTAAGAGTATCGTTGTTCAAAAACTGATTTGTTTTGCTTGAAGCCACCAAACGATTGGTTTTTTCATCCATATACAGATAAACCAAATAGCGTTTGCCTTTTTCCATCGGGCGGGCTTGCTCTTTGAACGGAACCAGTATGTCTTTTTCCATTCCCCAATCCATGAAAGCGCCAATTTGATTGACATAATTCACACGTAAAAGTGCGAATTCATTCAACAAAATATAAGGTTCTAAGGTAGTTGAAACGGGGCGTTCCTCGTGATCTAAATAAACAAATACAATCAGCTCTTCGCCAATATCAAATTTATTGGGAACATATTTATTCGGCAAAAGGATATCGTTTATTCCTTCTGGGTCTTCAACTGGGTTGCCTAAAAACAAGCCAACTTTAGTATCTCTTAATATGGTGAGTGTATTGTATTTTCCTATTTCAATCATTGTTGTTCTTTTCTAAAGCGCAAAGGTACAAAATTGAATGTTTGCAATTCAAGTTATACCAACTCTTTAAAGAATTGTAATAATACTTTATCGTTTTCACGAGTTGGTGTAAAAACTTCTAGAATAAAGGGCTTATTATTATTAGAATACAGATTCTTAATTCCAACTTCTAAGCTAGGCTCGTCACTTGCTATTGCATAATCAAAATCGTACATTTTGGCGAGGTTTTCAGCCGTTAAACAATGTGATGTCTCGAAAAACGTATTGAAAACTGGCGTTTCATCGTGTCCGGGTAAAATTCTAAAAATCCCTCCTCCTCCGTTATTAATTAAAATAATCTTGAAGTTCTTGGGAATGTAATTGTTCCATAACGCATTGGAATCGTATAGAAAACTAATATCCCCTGTTATTAAAACGGTTTGTTTTTCATTGGCCACAGCCCCACCAATTGCAGTAGAAGTACTTCCGTCGATTCCGCTAGTTCCTCGGTTGCAATAGACTTCAATTGATGGATGAATATCTATTAATTGTGCATAACGGATTGCAGAACTGTTCCCAATTTGCAAATGAGAATTTATTGGTAAACGCTGAATTATTTTTTCAAAAACCTTGAAATCTGAAAAGGGTATTTTTGATAAATAGGTTTTGTGTTTCTCTTTTCTGAGTGTATTTATAGCATCAAAAATATCGAAATAATCACTTTTTACAGGTTGAAATAATGGAATAAATGCATTGAAAAAAGTATTCGGGTCGGTTTCAAAATGCTTGGTCAAACAGCCAAAAGTATTATAGGCACGCAAAGAATCAATGTGCCAATGGTGTTTTGGTTGGTATTTTCGTAACGCTGCTTTGATGCGTTTTGAAACTACCATTCCACCAAAAGTAATGAGAATTTCGGGTTGAAACACTTTATAATCTTCCGATGAAAATGGGGTAATTATGGTGTCAATAGTATTTATAAAGGAAGGATGGTGCAAATTGGATGTGGTTTCAGTCATCACCACAACCGAAGCATCATCTGCTAAAAAATCAACAATTGAAGTGTCGATTGCATTGGGTTCATTCACGCCAACAATCACTAATTTCTTTTTGGATGTGTTCCAAATGGATGCAAATTCAACCCAATTTGCGGTTGAAACAAACGGAGTAGCATTTGCGGAAGCGAAAGTATTTACAGCAACAGAAAGCTCAGAAACAGTTTCATACAAAGGTTCCTCAAAAGGTGCGTTGATGTGAACTGGGCCTTTTTTAGAAATTGCATGATTGATAGCTTCATTGATTTTCAAATCGTTTTCTGAAGAGGCACCTTCAAGCAAATTGGCATTGTACAAAGAATGATTTTGAAATACATTTTCTTGACGAATGGTTTGGCCGTCACCGATATCTATTTTGTTTAAAGGCCTGTCGGCACTGATAACTACCAATGGAATTTGACTGTAAAAAGCTTCTGCAAAGGCAGGATAATAATTTAAAAGTGCGGAACCTGAAGTACAAATTATGGCAACGGGTTTCTTAATTTGCTGTGCAATTCCTAATGCAAAAAAAGCTGCACTTCGCTCGTCGGCAACGCTATAACAAGTAAATTTTGGATTGTTTACAAACCCAATAATCAATGGTGCATTCCTTGAACCGGGAGAAATTACAATATTAGTGACTCCTTTGGCGAGACAAATTTCGATGATGCTTTGCGCTAAAGGTATTTTTGGATAAATCATTGTAAAGTAAGGTTCAAAGTTGCAAAGATACAAAGTTGCAAAGGTTTTTACTACGTTCTTTAATTAGATTTATTACTTTTGGGAAACAATTATATACGAAATGGAAATCCGAATTAGAGCGTACCAAACCGAAGACATCCAAGCTATTTTGGATATTATCAATTATAATATTCTTCATTCTACTGCATTATACGATTACAACATTCGGAATTACGAGCAACAACAAGCCATTTTGGAAGACAAAACCAATAAAGGATTTCCTATTATTGTTGCTGAATTGTTCGGGAAACTTGTTGGATTTGGTATGTATAGCGAATTTCGATTTCGAGAAGCGTACAAGTTTACAGTGGAACATTCCGTTTATGTTTCTGAAAAGCACATTGGAAAAGGGATAGGAAAAGTGCTTTTATCCGAATTAATTCAATTGGCGAAAGCCCAAGGATTGCACACCATGATTGGCGTAATTGATTCCGAAAATCAAGGCAGCATTGAATTTCACGAACAATTTGGCTTTAAAACCGTTGGAATCATAAAGGAATCAGGGTATAAATTTGATCGTTGGTTGGATTCCGTATTTATGCAACTTTTATTAAAATAATTACTTTTCTATCCAGTTTATTATTTTTTCATCATTCGGTTTAACACCTGAAAGATAGACTTGTTCCAATTCTCCTTTTTCATTCAACAAGTATTTTTGAAAGTTCCATTCTACATTAGAATCTTTCAAACCGTTCTTGGCTTTTTGGGTAAGAAATTGATACACTTCGTTCGTGTCGCTTCCTTTAACTGAAATTTTACTCATCATTGGAAAAGTTACTCCATAATTGACTTTACAAAAGGTGGCAATTTCAGCGTTGGTTCCTGGTTCTTGCGAGCCGAAATTATTAGCTGGAAAACCTACAATTACGAAATTTTCGTCTTTGTATTTTTTATAAATAGCTTCTAATTGTTCGTATTGCCTTGTATAACCACATTTTGAGGCGGTGTTTACTACTAAAATTTTCTTGCCTTTTAGTGTGGCAAAATCAAATGTTTTACCGTTCAAATCTATTACTTTGAATTGGTAAATGGATTGTTTTGTTTGTGCTTCCATAGTTATTGTCATTAATAAAGCGGTTGCGAATAAAAAGATACTTTGTTTCATGTTTAATTTTTTTATAAAATTACTTAAAAAAGAATCGGTTCAAATTATAAATGGGAATTATTTATAGTTCAACAAAAGTTAAATATTCACATCACTAGTCTTATACAATTAATAATATTTGAAGAAACAAAGTGAATTAACAATATCCAAAATAATAAAAGCTATGGTTATATATGTTTTGATTTTTACATAAAAAAGCCCTTACATCGCTGTAAGGACTTTTTTTTATTATTGGGCGAAAGCTTATTTTAATTAAGATTTAACCAATAGGCAGTGGTACCATTTGTAGGAGTAATTAATATTTTAAACATTACATCATCTCCATTCATAGGACCACAACATCCTGGCATTGCACTACCATTAAAATAATTACTATTGGTACCAAACATTGCTCTGTCCATATTATTAACCGCAAACTTAAAAGTTTGCCCTGCTGTTACATTAATATTATTTACTGGAATATTAGCCCATTCTGGAGAACCTTGATTAGCAAAATTAATAAAATTATATCCTCCTCCCAATTCAGTTCCAGAAACATCACTAAAATTAACAAACACATATGCTTCAGGATACATATTTGATTTTACAAATAATTGAATCGCCGTAATTATTCCTGTTGTAGGAGGAATAAATGTTTGTTCGAAATAATGTAAATTCCAATCGGAAAACGTACCT
Source organism: Bacteroidota bacterium (assembly GCA_947483095.1). Next base: position 9,069 of record CANKLD010000031.1, read on the forward strand.
GTAAAAGAATCGTTTATGGCATCGCTGGCTCCTACAGAATACAATTGCAATTTTCGAGTATCAGTATTATAAACAACCATTCCTTCTTCAACCCCAGTTAAACTATTAATTTGATATTGATTTAGTTTTGTAGGTAAGAACGGTTTGTTTTCCACTCTAAGACCATCTGAAAACGTTTTATTCCCTGCAAAAGTTTGGTCTGCTGTGGTAACAATACCACCATTAGATACATCTGCTGGGGCAAGGCTAATTTCGCCTGCAGTTATGGTAGCGCCTTTTGGATCTGAAGAGGTACTTATAGCGCCTATGGTAGTGCTGCCCCCTGAACCTCCTGAAGAAGTAGACACCGAACCATCGGCCATTAAATATTCTGTTGCTGTTCCAGTAGGTGTTTTAAATCCTGCTGCTGTTACATTTGTACTAAAAGTTTTTGCACCCGCAACGGTTTGGTCAGTAGTAAAATCTACAAATTTTTGAGCATTGGTAGCATTTGCCGCAGTTACAAAAGCAGTTGTTGCTAAAGCAGTCGTATTATCACCTGCTGTTTGGGTTACACCAGTAGTACCTGTTGGTAATGATGGTGTTCCTGTAAAAGTTGGTGAGTCTAAATTAACACTTAAAGCGCCAAAAGAATCTTTGTTTAAACCAGAATTAGATGCTAAATTAACACTTAAAGCGCCAAAAGAATCTTTGGTTAAACCAGAATTAGATGCTAAATTAACACTTAAAGCACCATACATATCTTTGGTTAAACCAGAATTATATCCTGTATTAACACTTAAAGCACCATACATATCTTTGGTTAAACCAGAATTATATCCTGTATTAACACTTAAAGCGCCCGTCATATAATCTTTGGTTAAACCAGAATTATAGTCTAAATTAACACTTAAAGCACCATACATATCTTTGGTTAAACCAGAATTATAGTCTAAATTAACACTTAAAGCACCCGACATCGAATTTTTAGTTAAACCAGAATTATAGTCTAAATTAACACTTAAAGCACCATACATATCTTTGGTTAAACCAGAATTATATCCTGTATTAACACTTAAAGCACCATACATATCTTTGGTTAAACCAGAATTATATCCTGTATTAACACTTAAAGCACCAGTCATCATATCTTTAGTTAAACCAGAATTAGATGCCAAATTAACACTTAAAGCACCCGACATATAATCTTTGGTTAAACCAGAATTATATGCTGTATTAACACTTAAAGCACCCGACATATAATCTTTGGTTAAACCAGAATTATAGTCTAAATTAACACTTAAAGCACCCGAATTATCTGTAGTTAAACCAGTTCCTACTATTATTCCTCCTAATGTCATTGAACTTGCTGTTGGCAAAGTATACGTGCTACCACCTCCACCAGAAGGTGCCGTCCATGTTGGAATGCCATTTGCATTAGCAGTTAAAACTGTACCTGCAGCTCCATCTATATTTGGATAAGTTACCGCTCCTGCAGTAATGGTACCACTAGTTTTTACATCAGTGATAGCAGTATTTCCTAATTGAATGGTGTTATCTGCCGAAGTTTGGGCTTGATAGCCAATTGCTGTCGCATTCGTATGAGCTGCAGAAGCATACCCACCTAATGCAGTCGCATTATTTGCGCCACTGCTGGATGCGATACCTATGGCAACGGATTGTGTTCCTTGTCCAGATTGTGCTGCATTCGATCCAATCGCTACAGAGTTTGCACCTTGATTGTTAAGACCTGCAACGTATCCGATTGCAACAGACTGACTTCCTTGATTCGTTTGTCCCGCTCCATTTCCAATGCCAATAGCTCCTGAACCTTGGGTCGTTTCACCTGAAGATATTCCAATTGCAACCTCAGTACCTGCCAATCCCAATATGTTTTTTATTCCTGCAATAGTTGTTTGACCTGTTCCTCCATTTGCCACAGCTACAATACCAGATACGTTTGTTGCAGTTCCTGCAGCTGTTAAATAACTATTGCTATCAACAGATCCGTCTGCTTTTAAGAATTCTGAAGAAGTTCCTCCTGATTTTATTATAGAATTTGCTATTATATTTCCATTAAATGTTGCATTTTGATCTGCTCCAAGTATTAACGTATTTAGCCCCGCAGCACCTAAGTTAAGAGCATTATTTTGTTCAGCTCTTAAAGTAACATCATTACCACTATTAAATTGTAGGTATCCTGTTCTTGTAGATCCGTCTGTATTATACCCGGAAAAGTAACCGCCTGAATTTTGTATTCTATATGCTTCAAGACCGAATCCAGTGATTAATCCATTTGAATTAGTACTACCATTAATGTTAGTGTTGCCAATAATATTTGTGTTGCCAATAATATTTGTATTACCATTGATATCCATTGCTCCATTTAAAGTAGCTTTTTGATCTGCTCCAAGTGTTAAGGTATTTAGACCCGCAGCACCTAAGTTAAGAGCATTATTTTGTTCTGCTCTTAAAGTAACATCATTACCACTATTAAATTGAAGATAACCCGTTCTTAAAGACCCATCTGTGTTAAACCCGGAAAAGAAACCATTTCCATTTTGTATTCTATATGCTTCATGACCGAATCCAGTGATTAATCCATTTCCGTTTAAATTAGAATTAAATGTTTTTTTCCCAGAAATACTTTGGTCAGTTGTTAAATCTACAAAGTTTTGAGTGGCTGAACCTGTTCCTCCATTGGCTATGTCTACAATTCCTGAAACGTTTGTTGCAGTTCCTGCAGCTGTCAAATAACTATTCCTATCAACAGATCCATCTGCTTTTAAGAATTCTGAAGAAGTTCCTCCTGCTTTTATTAATGAACCTGCGGTTACATTTGAACTAAAAGTTTTTGCACCCGCAAAAGTTTGGTCTGCCGTGGTAACAATACCTCCATTGTTTGCATCTGCTGGAGCAAGGGTAATTTCGCCTGCAGTAATTGAAGCGCCTTTTGGATCTGAAGAGGTACTTATAGCACCTATGGTAGCAACACCTCCATTAGATACCGAACCATCGGCCATTAAATATTCTGTTGAAAGTCCATTTTGTTTTATAAATGAATTAGCAGTTGTGGTGCCACTTACATTTAAATTTTGGTTCATAGAAACTTGTCCGTTAACTGATAAATTAGAATTAAAATCAGCAAAATATCCATTAAAATGCATAAAATCTGAATTTACATCAACATATCTAGCACCAAGTTCAAACCC
>CANKLD010000032.1 GCA_947483095.1 Bacteroidota bacterium
CAATATTAGATTTATTATTTATCTAAATAAACAATAAATTTCAACCTTTTACAATAACAAATTTACTTTAATGATATTCATTTAATCCTAATATTTTATTAAAGTTTTACCCTATTTTAGTTAAATTTTATTTTTTCTATTTTAACAATCCTAAATTATTTAAATACAATCAAAAAATAAATAGTGACAATTTGACATTTTTAAGGAATTGGCAGTAATTTTGTTATCCAATGAACAGAACTAAAGATAATGTTTAAAAATATTTTTAAAAATAAAGATAAGATGACCACTGAAAATACGGAAATGGATCAAGACCTTAACGCAACAACATTGGAAAATAATGAAAATGAAGAGCAAGTAAATCCTGAGGAACTTAGTGTTGAAGAGCAATTAACTCAAGATTTAGCAAATGAAAAAGACAAGCATTTAAGACTTTTTGCTGAATTTGAAAACTATAAAAGAAGAACTTCAAAAGAGAGAATTGATTTATATAAAACCGCAAATCAAGAAGTTTTATTGGCGATTTTGCCAGTTCTAGACGATTTTGACAGAGCAATTATTGAAATAAAAAAATCAGAAGATGAAGTTTTATTGAAAGGGGTGGAATTGATTCATGATAAATTGAAAAGCATTTTATTCTCTAAAGGTTTAGAAGAAGTGACTTTGAAAGCAGGAGATTTATTTGATGCTGATTTTGCTGAAGCAATCACTCAAATTCCAGCTCCTTCGCCAAATTTGAAAGGTAAAATTGTTGACGTTCTTGAAAAAGGATATAAATTAGGAGATAAAATTATTCGTTTTCCTAAAGTAGTTATTGGAAATTAAATTCTAAGAAACTTACTATTTGCCTAAAAGGCTTAAATTTGATTAAGACATCATAAAATGAAAAAAGATTTTTACGAAATTTTAGGTATTTCAAGAAATGCAGATGCCGCTGAAATAAAAAAAGCGTATCGAAAAAAAGCAATAGAATTTCATCCTGATAAAAACCCAGGAGATGCTGTTGCTGAAGATAATTTTAAGAAAGCAGCCGAAGCCTACGAAATTTTAAGCGACTCTCAAAAGAAAGCAAAATACGATCAATACGGACATCAAGCCTTTGAAAATGGTGGTCAAGGTGGTGGTTTTGGTGGCGGCCATATGAATATGGACGATATCTTTAGCCAATTTGGTGATATATTTGGTGGAGCTTTTGGCGGTAGATCTGGATTTGGTGGTGGCGGTGGCCCAAGAAGAGTAAAAGGAAGTAACCTACGTATAAAAGTTAAACTTACTTTAGAAGAAATTGCTTTTGGTGTTGAGAAAAAAGTCAAAGTCAAACGTAAAGTTCAAGCCCCTGGTGTAAGTTATAAAACCTGTTCGTCTTGTAATGGACAAGGGCAAGTAATGCGGGTTACTAATACTATTTTGGGTAGAATGCAATCAGCAACTACTTGTTCAACTTGCGGTGGTTCAGGTCAATTATTAGATAATAAACCTTCCAATGCCGATTCTCAAGGGATGATTGTTGATGACGAAACAGTTTCAATTAAAATTCCTGCCGGTGTGGTGGATGGAATGCAACTTAAAGTTTCTAATAAAGGTAACGATGCTCCTGGGAATAGTGTTCCTGGTGATTTAATTGTTGTTATTGAAGAAATTGAACATGAGTATTTAAAGCGTGAAGGCGAAAATCTACATTTAGATTTATACATAAGTTTTGCCGAAGCTGTGCTCGGTGTTTCTAAAGATATTGAAGCTGTAAAAGGTAAAGTTAGAATTAAATTGGAAGAAGGTATTCAATCCGGTAAAATATTACGATTGAAAGGAAAAGGAATTCCAAATATTAATGGATATGGTAATGGAGATTTACTCATACATATCAATGTTTGGACTCCAAGAACTTTAAATAAAGAGCAAAAACAGTTTTTTGAAAAAGCTTTAAACGACGATAACTTTATTCCAAATCCTGAAAAAGGAGATAAGTCATTCTTCGAAAAAGTAAAAGACATGTTCTCCTAATTTTTTTGTTGTAATTTATTACAGCATTTTTCCCATCCTTGTGTAAATAAGGGTGGGTTTTTTATAAATTTTAATTCTTTTTTATTTCAAATTCAATACTTTTACATAAATATACATAAGAATGAGTACAATACTTGAAGTCAATAAAGTTGTAAAAAAATACGGTGATTATACCGCCTTAAATGAAGTTTCCTTAACTGTTCCTAAAGGAAGTATTTACGGGCTTTTGGGTCCAAACGGTGCAGGAAAAACCTCCTTAATTCGAATTATCAATCAAATTACAATGCCCGACAGTGGCGAAATAATTCTTGATGGAGAAAAGCTAAACCCAAAACACATTCAACATATTGGATATCTTCCTGAAGAAAGAGGTTTGTATAAATCGATGAAAGTGGGAGAACAATGCTTGTATTTAGCACAAATGAAAGGCTTGTCTAAGGCTGAAGCTAAAATTCAATTGGATTATTGGTTCGATAGATTAGGAATTCAAGGTTGGTGGAACAAAAAAATCCAGGAACTTTCTAAAGGGATGGCTCAGAAAATTCAATTTGTAGTTTGTATTTTACACAAACCGAAATTATTAATTTTTGATGAACCATTTTCAGGTTTTGATCCTGTAAATGCAAATATTATTAAAGATGAAATTTTAGCTCTTCAAGAACAAGGGTCTACCATAATTTTTTCTACTCACAGAATGGAAAGCGTAGAAGAACTTTGTGATCATATTGCATTAATTCACCAGTCCAACAAACTTATAGAAGGCCGCTTAGATGATGTGAAAAAACAATTTAGAACTAATAGTTTTGAAGTTGGAATTTTAACTGACAATGTTGAAGGTCTAATGTTGGCGATTACTCAAAATTACACTATTCAACCTACAAATTTTAAATCGCTAAACAACGAATTGAAATTAGAAATAAATCTAGGAAATTCGTTACCAAATGAGTTGTTAAATTTATTAACGAGCAGGGGTCAAGTAACTCATTTTGTTGAGAAAATTCCAAGTGTGAACGATATTTTTATTAAAACGGTAAGTCAATAAATCAGATTTAAGAGTCAATCTAAAATCAGAAATCTAAAATCAGAAATTCAATATGAGCATATTAGCATTAATTATAAGGAGAGAATTTATCTCAAAAGTTCGCAATAAATCATTTATTGTAATGACTTTTTTGAGTCCGTTATTGTTTGTTGGAATTGGTGTTTTTGTGAGCTATTTGAGCTCTTTAAAAGCGGATCTCAAACAAATAGCAGTCCATGATGAAACAGGAATTTTTGTATCTGAATTTAAAAATTCGGATGAATATAAATACATTAATCTATCCAATAGTAATGTAAATAGTATTAAAGATAGTATTAAAAACGAAAGCTATGAAGGGCTAATTTACATTCCAAAAACAAGTGATTTTAAGTCATTGGAAAATAAAATTCAATACATTTCTAATGAAAGTCCAAGTATTAATTTTGTAGATCATGTTCAAGAAGTTATTTCAAATAAAATCACCAATGAGAATTTTAAATTAGCTAAACTAGATACATTGGCAATTAATAACGCTCAAGCCGATGTCAATTTGGAATTAAAAAAAGCTACTGGCGAAGATAGTTTGAAGGGAATTAATGAAATCAAAATTGCTATTGGCGGTGCTTTTGGATACCTTATCATGATGTTTATTGTTATCTATGGCAATATGGTTATGCGAAGTGTAATAGAAGAAAAAACAAATAGAATTATTGAGATTATCATTTCCTCTGTAAAACCATTTCAATTAATGATGGGTAAAATCATTGGAACGTCATTAGCTGGGATATTGCAGTTCTTTATTTGGGCAATAATTGGACTCATTTTGATGTTTTCGGCGTCCCTATTTTTGGGAATTAATGCAAGTCCAACGGCCAAAATTCCACCCGAAATGTTACATTCTGCTCAACAAGAATTTGCTGGGGTAGCACAAATGTATTTAAATGAGTTATTGAATTTGCCTATAGCGACTTTGCTAATTTGTTTTGTAATTTACTTTATTGGAGGATACTTTTTATACAGTTCATTCTATGCAGCAATTGGGGCTGCTGTTGATAATGAAACTGATTCTCAACAATTTTTATTACCAATAATTTTGCCATTAATTTTAGGGGTTTATATAGGATTTTTTACCGTCATGAACGACCCTCATGGAACTGTTGCCACTGTTTTCTCTATGGTTCCCTTAACTTCGCCCATCGTAATGTTAATGAGAATTCCGTTTGGTGTACCTTGGTGGCAAATTTCAATTTCAGTTACAATACTTTTCGGAACCTTCATTTTTGTAGTTTGGTTTGCATCTAAAATATACCGTGTTGGAATTTTAATGTATGGGAAAAAACCAACATGGAAAGAATTGTACAAATGGTTAAAATACTAATAGATTTTGTTGATTGTTTATTCGGTAATTAGTTTAACCGATTAACCGATCTTACAATTAAACACAAAGTTATATGTCAAGAATATTAATTATAGAAGATGAAGCGTCAATCAGAAGGGTTTTAACAAAAATTCTTTCTGAAGAAAACGATTCGTATCAGGTTGAAGAAGCTGAGGATGGTTTAATTGGTTTTGAAAAAATAAAAAATAACGATTACGATTTGATTTTATGCGACATTAAAATGCCAAAAATGGATGGAGTAGAAGTACTTCAAGCACTCAAAAAAATTAAACCAGAAATTCCAATTGTTATGATTTCGGGTCACGGCGATATGGAAACTGCTATACAAACAATGCGTTTGGGCGCTTTTGATTACATTTCAAAACCCCCGGATCTTAATCGATTATTGAATACGGTTCGGAATGCATTAGATAAAAAGCAACTCGTAGTTGAAAACAAAATTCTTAAGAATATTGTAAGTAAAAACTATGAAATGATTGGTGAAAGCGAGGCTATTAATCATATTAAGTTAATGGTCGATAAAGTGGCTAAAACCGAAGCTCGTGTTTTAATAACTGGTCCAAATGGAACAGGAAAAGAATTGGTTGCACATCAATTGCATGAAAAAAGTGAACGTGCAAATTTCCCTTTAATTGAAGTTAATTGTGCAGCAATTCCATCTGAATTAATTGAAAGTGAACTCTTTGGACACGTAAAAGGCGCTTTTACCTCTGCCATAAAAGACCGTGCAGGAAAATTTGAAGCAGCGGATAAAGGAACACTATTTTTAGATGAAATTGGTGATATGAGTTTATCGGCGCAAGCTAAAGTTTTAAGAGCCTTACAAGAAAATGTGGTTACAAGAGTCGGTGCAGATAAAGATATTAAAGTGGATGTTCGTGTAATTGCAGCAACTAATAAAGATTTAAAAAAGGAAATTGAAAAAGGCCTTTTCCGTGAAGATTTATACCACCGTTTGGCAGTTATTTTAATAAAAGTTCCCGGATTAAACGAAAGACGAGATGATATTCCCTTGTTAATTGAACATTTCACTGAAAAAATTGCCGCGGAACAGGGAATTCCTCCCAAAACATTTTCTAACGAAGCAATTAAGTTATTACAAGATTACGATTGGACTGGAAACATAAGAGAATTAAGAAATGTTGTAGAGAGATTAATAATACTTAGCGGAAACGAAATTTCTGAAACAGATATTCATTTATTTGCAAGTAAATAAACTATTTCAAAAAGATTCACTAAGCTAACGCAAAGATATATTATTTAAAATTAGTGCTTCTTCTTTATATTTTGTGAAACTTAGTGTAAAAAAATAAAAATGAAATTAAAGAAAATAAACGAAAAATTACAAGAAGCCTTAATTGAACTTGGGTTGACTGAAGCAAATGAATTGCAAAGTGAAACTTTTTCTACCATCAAAAGTGGTGCGGATTGTATTATTATTTCTCCAAAAGGTTCAGGTAAAACGGCTACAATTGTGTTAAATGTGATTCAACAATTGGATTGTGAAGGCGAGGAATCACCCCGTGCTTTGATTATTGTTGAAGATAAAGAGAAGGTTCTTGAAATGGAAGACCTATTTGAAAATTTTGGAAGTAAAACCAATTTAAGAGTTTACGGAGTTCACGATAAAGGCGATCTGGAATACGATAAAAATTATATTTCTACTGGAATTGATGTATTAATTGGAACACCAAACCGATTAAGCAGTATGTTTTCTACTGCTGGTTTTAACGTAAATCGTTTAAAAATGTTTATTATTGATGATGCTGACTCCATTTTAAAATTGCGTCACGACACAAAAATTGTTAGAATTTCAAACAGCATTATCAAAACACAGCGCTTGATTTTTTCTGACCATCTTTCAGAAAGGATTGACTTAATTGCTGAAAAAATGCTCGTTGAACCGTATCTTTTTGAATTTGAATAATTAATAAGGGCCTAGTTTTTTCTCGGCCCTTTTTTCATGTATTGTAACAATAGTTTTTTATTAAATTCTTCTTCTGCTTTTTTCAGTCTAATTAATTTAACTTGACTTAAAATAGGTTTTAAACTGATTATTAATTTTTTACGCATTTGAAAAATCTCTTCTTCGGCAGATTCCATTTTAGATAGTAAAGCTGCCGCTTCTTTTTCCGACATTTTGTTTATAGTTTCATCATCCATTTTTTTTAAAAAAACCAACGATTTTTCATGTTTGAACTCGAATTGTTTGTCCTCGAAAGCATTGTATATAGGCCAAAACTTTTCAGCTTCATTGCTTGTCAAAGGAAGTTTATTGGTAATAAATGCTACTTTTAGCGCATAAATTTCTTCTTTTTTCTCTAACATTTTTTTTCCTTGAGCTAATAAACTAAAAGAAGCAAAAAATAATAGTGCTAGTAAGTTGTTTTTAATTTTCATTTTTTGTCTATTTATTCAGTTAAATAATATTCTATTTCATTAGTATTGGTAAATTCTTCATCAATTTTTGTGTCGTTTAAATTTAATTCAGCACTTAAATTTTCAATATCTTTTTTATCTAATAAAGTAATTAAATCATATTGGCTTATTTCTGAATTATTTGTAATATAATTTTCCATTAAAACATTTTCATCTGAATTGCTAACAATTATTTTAGAATAAACAGTTACTGATAAAGCACCAATTAATACCGCGGCAACTGAAGTTATCCATCTTTTTGTATTAATTGAAATAACTTTTAACTTGGCTTTTGGTAGATTTATTTTATTATTTAATTCCACTGTAAATTCATCAAAATATTCTTCAGGGATTCTAAATCCTGAAGTAATTTTATTTTCGTTATTTATTTTAAACTCATTCATGATTGTTAGACATTAATATTATATTATGGTTTAATTCTTATGCATATAATTTTCAATTTTTTTCACAGCTAGGTGATAGGAGGCTTTTAAAGCACCAACTGAAGTTCCTAAAATAGTAGACATTTCTTCATATTTAATTTCTTCAAAATAGCGCATTTTAAAAACTAATTGTTGCTTTTCTGGTAGGGTAAGCATTGCTTTTTGTAATTTAATTTGTATTTCATTACCATCAAAATGGATATCAGCTTCGAGATTTTCGATAATTTTCGTTTTTAATTCTTGACTTGTTTTACTACTTAATTTTGCCTTTTTGTTGATAAATGTCATTGATTCATTTGTGGCAATTCGGTACATCCAAGAATACAATTTGCTTTCGCCTTTGAAATTATTTAAATTTTGAAAAACCTTTATAAATGTATTTTGTAATACATCATTGGTGTCATCGTGATCCAAAACAATGTTTCTGATATGATTGTAAAGCGGTCGCTTATAATCGGACAACAGTTTTTGAAACGCGTTGTTTTGAGTTTTTAGATTTAATAGCTGTAATATGAACTCTTTTTCTTCCAAATAAATAATTTTATTATATGATTAATATTACGAACGAAGGTTTAATTTATTTAATCAAAATAATTTATTTTTGTTCTAATTCTGATGTTTCTAAACTATCAATGTTTGTTGAAGTAGCCGCTGGAATTGAATTGTTTTTTGATTTAACAGCCATATAAATTGTAGTTTGCCATTTTGAAGGGCTTAACCCATCAATGAAACTTTTATTGTAAATTTCTAACAATGGAATTGATTTATCTAGATTTTGTGGGGTTTTATTAATGAAATCTTTTGCTTTTTTCCAAGCCGTTTTTCTGTGTGAGTAATCTCCGTTTAAAGTTGTTTTAAATGAAGTGTAACCCTCAAGTTTGTTACAAATAATATCACTGCCGGAACTAGTAAAAATTCTACTTTTTATTGGTAGGCAAACAGAAATATTTGTTATTTCTTTACTTTCATCAATTGAATTATATATTATAAAGGGCTTACCTGAAATTATCAATTTATTCTGATTTGAAAAATTCATCAAATAAGAAATCAAAATTTTAACATTATAATTTAGCCTTGATAATTTAGTATTTATAGTATGGTTTAAATAATAGCAATCGTTTTTATATACTACTCCATTTGAAGTAACGGAATAGGTATTCAATTCATAATCTAATATTCGATCTAAATTTTTTAAACTTTGTTCTAATTTTTTTTCAATTACTGTATTAATACCGCCATTTAAAAAGGAAGTAAATTTGTTGGAAAATGACATTTCACCTTTGGTAATACAGGTAATTTTTGTACCCCCAACAGTATCTTTTAATTTCCAAATGGTTTCTGACATTGCTCCATCTATTTCTGTTTTTTGAACAATACTGTCATTTTCTTTTATAAGAAAAATTGTTGTTTTTCCAACTCCATCTCTGCCGGACCAAGAAAAGTAACTGCCAGCACCCGATGAGTTTTTAGAATATTCTAAATCAATGGATGAATTATTTTTATCAAATACAAACCAATCTTTATAACTTCTATTGTCGATCAAATAATTGTATACAGCTGTTTTTCGAGTTTTAATTACAATTGATTTAACTATTGTAAAATTGCTTTTTTGAGTTGCAATAAATACACTACTTCCAACAGAAAGTAATAATATTAGTAAAAATAAATACTTTAATATTTTCATAATTTAGAATTTAATTTTGTGGCTTGAAATACATTTAATGCTTTAAGAAAATTTTAATGACAAATAATAATAGTATAAAAACTATAAACCCTATTACAATTTTATAGCTGCCTTTGTATATTCTTTGGTGAACAAGAATGTCTTTTCTGTAGGAATAGGTAATTGCTATTACAAAAGAAATAAAGAAAATAGCTGCAAAAATTAATTGACCTTTACTAAACATATAATTATTTTCACAAAAATACTAAATTTGTAATAAAAAGTAACTATTTTCAATATCAATAAATAACTAAACTATGATTAAACAACTTAATGCCGTTAAAGAATTTCATACTGCCTTTGAAATAGGTTACAGTGAAAGTCCAAAAGCAAATTTGGGTGAGTCCAAAAATGTTCTAAGATATAATTTAATGAAAGAAGAAAATGAAGAATATCTAGAAGCCGTTCAGAATAATGATCTCATTGAAATTGCTGATGCACTTGGAGATATGCTTTATATATTGTGTGGTACTATAATTGAACATGGTTTACATGATAAAATTGAAGCGGTTTTTGAAGAAATTCAAAGAAGTAATATGAGTAAGTTGGATAGTAATGGAAAACCGATTTATCGTGAAGACGGAAAAGTAATGAAAGGCCCTAATTATTTTAAACCTGATTTCACAAAAATCATTTAATTTTTAGATATAAAAAAACCCTTAAAATAAGGGTTTTTTTAAATTAAACTTTTACAGTCCATCCAAAAGTATCATCTGCAAGTTTGTGTTGAATAGCGGTTAGTTTGTTTTTTAAGTCTGAACCAAATGAATGTTCTAAAGCCGGTAATTCATAATATTCATCTTTATAAGAGAATCCATTAATTATAGTAACAACTGCTGCTGTTCCAGCTCCAAAAATTTCTTTTAAAGACCCGTTTTTTGCAGCTTCAATAAGCTCAGAAACCAATACAGATCTTACTGATAATTCAATTCCTTCTCTTTCTGCAATTGAAATTAAACTTTTTCGAGTTACACCGTCAAGAATTCTTTCGCTAGTTGGTGCAGTAAATAAAGTATCGTTTATTCTAAAAAAAACATTCATTGTTCCTGATTCTTCTAATTTAGTGTGTGTTGCATCATCAGTCCAAATTATTTGTTGGAATCCTTTTTCATTAGCTAATTTAGTAGGGTAAAATTGTGCTGAATAATTACCAGCTGCTTTTGCGGCTCCAATTCCTCCATTGGCAGCACGGCTAAAATGTTCGGCAATAATAACTTTTACTTCACCCGAATAATATGATTTTGCTGGAGATAGTAATATCATAAATCTATAATCATTGGAAGGAGATGCGATTACACCAGTTCCCGTAGCAATCATAAAAGGTCTAATATACAATGTGTTTTCAATTCCTTTTTTCACCCAGTCCCTTTCTAAATCTATCAATTGAGTTAGTCCTTCCATAAAAATAGATTCAGGTACTTCTGGCATTGCCATTCTTACTGCTGATTTATTAAATCGGATAAAATTTTCTTCAGGACGGAATAACCAAACACTGTCACTTTCATCTTTGTAGGCTTTCATACCTTCGAAAATTGCTTGTCCATAATGAAAAACCTTAGCTGATGGATCTATTAAAAACGGAGCATAAGGAACAATTGCTGGAGTTCCCCAATTTCCATTAACAAAGTCACAGGTTAACATATAATCTGTAAAAACTTCACCAAAAGTCAGCTGTTCAAAATCAATAGATTCAATTTTAGAGGATGAAATTTTAGAAATTTGAATTTTATTTTCGATTTTTGAATTCATGATAATTAAACATTATTACTATTAATTTTACTAAACCCTTTTGTAAGGTATTTACAATTAATAAACATCAAATAGATTATTGTTTATAAATTTCTGCTAAATTAATGAAATTACATTCTTTTATGCCTGTAAAGTCTATTTATATTAAAAAATATATAAATATCACAAAATTAGTATTTAATTTTTCTGTTTTTATGACAATTCCGCTATTTTATTTCAAAATTTCTTATATTTTTGTACAAGTTAATTAATTTAAAATTAATACAGTAGTGTTAAAAACAGCATCAAATTAATGATTTTTTTAGCATTAACTAGTTGTAAAACAGAAACAATTTCTAATAATTCTTCTATTGATAATGCTTTATTTGGAGTTGTTTTTTTTTTTAGACAAAGTAATTTCTAATCAAGAAATGTAGATTCAATAAAATAAATCCTTGAGATTTATAAAAATTAAATATCAAGAAATTTGAAAAGAGAAATTCTTCAAACATTAGACGGCTCTACTACCATACATTTACCTGATTGGAATGAATCGTATCATTCAAAACACGGAGCAATTCAAGAAGCGTATCATGTTTTTATTCAAAATGGATTGTTTACTTTTAGTAATCGGCCAGTTTCTATTTTAGAAATAGGTTTTGGAACAGGCCTAAATGCCTTTATTACCTATTTAGAATCTAAAAATTCAAATCAAAAAATTGATTATTACGGAGTAGAAGCTTATCCAATTTCTGCTGATGAAATTTTGCAAATGAATTATGTATCTGAGTTAAATGCAGCTTCTGAAAGTGAAGTTTTTAAACTTATGCACGAATGTGAGTGGGGAATAAATAATAAAATAGCATCACTTTTCACATTAACAAAAAGAAAACAATTTTTCGAGCAAATAGACGATGAAGATAAATTTGATTTAATTTATTTTGATGCTTTTGGTTATCGCGTTCAGCCTGATTTATGGAGTACCGAAATATTCAGAAAAATGTATAAATCACTTAAATCAAAAGGAACTTTGGTTACTTATGCTGCACGTGGCGTAGTAAAACGAAGTTTGATTGAAGTAGGTTTTAAAGTTGAAAAACTACCTGGTCCGCCAGGAAAAAGAGAAATGTTTAGAGCTACTAAAACTGATTTATAAATTTTAACTTAATTTTTGCAATAGCATTTTTATAAATTATTAAATTTGATATCTCGGTAATCTAATAAATTATTTTTTATGAAAGTATCCATGTTTGCCTTCACAAAGAATGTATTGGAAAGCGTTAGTTTTGACCCTAAGCTTTTTTGTAAAGAATTAGAAAAAGCATTAAAAATGTTATTGCCTTATGAAATAGAACAGCTAACGGATTGGCTTTTAAATTACACCAAA
>CANKLD010000033.1 GCA_947483095.1 Bacteroidota bacterium
AAATGGTTGCGATTAAAATTATTTTTTTCATTTTTAAAGGTTTTTCTTGATTATTTTTTATTAATTACTTTTTCTAAACTTGCTTTTTTATTGATAACATTGACCATCGATTGAAGATAATTTTGTTGTGCCGCATACAATTGGCGTTGCGCTTCACTAAAGTCGAAACTAGATGACAACCCTTCTTTAAATTTGACACCTTGCTTTTTTTCTATGCGCTCGGCTAAATTCAAATTGGTTTTTGCTGTTGCAAATGCTTCGATGCTAAATTCATATTCACTTTTAGCATTCGCATATTGTAATTTTAATTTTTGTTCTGTTTCCGTAAGTTGTGTTTTGGCTTTTTCAAAAGCAATTTTTGCTTGTTGCGTTCTAGCAGTTCTTGCAAAACTGCTAAATATAGGAACACTTAAATTAATTCCCATATTGGAATAATTCAACCATTTTTGATTGCTTGTAAAAAATTGAAACTGATTTCCAAATGCATTATAACCTACATTTACCACAGCAGCTAATGAAGGTAAGGACTTGGTTTTTTGCAGCTTAAATTCTAATTGGCGTTGTTCTTGAAAATTCAATGCCATTTGGTAATAAATGTTTTGAGTAGGTGAAAATTCTACTTGAGAAAAAGCCGCATCCAAATTCTTTATTGCAAGAGTATCTAATTTGTCTTTTAGTTTTAATTCATCGTCAATATTTAATCCTAAAGAAATTTTCAACATATTTAATGCTATTTCTCTAAGTCTTTTAACATTATTCAAATTACTATTTACTGTTGAAAGTGTAATTTGAAGTTGCTCTACACTCTCTTCTTCAATTAAACCGTTTTTAAAAGTTTCTTTAGTGTCAAACAATGTTTTTTCTAAGATTGCTTTATTTTTTTCTAATATCAATATGCTTTCTTCTGCTAACAGAACATTTCCGTAGGCATTAATTACCATTTCTTTAACCTCTTGATCTGTTTTTTCTTTAGAATTTTGGTAAAATTTTAAATACGTTTTGGAAGCTTGAAGTGCAACAATATAAGAACCATCAAAAAGCAACTGACTTAAGGTCGTTCTAGCATTCATATTGTGTTTGGTTCCAAAAGCGACTTCGGCAAATTCTCCTGGATTTCCTCCAAAAAATTGCGCTGGAATAAGTGATTTCTGTAATTCAAAGTTGTTTTGATAGTCTAAACTAGCGTTTATTTGCGGAAGCCCCATGGCTGTTGTTTCCCACTTTTTACTTTTTGCAGAAGCAATATCCCTTTGAGAATTAATAGCTTCATAATTATTGCTTAACGCATAATTAATAGCTTCGTCTAAACTAAAAGAGTTG
Source organism: Bacteroidota bacterium (assembly GCA_947483095.1). Next base: position 1,321 of record CANKLD010000033.1, read on the forward strand.
CTTTTTGGTTTTTCTTGCGCATTGGCAATAAAGGCAAAAGTTAATACACTAATAAAAATTAATTTTTTCATTGTTTTTCGATGTTCAATAATTGTTTTTCTAATTCTGCAATTCCTGCGGCTGTAGCAATTGCTCTGGTATGGTATTCTAATATTTGTAATTCTAATTTTTGCCCTTCTTTTTCAGAAACGGTTTGCTCCTTTATACTAAATATCAAATTGTAGTAAAATTTAACAAAGGTTTCTACAGGAATTTCTTTTCTGTAAAGGCCTTGTGCAATTCCTTTTTCAATATTATTTATGAATAAAGTGTTGCATTCATTGATTTCTTTTTCCATTACTTTTTCAAAAATGGATGGGTAGTGTTTTTTTAACTGATAAACAGGGGAAGTATCAGCCGATTTGAACATTTCCTTGAACATTTTTCGGATTTGATAGTTTTCTTCAATTGCGTTGTAATTTTGAGCTACAATTTGACCCACAATCTCATGAATTTCAGAATGAATCATTCCGGTAATTTCCTCAATTAGAATTTCTTTATTGCTAAAAAACTTATAAATGGTTTTTTTAGAAATGCACATTTCTCCCGCTATATCATCCATAGTGACGCTCTTGAAACCTAGTTTCATGAACAAATCACTGGCTTTAGACATAATTTTCTCTCTCATTTTATAGGGGAAATTTTTTAATTTGGCGCAAACTTACAACGGAAACTTTGAATACCAAAATAGTTTCCCCGTATTTACAATTATTTAACATTTAAGAAAGTTTATAGTTCAATTTTTTTTGAGTTTCTTTGTAAGGGATAATTGGTATAGGCGCTTCCAATTAAAATTTTAAAACAGTAAACAAATTAAGAATCATGCATTCTATTAATCAGTATCAAGAATTTATTGCGAACTATTTAGAATCTCAGTATGAAACTAAAGAACCAAAAAATCTATACGATCCAATTCATTATATTTTAGGATTAGGAGGAAAAAGAATGCGTCCGGTTTTAACGTTAATGAGTGCTGAAGCTTTTGATGCCGATTATAAAAAAGCATTGCCAGCAGCACTTGCTGTTGAGGTTTTCCATAATTTTTCGCTCATCCATGATGACATTATGGACGACGCCCCTTTGCGAAGAGGAAATGTAACGGTGCATGAAAAGTGGGATATCAATACTGGAATTCTTTCTGGAGACGCCATGTTAATTTTAGCCTATCAATATTTTGAAAAATACGAACCCGCTATTTTTAAGGAATTAGCAAAACTTTTTAGCAAAACCGCGCTGGAAGTTTGCGAAGGCCAACAATGGGATGTCGATTTTGAAACGCGAACCGATGTTTCAATTCCAGAATACCTGAAAATGATTCAATATAAAACGGCCGTATTGGTTGCTGCAGCAATGAAGATGGGTGCTATTATCGCAGAAACCTCTGAAGAAAACGCCAATTTAATTTATGATTTCGGTTTGAATTTAGGACTTGCTTTCCAATTGCAAGACGATTATTTAGATGCTTTTGGAAACCCTGAGACTTTTGGAAAACAAGTTGGGGGCGATATTATCGAAAACAAAAAAACGTATTTGTATCTAAAAGCACTTGAATTTGCTTCAACGGATCAAGCACACCAATTAGCTGATTTATTTGCCATTCAGCCTGAAGATAGTTCCGATAAAATTGCCGCGGTTAAAGAAATATTCGTGGCTTCTGGTGCCGCTCAGGAAACCAAAAATGCGATTCAAGATTTTACTTTTAAAGCTTTTGACACCTTACAGAAAATTAGCATTGACAATGATAAAAAGGATATGCTTAGAACTTTTGGTGAAAATTTAATGGGGCGAAAAGTATAATTTTAATGAGTTCAAAAACATTTATTTCACCCATAAATTCAGATTTATTACTGAGCGAAGCTTCAAACGTCAATTTATATTATAAATTAATTGAGCAAATCAATAAAGATTTCAATTTAGCAAATGAACCTATCGATTTTCCAATGTCAATTACAGCGGAAGAATTAAAAGGGGAATTACACGAGAAAATCTACCGATTGATACAATATAAATTTGCAGAATACCTCAATTTACTCTATATTATTGATGTTCCGGAAGATCAAATTAAAAAACTAGACGGCTCTGATTTAGTTATTTTATCCGAGCAAGTTTGTTTTTTGATATTAAAAAGAGAATGGATGAAAGTTTGGTTTAGAAATAATTATTAGACTAAAATAACCCATTTAATTCCGCGTCTATTTTATTAATTATCATCCCTAAATCTTCAGGATTATTCACAAAATCGATAGTATCAACGTCAATAATTACCAACTTCCCTTTAGTATAGGAAGAAACCCAAGCTTCGTATCTTTCGTTTAAACGATTTAAATATTCAATAGAAATTGAGTTCTCATATTCGCGACCGCGCTTGTGAATTTGTGAAACTAAATTAGGAATAGAACTTCTTAAATAAATAAGCACATCTGGTGGAGCAACTAGCCCTTCCATTAGATCAAAAAGAGAGCTGTAATTTTGAAAATCTCTGTTGGTCATCAACCCCATAGCGTGAAGGTTGGGAGCAAAAATATGAGCATCTTCATAGATGGTTCTATCTTGAATAATTTTTTTACCGCTTTTGCGAATTTGAAGCACTTGTCTGAATCGACTATTTAAAAAATAGATTTGTAAATTGAACGACCAGCGTTCCATTTGATGGTAAAAATCATCTAGGTAAGGGTTGTCAACTACGTCTTCAAAATGAGGGTCCCACTTGAAATGCTTTGCTAACAAGCGAGTTAATGATGTTTTTCCCGCTCCTATATTTCCTGCTATAGCTATGTGCATTATGGTAATAGTATTTTATAATTCTTAATTTGTCGATTGGTAAAAATAGATAAAATTTGGTCTTTGTAAGTAAAAAAGTCAAAGCTTTTATCAACATTTTGCACTTCTTGGGTTTTATTTGATTTAAAATTAAGAAAATACAAGTGTTTCCCCTTTGAAAACAGAATCAAATCGGAATTTATAATTTGAATTTTATCAAAATCGGGCACTTGTCCAATCAATTTAATTTCTCCAAATAAATTACAAGAGTACCAGTTTAATTCGTTGTCAATCCATTGAAAATTATTGAAATCAGATTCGTAATGTTTGAAGTTTCCAGGAAAAGAGGTAGAAATCCATTTAAAATCGTCATTTATATAATTGTAAAGCCCTATTTTTTGAGAATTTGTATCGTAAAACCATAGTTTATTTTGAGCGGCAATCCCAATAGCACTAGTAATTATGGAAGCTTTATTGATATCAGAGAAGGCTATTCTTTTAATTTCATTTAACTGATTATCTAATAAAACTACGGAATTAAAACCCTCAAAGAAAACTGCAATTTTTAGCGGATTTTGGGTATTAATTTTTACTATTTTCCCTAAAGCAAGGTTTTTGTATTGCCAAATGTGATCTCCATTTTTCTTAAATAAAACGCCATTTTCTTCATAATAGTAATTAGACAAAACATCAATAGCTAAAAAACGACTTGCTAAAAAGGGTTCAGTTGACAATAAAGTCGCCGAAGTGTTTTGCCCATTACACGGGAAAATCACCAACATAAAAAGACTAATTATTTGAATATATGTTTTCATCGAACGCTAAATTACGGTTTTAGTTTTTAGGTATTTTATTTTAACATATAATTTGTAACATTTATTATTCTAAATCGTCATATTTGCATCTTAAAAATTACTAATTTTTATAATTATTAAGTTTCTGAATCTAAATTAACAATATAAAAACCGAATTTATGTTTAAAAAAACAATATTATCACTTGTATTTAGTGCAATCGCATTTACACAAGTTCACGCGCAAGATTTTCAAGGAATGGCCGTATATGAGTCAAAAACAAGTACTTCTGATTTCAAAACTAGAATGGAAGGAAACAAAGAAATGACTCCCGACATGCAAAAAATGATTGAGGAGAGAATGAAAAAAATGTTTGAAAAAACCTTTATTTTGAATTTTTCAAAAACAACCTCCATTTATAAAGAAGAAGAAAAATTAGATGCTCCAGGTCAAGGCGGTCAAGGCGGTGGAATGAGATGGGCGAGCTCAATGACGGGTGGTGGCGGAACCAATTTTAAGAACATAAAGGATAAAACCTATGCTGTGGATAAAGAATTTATGGGAAAAGAATTTTTAGTTAAAGATTCTTTGCCAAATTATGCTTGGAAATTGGAAGGCGAAACCAAATTAATAGGAGGTTACACTTGTTTTAAAGCGACTACCGTTCGACCAGTTAGCCAAGCTGATTTTAGAAATTTCAGACCTAAAAAAGAGGAAAAGAAAGCGGAAGAATCCAAAGACGAAACTAAAAAACCTGAAGGAGAAGTGAAGAAAACCAACTTTATGGACGACTTCGAATTACCAAAAGAAGTCACCATCACTGCTTGGTACACTCCTGAAATTCCAATCAGTCAAGGGCCAGAAAATTACTGGGGATTACCAGGATTAATTTTAGAAGTTAGCGATGGAAAAACGGTTGTTTTGTGTTCTAAAGTCGTAATGAATGCTAAAGAGAAAGTAGAAATTAAATCTCCATCAAAGGGAAAAGTAATTTCTCAAAAAGAATACGATGAAACCGTAACTAAGAAAATGGAAGAGTTTAGACAAATGAATCAAGGAAGAGGTGGGAATGGCGGAATGCAAATTAGAATGGGCAGATAATAAACTAAACTCGGATGAAGAACCTAATTCTATTATTTTTATTGATTTCAACTGTTTCTTTTTCACAAGAGTTTCAGGGAAGAGCCTACTATTTCTCTAAAACAATTTTTAGTGATAAATTAGAAGTTGAAGATTCTGAATCTAAGGAAGAGATGGATCCTGCAATGGAAAAAGCATTTCAAGAAGCATTAAAAGCGGCCTCTGAAAAAAGCTATTTGCTAACTTTTAATAAGGCAGAGTGTGTTTATGAAGAAGAACAACAGCTTGAAAAACCTAAAGCTGCATCGGGTGAAATGCAAATTTCTGTAAGTATATCCTCAAGTGAAGGGAAAAAGTATATAAATGCCAAAAACAAAACAAGTAGTATTGAAGATGCTATTTTGGGTAAAGAATTCTTAATAGTGGAGCCCATTGAAAAACCAGATTGGGAATTGGTTGATGAATCTAAAAAAATTGGAGATTACACTTGTTATAAAGCAAAATTAGTAGTTCCAGTTTCGGAAAAGCAAAAAAAAGAATACGAGGAATTTCTTAAAAAAGAAGAAATAAAACCGTCATTATTCAAAATGCAAGAGCCTAAAGATAAAATGATTACCGCTTGGTATACTCCAGAAATTCCCGTGAGTTTTGGACCTAACAATTATTGGGGGTTACCAGGATTAATTTTAGAAATTAATGAACCAGAACTAATTATTCTTTGTTCTTAAGTGGTTTTAAATACCAAAGGGGCTACAATTAAAGCTCCTAATAAAGGAAAAAAAGTGTCTCAAAAGGAATTTGATACCATTCAAAAAAAGAAATATGACAGTATGAAAAATGATGACGGCGTAATTATTTTTCAAACAACTCACTAAATTATACAACAAATAAATTCTATGAAAAAATTGCTATTATTCTTTCTATTTATTTCTTCAGTTTCATTTTCACAATCTGTAAAATTTGAGGGCTTTATTCAAGATGTTGCAAAATCCCCACTTGAAATGGCCAATGTTATGGCGGTTAACACTGTTACTAAAGCCATGGATTCCTATGCAATTACCAATGACAAAGGGAAATATTTATTGAATTTGAAACCGAATTCCAGTTATTCCATTAAAGTGAGTTATTTAGGAATGCAAACGAAAGAGCTTGTAATTTCTACGTCTACTTTAAATATGAATCAAAATATTACTTTGGAAGCGGGAGGAATTGAGCTTGAAGGAGTTGAAATTGTTCGTGAAATGCCAGTTTCAATAAAAGGAGATACGATAGTTTATAATGCTGACTCCTTTAAATCAGGAACCGAAAGAAAATTAGAAGACGTATTAAAAAAATTACCAGGAGTAGAAGTAAATGCCGATGGTGAAATAGAAGTTGAAGGGAAAAAAGTGACCAAATTAATGGTGGAAGGAAAAGACTTTTTCGACGGAGATACTAAATTAGGTGTAAAAAATATTCCTGCAGATGCTATTGACAAAATCCAAGTTTTAAGAAATTTCAACGATGTTTCTGCATTAAAAGGTTTGGAAAATGGCGATGAAAATATTGCGATGAACATCAAACTCAAAAAAGGGAAAAAGAATTTCTGGTTTGGAGATATAAATGCTGGCGGAGGAAAGGAAAATCAAAACACTCGATATAATGCCAATCCGAAGCTTTTTTATTACAGTCCAAAATACAGCGTGAACTTTATTGCCAATTATAATAATATAGGAGAACTTCCTTTCACTGTTCAAGATTATTTCAAATTCACAGGTGGATTTAGAAGCATGATGAGAAAAGGCGGAACCAACTTTAATGTATCATCTAATGATTTAGGGATTTCTTTGCTAAGAAATAACAGGGCTAAGGAAATTGAAACGCAATTTGGCGCAACCAATTTTTCTTATAATGTCACCAAAGCTTGGAGTTTAAGTGGATTTGCAATTGTTTCTAAAACCCTTACCGATTTAGAAACCGTTTCTCAAACCAATAGAACCGATCAAATAAGTACTTTGGGAACGGTAAATACTACACAAAAAACAAATGAAGCAGCGAATCAAATAAGTAGCTTGGGGCTTTTTAAATTAAGCTCTAGCTATAAACCGAATTCCAACCTTCAATTTGATTATGATGCGTTACTAAAAAATTCTAAACAAGACGAGAACGATAGATTATTTACTCGATCATTTGCAACAGCAACAAACGGAACGCCACCGGCTATTCCAGACCAAGATATTGCCTCTTTCAAGCAGCAAGATCCGGTTACTTTAACTCAGAATATGAGTTTGTATTATACTGAAAGCGATAAAAGTGTTTTCGATATAGGAATCCAACATTTATATCAAGACGAAGACCCATTTTATAATGCCAATTTAGGTCAGAATCCCTTTCCAATTTTAGGATTGCAAACTGCAAATAGATATAATATCAATCAAACCCGATTTATTAAAACCAATAAATTGGACGCTAAGGTAGATTACTATTACATGGTAACTCCAAAAAGCAATATTAATTTTACTTTTGGAAATACCTACTCACTTCAGAATTTCAATTCTCATATTTTCCAAATTTTGGATAACGGAACCAAAAACGACTTGAACTCTGCGGATAAAAATAACGACGTTTCGTATTTTTTTAATGATGCCTTTTTAGGACTACATTATAAATTTATTACTGGTAAATTTACTTTTAATCCAGGTTTTTCTGCACATTACTACAAAACGTATAATGAGCAATTAGGCACCAAAGTGAACGATAATTTTTACCGAGTTTTACCCGACGTCTATGCTTTGTATCAAATTAAAAAAGCCGAAACATTAACTTACAATTACTCAATAAATACAGATTTTACAGATATTAATAGGTTTACTTCCGGCTATACATTCACGAACTATAACTCTTTATTTCGAGGGAATAGATATTTAGAAAACGCAATGTCTGAAAGGCATTCTTTACGTTATTTTAAATACAACATGTTCAATTTTGAGAACATTTCTGCAAATATAAATTATACAAAACGATTGAATGCGATTAAGTCAAGTGCTTTTTTTACAGGGATTAATCAAGTTTCTTCTTCTATAAATTCAAATTTTGCCGATGAAACTCTTTCTGGAAATGCCAACTACGGTAGGTCATTTGCAAAAAATTATAAAGCCTCATTTAATTTATCGGCGAACCGTTCTATTTTTAATAATATTCAAAACGGGCTTTTTGTAAAAACAGAATCATTAACTCAAAATTACACCGTAAAAGTAGCGACCAATTACAAAGATTTACCCAACTTGGAATTAGGATATTCTCGAACTATAAACGACTATGTAGGAACTAAGTTTTACACGGATACCCCTTCTGCTAAATTGGATTATTTCTTTTTAGAGAGTTTCTCTTTTGTTTCAGAATATGAGTATTATCATTATACCAATAACAATAAAACGGTAAATAATGAATACGATTTTTTAAGCGCAAGTTTGATTTATCAAAAAACGAAAGCCAGTAAATTAGAATATAAAATTGCCGCTACCAATCTGTTAAATACAAATACGTTAAACGACGATAGTTTCTCACAATTTTCAACAAGAACTTCTCAATATACGGTTCAACCGAGGTATATCATTTTTAGTTTGAAATATAATTTATAGCGATTGTAAACACGATATAAATTACACAATATTGCTTCTTTGTAACAATTTGATTACTTTTGAAGCAACATAAAAAAGGTATTATGAGCATTGCTAAACACAATTGGACGAAAAAAGAAATTATCGCGATATATAACAAACCTATGATGGATTTGCTTTTTGAAGCAGCTTCTATTCATAGAAAAGCACACGATCCAAACGTAGTTCAAGTTTCTACCTTGTTATCCATAAAAACAGGTGGATGCCCAGAAGATTGTGGTTATTGCCCTCAAGCAGCTCGTTATCATACTGAAATTGAAGGCAACGATTTGATGTCTGTTAGCCAAGTAAAAGCGCAAGCTTTAAGAGCAAAATCTAGCGGATCTTCTCGAGTTTGTATGGGTGCAGCATGGAGAAATGTGAAAGACGGACCTGAATTTGATCAAGTATTAGAAATGGTTCGTACCATCAATAAATTGGATATGGAAGTGTGTTGTACGCTGGGAATGATCACTGAAAATCAAGCCCATCGTTTAGCGGAAGCTGGTTTATATGCTTACAATCACAACCTAGATACCTCAGAAGAATATTATAAAGAAGTAATTTCTACACGCGGTTTTGAAGACCGTATTCAAACCATTGAAAATGTTCGTAAAACCAACGTTACTGTTTGTAGTGGAGGAATCATTGGAATGGGAGAATCTATTGAAGATCGTGCAGGAATGTTAGTTGCCCTTTCTACATTAAATCCGCAACCAGAATCGGTTCCCATAAATGCTTTAGTTGCCGTTGAGGGAACGCCAATGGAAGAAGAAAAACCGGTTGAAATTTGGGAAATGATCCGAATGGTAGCTACCACAAGAATTGTAATGCCTGAAACTCAAGTGCGACTTTCCGCTGGTAGAATGAATATGAGCCGTGAGGGGCAAGCAATGTGTTTCTTTGCTGGTGCCAATTCTATTTTTGCCGGTGATAAATTATTGACTACTCCAAATCCAGATGTAAATGAAGACATGAAAATGTTTGAAACATTAGGATTACTTCCTCAAAAACCATTTGTTAAAGTTGGTCAACCTACTACCGTTGAAGCGGAAGATTCACAGTATGAATCATTAGGAGAAAAGCCAAAATGGTCAAGACCAGGACATAAAATCGAAAAGAATTTAGAGGCCTCAGGGAAAACAAATGCCTAGTTTTTTGTTTCTATTCTCAATTGACAATTAATCGATTTTGGAAAACAATTCTCATAAAACCTATTCCATTCAGGAAGCCCAATCCAAGCTTGAGAATTACTGCGCCTATCAAGAGCGTTGTCACAAAGAAGTGGTAGAAAAACTTCGAGGAATGAACATGATTCCCCAAGTTATCGATTTGATAATTGTGCACCTTATAGATCAAAATTTTCTAAATGAAGAGCGTTTTGCCTGCAGTTTTGCAAGAGGAAAACACCGAATTAAATATTGGGGAACTATCAGAATTGTAAACGAATTGAAGTTTCGAAATATCTCTCCCTACAATATTAAAACGGCACTTAAAGAAATATCCGAAGAAGAATATTATACTAATTTTCATGCACTTGCCGATCGCCATTGGCAAACTATGAAAGAAAATAATAGTTTTAAAAAACGAAAAAAATTCTGTGATTTCTTACTCCGAAAAGGATTTGAAAGTAATATAGTTTATGAAAAAGTAAAGGACTTAGAGAGTTATTAGTTATTGAAAACGACCAACTTTATAACTTTCGTTTTTATAACTTTCGACATTTTTATATGAACTTATATGCCTTATAGGGTAAAAACCCCACAAACCCACTACAAACTCAACAAAACACTCACCGCATTTCCTCCAAAACCTACGGCATTTACCATGATTTTTTTCAAGGTTTTCTTTTGGGTTTTTGCTTCCGCAAATGGAACTCCGATAAATATTTGATTTTGTAACATCAAAACGGCCATTTCTACACTCAACATTCCAGATGCTCCAAAGGTGTGACCGATTTTCCATTTATTGGTGGTTAATAAAGGAAGCTTGTCTCCAAATATTTTTTGAATCGCTTTGTATTCTGTCAAATCCCCTTTAATAGTTCCTGGCGCATGCATTACAATGGCATCAACATCTGATAAATCCGTATTTTCTAGAGCCATTTTCATCGATTTTTGAAAGCAAGTAGCTTCAGCAGAAACAGAAACATTGTGTTCTAAAATTTCAGTTGCATATCCAATTCCTTCAATAACTGCGATAGTATTTTCACTTCTTCCGATTTCAAGACAACAAACGGCAGCACCTTCGCCCAACACAAGGGAATTTTGTTTTTTATTTAGGTCGAGAGAGCGACAAGGAAATTCGTCATTGTTTTTAGAATATATTTTTAGCGCTCGCATTTGAGCTATCGTAAAATTGGTTAAAGGGGCTTCACTTCCGCCAACTAAAAATTTATCAGCCATACCCGATTTTAGCCAAGCAATGCCATTTAATAAGGC
>CANKLD010000034.1 GCA_947483095.1 Bacteroidota bacterium
ATACCTTTGAAAAAATTCTCGCATTTGCTGAAAAGCAAGAAAATCTTGGAATAGTTGGGTGCAAATTGATAGACGGTTCAGGTAATTTTTTACCAGAAAGTAAGCGGGGTATTCCAACTCCTTTTGTGGCGTTAACCAAAATTTTCGGTTTGTATAAATTATTTCCAAATTGGGGACTTTTCAATAGGTATTATGCACAACATTTGTCTGAAAATGAAACTGGTAAAGTGGCTATTCTAGTGGGTGCTTTTATGGTAATGAAGCGCGATTTGTATAATGAAATAGGTGGTTTTGATGAAAATTGCTTTATGTATTCTGACGATATTGATTTGTCTTACATGGCCTTGAAAAGTGGCAAATTGAATTATTATTTCCATGAAACATCTGTAATTCATTATAAAGGAGAAAGTACCGTAAAAGACGGATTGTACATGAAGCGATTCCGGGAAGCGATGAATTTTTTTTATAATAAACACTATAAAAACGCTGTAGAATTTGTTTTTTTTATAGAAATAGGAGCTTTATTTTTTGCTTTGGTTAAAAAAAAGCAAGGAAATGTTAAGCCGATTGAAGTTGATGACTACATTTTGATTTCAGATGATGAAAATTTGAAGAATAAATTGGAGAATCAATTGAATAAAAAATTAATTTGGGAAACTAAATTAGATTCAAATGCCTTATTTTCGCATAGAAATAAAAGTTTAAAACAAACAGAGATTCTAATAGACAATGCTTCTTTTTCATTTAAATCGATTATTTCCTTTTTAGAAACACATAAAAACCAAGGTTTTACTTTTAAAATTATTCCTAAAAACACCTTATTTATGTTAGGAAGTAACAATAGCAACGACAAAGGAATAGTTGTAAAAATTGATTAAAATTTCATATTGCGCAGTAATTATTCATATTAATTAGTAATTTTGCAAAACGAATACAAAAAAACAACTTTAGTTTAAGAATATGACAAAGTTTGAATTGAAATTACCAAAAATGGGAGAAAGCGTTGCAGAAGCGACGATTACCAATTGGTTAAAGAAAGTTGGAGATAAAATAGAAATCGATGAAGCGGTATTAGAAATTGCTACCGACAAAGTGGATAGTGAAATACCTTCTGAAATTTCTGGTGTTTTATCTGAAATTCTTTTTAATGTAGATGATATTGTAAAAGTTGGGCAAACCATCGCCATTATTGAAACTGAAGCCCAAGAACCATTACCGGAAGTTGTAACACCAGAAGTTGCTCCGGAGAGCATTGTTGCTGTTGAAGAAATTATCGAAAAAGCAGTAGCAACAGTTTCTCAACCTGCTAATTTTTCAAGTTCAGAAAAATTCTTTTCGCCATTAGTAAAAAATATTGCCAAACAAGAAGGAGTATCAATTTCTGAATTAGAAGCTATAAATGGTTCAGGAAAAGAAGGCCGTGTGACTAAAGAAGATATTTTGAATTATATTAAAAGCCCCCTAGCCCCCAAAGGGGGAATTCCTAGTGGTGGCAAATTGGAGGTCAACCAAGACGAGATAAAAACTCCGAATGGAATTCTCCAACAAAATACTACTATAAATAAGCCACAACCCGCTCCCCCTTTGGGGGCTGGGGGGCTTTCCAATGGTGATGAAATTGTGGAAATGGACAGAATGCGCAAGCTGATTTCAGGATACATGATGGCATCAATTAATACGTCTGCTCACGTACAGTCGTTTATTGAGGTAGATGTAACCAATATTTGGAAATGGCGTGAAAAAAATAAAAATGCTTTCGAAAAGAAAGAAGGAGAGAAGTTGACTTTTACTCCAATTTTTATGGAAGCGGTTGCCAAAGCGTTAAGAGATTTTCCAGGAATGAATATTTCTGTGGATGGCTATTATATTATTAAAAAGAAAAACATCAACCTTGGTATGGCAGCATCTTTGCCAAATGGAAACTTGATTGTACCAGTTATAAAAAATGCCGACCAGTTGAATTTAGTGGGTATGGTAAAAGCCGTTAACGATTTAGGAAACCGCGCAAAAGAAGGTAAGTTAAAGCCAGACGATACGCAAGGTGGAACCTATACAGTTACCAATGTAGGAACCTTTGGAAGTGTTTTTGGAACTCCCATTATCAATCAGCCGCAGGTAGGAATTTTAGCATTGGGCGCTATTCGAAAAGTACCGGCTGTTATCGAAACTCCAGAAGGAGATTTCATCGGAATTCGCAACAAAATGTTCTTATCTCACAGTTACGATCACCGTGTGGTTGATGGAGCGCTTGGTGGAAGTTTTGTGAAACGTGTTGCCGATTATCTGGAAGCATTTGACATTAATAGAGAATTTTAATTATTCTTTAAATAAATAATATTTTTTGAAACCCATTTGTTCATTCAGATGGGTTTTATTTTTTTTATATTGCATTATAAAAGTATATTTGTTTTTTTTAAAACAATAAAATATGGAATTAAATTTAACCCGACCGATTTGCTTTTTTGATCTTGAAACTACTGGTATTGATGTGGCAAAAGATAGAATTGTAGAAATTGCGGTTTTTAAGGTTTTTCCTAATGGGAATAAGGAAAGCAAGACGTGGTTAGTTAATCCGACAATACCAATTCCGCCACAATCGACAGCGGTTCATGGAATTTCAAATGAAAAAGTGGCCAATGAACCTACTTTTAAAGAATTGGCTTCAGTTATTTACAACATGATTAAGGACAGTGATTTAGCGGGTTACAATTCCGATCGATTTGATATTCCGTTATTAGCAGAAGAATTGTTGCGTGCTGGCGTTGATTTTGATATGAAAGGACGCGTTTCGGTTGATGTTCAAACGGTATTTCATAAAAAGGAAGAACGAACTTTGAGCGCGGCTTTGAAATTTTATTGCGGTGAAGATTTGGTAAATGCCCATTCAGCTGGAGCCGATACGATGGCGACTTACGAAATTTTGAAAGCCCAGTTGGATCGTTATTCCGATTTGGAAAACGACATGAAAGCCTTATCTGAATTTACCACACGAAAAAAGAATGCTGATTTTGCAGGAATGATTGCTTTTGATGAGGATGGCGATGAGGTTTTTAATTTTGGAAAACACAAAGGGGCAAAAGTAAATGCTGTTTTGGAGGCAGAATCTGGCTATTACAGTTGGATTCAAAACGCTGATTTTCCATTGTATACCAAGAAAATACTGACAGCAATTAAGCTGAGAAAATTGAATACGAAATAAAGCCCCCTAAACCCCGAAAGGGGAACGAGCATTAAAGTGAGCTCCCCCTTCTGGGGATGGGGGGCTGATAAAAATGAAAATAATTTGTATCGGTAGAAATTATACCAAGCACATTGAAGAATTACTTAATGAACGGCCTGATGAACCAGTGGTTTTTATGAAGCCTGATTCGGCGGTATTGTTGAAGCAACATCCGTTTGTGATTCCGGAATTTTCGGAAGATATTCATCATGAATTGGAGGTTATTGTGAAAATAAATAAAGTGGGAAAATACATTGAACCTAAATTTGCGCATAAATATTATGATGAAATTGGGGTTGGAATTGATTTCACCGCAAGAGATTTGCAACAAAAATTGAAAGACAAAGGACTTCCTTGGGAAAAAGCGAAAGCATTTGATGGCTCGGCGGTAATTGGAGATTTTGTTTCAAAAAGAGACTTTAAATCGATAGATAATCTTAATTTTGAAATGACAAATAATGGAGTTACGGTTCAAAAAGGGAATACGAGTTTTATGTTGTGGAAAATAGACGAATTAATCGCTTATGTTTCCCAATTTTTTACCCTTAAAATAGGGGATATTATTTTCACTGGAACACCAGAAGGGGTAGCTGTTGTTCGTCCAGATGATGTTTTAGAAGGGTTTTTAGAAGGAAATAAATTGTTTAGAATTCAAGTAAAATAATGGCACTACATTACAATTTAGCAAAAGTTTATGCAATTTCAGATAATGATCCTGATTTTGTTCATCAAATAGTGAAGGAATTTGTTCAAGACACCCCGAAAGATCTAGATCATATTAAGTTAGCCATTGAGGAAAAAAATCACCATAAATGTTTTGAATATGCACATAAGATAAAGCCATCATTGGATTTATTGAGTATGAATATTGTCTTGGAAGAGGTTATATTAATAGAACTATGGGCCAAATCATTGGGTAAAAAGAAGGAAGTTGTTGAACTTTATAGAAGTATTTCTAGTCATATTGAAAAAGCCATTAAAGAAATCAAGAAAGATTTTAACCTAAATAGCGTTAAAATTTAAACCAAATTAAATATCAATTTCATTTATGAAAGCAGTAATAATCACAATTGGAGACGAAATTCTAATTGGTCAAATAGTGGACACCAATTCTGGTTTTATTGCTAAATCATTGGATAAAATTGGGATTGATATTCACGAAATAATTTCGATTAGCGATAATAAAAAGCACATTTTAGAAACGTTTGCAAAACTCCAAAACCAAGTCGATTTGGTTTTAATTACAGGTGGACTTGGGCCTACAAAAGACGATATTACCAAACATACTTTTTGTGAGTATTTTGAAGATCAATTAGTTAGAAACGAAGAAGTTGAAAAACATGTTATTGATTTGATTGAAAAAGCAATGAATCGTCCCGCATCGCAAATGAATAAAGACCAAGCGTTAGTTCCTTCAAAATGTACTGTACTTCATAATGCCGTGGGAACTGCACCAGGAATGTGGATAAAAAAAGAAAATACAGTTTATATTTCACTGCCGGGTGTTCCCTATGAAATGAAATATATATTGGAAAATGGGATTATTCCAAAAATTGTTAAAGAATACAAGCGTCCCTATATCATTCACAAAACAATTCTAACTTACGGTCAGGGTGAGAGTTTGGTTGCGGAACGAATTGAAGATTGGGAAAATAACTTACCTGAATTTATAAAATTGGCTTATTTGCCAAGTCCTGGTAGAGTGAGATTGCGACTTTCAGCCAGAGGAATTGACAAAGAATTATTAGAACAAAAAATCAATGAAAATGTACTTTTATTAATCCAATTGATAGGTGATATTATTGTAGGTTATGAAGAAGATGAAACCATCGAGGTAATGCTGGGGAGATTGTTAACGAGCAAAAACGCTACCTTGGCTACTGCCGAAAGTTGTACAGGAGGAAAGATTGCTCAGGTGATTACTTCTGTTCCTGGTGCGTCAAATTATTTTAAGGGAAGTGTAGTGAGTTATGCGACTGAAACTAAAATTTCGGTACTGGGAATTTCTTCAGAATTAATAAAAGAGCATTCCGTGGTGAGTTATGAAGTAGCTAAAGAAATGGCTTTGGCAATTAAAAGAATAATGAATACCGATTATGCTATTGCTACTACGGGTAACGCGGGTCCTTCAAAAGGAGATGGTAATTCGGAAATCGGCACTGTTTTTATAGCAATTGCGACTCCAAATAACCTAGTTGTTGAAGAATTTAACTTTGGTCAACCACGTGTAAAAGTGATAGATAGAGCTGTAAATAAGGCTTTTGAAATGCTTCAAAAAGAAATTTTAAAAAATCTACTTTAATAATTTTGTATAATAGGTTTATTTTTTGTTTCTTTGCACCCTGATTTTGAATAACGATAAAAGATAAGCATAATGTCAAGAGTTTGTGACCTTACTGGTAAAAAAGCAATGGTAGGAAATAATGTTTCCCACGCCATGAATAAAACTAAAAGAAAGTTTTCTGTAAACTTACTAAAAAAACGTTTTTATCTTCCTGAAGAAGACAGATGGATTACTCTTAGAGTAGCCGCATCTACAATTAAAACGATCAACAAAAATGGAATCGCTGCAGTTTTGAAAAAAGCACAGTCAGAAGGATTTATTAAATAATCCTCCCGCTTACGGGAAGAATAATTATACAAAATGGCAAAAAAAGGAAATAGAATTCAGGTAATTTTAGAATGTACTGAGCACAAAACTTCAGGTGTTTCTGGTACTTCTAGATATATAACAACTAAGAACAAAAAAAACACTCCAGATAGATTAGAAATTAAAAAATTCAATCCAATCTTGAAACGTGTAACTGTTCACAAAGAAATTAAATAATAAGTATTTTAATTAAAAAATTAAATTAAAATATCCAAATAAAACAATATAAGTCATGGCAAAGAAAACCGTAGCAACATTACAGACCGCTTCTAAAAGATTATCAAAAGCGATCAAAATGGTAAAATCTCCTAAAACTGGAGCATATACTTTCGTAGAATCTATTATGACTCCTGAATTAGTAGACGATTTCTTGAAAAATAAATAATTTTTTAATAGCATTATATAGAAAAGCTACTTTCATTCGGAAGTAGCTTTTTTATTTTTTATATTTACCAGATAATTTTTTGGTTTTAAAATCACCCCCGAATTATCGGGCGATAAAATATATAATAATGAGTTTTTTTAAAAAATTATTCTCTTCTGAAAAAAAGGAAACTAGTCTACCTGAAGAAGTAAAAGAATCGTTGGATAAAGGATTGGAAAAATCCAAGACCACTTTTTTTTCTAAGCTTACTAAAGCAGTTGCAGGAAAGACTAAAGTAGATGCCGATGTTTTAGATAATTTAGAAGAAATTCTAATATCTTCAGATGTTGGGGTGAATACTACGCTTAAAATTATTGAGCGCATTGAAAACTACGTTTCTGAAAATAAATATTTAGGAACAGACGAACTTAACGAAATTCTTAGAAATGAAATTGCAAGCCTTTTATCAGAAACTAATTCTGGTGAAGGAACTCAATTTGAAATTCCAACAACTACCAAACCTTATGTATTAATGGTAGTGGGAGTAAACGGAGTTGGAAAAACGACTACTATTGGCAAATTAGCATACCAATTTAAAAAACAAGGTTTTAATGTAATTTTGGGCGCTGCCGATACTTTTAGAGCGGCCGCCATCGATCAATTACAAGTTTGGGCGGATAGAGTAGGAGTGCCATTGGTAAAACAACAAATGGGAAGCGATCCAGCATCGGTAGCATTTGATACTTTGCAATCGGCTGTTTCTCAAAATGCCGATATTGTTATTATTGATACTGCCGGTCGTTTGCATAATAAAGTAAATTTAATGGCTGAATTAACTAAAGTAAAACGAGTAATGCAAAAAGTGGTTGGCGATGCGCCACACGATGTAATGTTAGTTCTAGATGGTTCAACCGGTCAAAACGCCTTTGAACAAGCAAAACAATTTACGGCAGCAACGGAAGTAACTTCTTTAGCGGTCACTAAATTAGATGGAACTGCCAAAGGTGGTGTGGTAATTGGAATATCTGATCAGTTTCAAATACCGGTTAAATACATTGGTGTGGGTGAAGGAATTGAAGATTTACAAGTTTTCAATAAATACGAATTTGTAGATAGTTTTTTTAAATAATTAACTGATGAATTTTTCCTCATTAAAAAATATACCACCTATTTATTTTTATTTAGCAAGTATTTTTTCATTTGTAATATCCAATCTAGTTAGAGAAAAAAGCCCTCTTTTTTATGGAATATTTTTGGCTATTGGTTTAATAGCCTTTCTTCTAGGACTTTACAGTCGTATTTCAAATAAATAGTTATTGGTACAACGCATTGATTTTCTGCCAAAGGACTTCATCAAATGTTGAAAGTGGTAAATTCGCTGAATCTGCGGCATCTCCCATTCGGATAACCACCATTTTTTTACTCGGCACCACATATATTTTTTGGTCGTCTTTTCCTAAGGCCATGTACATGTCGTTTGCTCCTGATGCAATTAGGCTTCCATTAAATTGCAATTGAGTTTGAGGTAAGCGGTAACTCGTTTTTCCATTAATCCACCACAAATAGCCATAAGCTAAATTGATGTTTTGAGAAGTAGTTGTAGCTTGATTAAAAAAAGCCGAATTAATAACTTGATTGCCATTCCAATTGCCATTGTTTAATGCCAATAATCCAAATCTAGCCATACTTCTAGTGTTGCTAAAATAAATTTTCAACCCTAAATTAGCTCCCGTTCCAGTAAACCAAAATCCAGTATTACTCATCCCAATTTTATCTCTAAGTTTGGTATTAAAATAAGTATTCCAGCTTTTTCCGGTAGTTTGTTCAACCACATCCTGAAGTTTTACATAAACATTATGATACGCCCATCTAGTTCCAGCATCGGCAATATATCGAAGGTTACTTGGAGCAACATCATCACCTAAAGTGTCGTCCAACCCAGAGTTCATTTTCAATAAATTTTTACAAGTAATTAGGTTTTCTTTTTCTAAAGGAGCACTTGTCCAACCGTTCCCTAAATAGTCAGAAACTTTATTATTGGTATTAATAAAACCTTCCTGTTCGGCAATTCCTGTTACAGTTGAAGTTAACGTTTTTCCCGCACTATTCCATTTCCAAAGGGAAGTAGCAGTATGACCATTAAAGTAATTTTCCATTACAATTCTACCATTTACAAGGATCATAAATGATTTAGTATTCTTTAATAATAAATAATCTAGTAAGGGCTGAACGGCATTTTGATTCCACCCTAAAGAAGAAATTGATTGCGTTTCCCATGAGTCAGAACCAGTTGTGGGTGGAAAATATAGGGTGTTGTAATTGGTGTCTGAACCCCTATTGTTGTTGTCTGAACAATTGGTAAATACTATGATTAGCAGTAATATGAAAATCGATTTTTTTATCATAATCGTATTTATGTTGTTACAAATATAAAAAAGTTTAAATGAAGTTGGATTTTTAAAATTAATTAGAGATTAAAAGCTATAAAAAAGTAAATTTGTATAAATTACAATAACATGAAAAAAATAATTTCAATTGCTTTTTTAATACTTATTTCAGCTTGTCAACAAAAAGTGACTTCCAATGATATTGCTAATTTAAATGGCTATTGGGAAATTGAAAAGGTAGTTTTCTCTAATGGTTCCAAAAAAGAATATACTTATAATGAAGCGTACGATTACTTTCAAATAAAAGAAAATTTAGGCTTTAGGAAGAAAGTAATGCCGCAATTGGATGGTCGTTTTTTAGTTAATAACCAATTAGAAAAAATAAAAATTACTTTTGAAAATGAAGAGGCCTATATCAATTACAGTACACCATTTGCAAAATGGAAAGAAAAAATTGAAGCCGTTTCTAAAGATAAGTTAATTGTTATAAACGCATCAAAAGCGGCCTATCATTACAAAAAAGCTGCACCAATAAATATTTTAGGAGATGGCAAAACGACTAAATAACGAAAGTTCAATTGGTGATGTTTTAAAAGAAATCATCCAGAACAATAAACTACAACCAGGAATTGATCAAATTTCTGTAAAAGAAGCGTGGGTTTCATTAATGGGAAATGGAGTCAATAGTTATACTAAAAATGTAACTTTAAAAGGGGAAACTTTGTATGTTGAATTGTCTTCCTCTGTTTTGAGAGAAGAATTGAGTCATGGAAAATCTAAGATTATTACCATGATAAATGAAGAATTAAAACGCGAAATAGTAAAAAATATAATTCTAAGATAATTAACCCTTAGAGCAAAAAAAATCCCGTTTCATTGAAACGGGATTTTATATTTTATAAGAATTCGATTAGAATTGCTCTCTTCCAGCAAAGTGGAATGCACTTTCTATAGCAGCATTTTCGTCGCTATCAGAACCGTGAACGGCATTTTCTCCAATAGAAGTAGCATACGCTTTTCTGATGGTACCTTCAGCAGCATCCGCAGGATTGGTAGCGCCAATTAATACTCTAAAATCCTCAACTGCGTTTTCTTTTTCTAATATTGCAGCAACAATAGGTCCTCTTGACATGAATTCTACTAATTCTCCGTAGAAAGGTCTTGCAGCGTGAACAGCATAAAATGCTTGAGCATCAGCTACAGTTAATTGAGTTAATTTCAAAGAGACAATTTTAAAACCTCCGTTGGTAATCATTGCTAAAATGTTCCCGATGTGTCCGTTTGCGACAGCATCTGGTTTAATCATTGTAAATGTTCTATTTGTAGCCATTTTTTTTATAATTTTTTTGCAAAAATAGGATATTTTAAACGAATTCCAATTATTATCTGTCTATAATGTTAGAATCGTAAAATTATTCTCTAAAGGTTTTAATTCATTATATAAATTTGAGATCAGTGCTTTTCCTGTTTCCAAATAAAATTCTGAAAAATTAGTATTACGCTCTTGCAAACTTTGATTGGGAAATAAATCGTTTTGCAAGTTGATGATTCGCTCTAATTCCAATTCGTATTTCTTTTTTTGCGCTTTTAAAAATCGCTTTTCTAAATTCTCTAACCCCTTTATTTGCTTTGCTTCTTGTGCTTTTACAGCACCAAGAAAAGATTTGTCTGTTTGACTTGCAATGGTATGTAAATCTGAGAATTGTTTTTGCAATGCGATTTTCTGTATGGAAAAATCAATTGGGATTTCAGCTATTTCTCTAACTTTACTATTAATTAAAGCCTCTTGTTTTGCAAATAATTGCTCCCAATTCAATTGAAGTTTCTCCATTTTATCCTTTTGTTTTTTGGAAACTAAAAGGGCTGAATTTCTTAATATTAAAATAGGAAAGTTGCATTTATAGGCTTCAAATGTTGATTTTAATTCTAGCCAATACGCAATTTCTCCTCCGCCGCCAATGTAACCTAAATTGGGCAAAATCACTTCTTGATATAATGGTCTTAGAATTACATTGGGACTAAATTTTTCTGGTTTAGTTTCTAATAATTCTAATAATCCATTTTGTGAAAAGGTAGTTTTGGTATTATTTATTTTGAAAACACCCTCTTCAAATAATATTCGTTCGCGTAAATTATCCTCAATATAAAACAGATTAATTTCTCGAGGATTTACTTGCGTTGGATATTTTTTTAGTTGAACCAAGGTTTCCCTAACCTTTTTATAAGAGGTGTTTTGTAATAACTCTTCTTTGATATAGGGAATAAATTGCCTTTTTAATTGAGAATTATCAGCATCTAGGATTACCAATCCGTAGGTTCCAAATAGTTCATTCGCCAATTTACGAGTGGCATTAGCTAACGTATCTATATTTGCGTAAGCGCTTTCAAACAGTTTTTTTATTTCGTTGGCATTCGAACCTGATCCTAATTCTTTTTCAAAAATTGATAGTATTTCTTGTAGCCCCTCGGTTGATAATCTTCCCACTGGTCCAATACTTTCTTTATTCCATTTAAATTTCTTACCTCTAAAATTAAAGTAATTTATTTCTTCAAAATCGTGGTCTTCTGTTGCCATCCAATAAATAGGAACAAAATTATAGGTAGGATGTTTTTTCTTTAATTCCTCAGTTAATTTAATAGTTGAAATTATTTTGTATAAGAAATATAAAGGCCCAGTGAATAAATTTAGCTGATGACCAGTGGTAATTGTGAATGTATTTTCTTTTAATAGTAGATCAATATTATTTTTAGTTTTCTCACAAATTGAAAT
>CANKLD010000035.1 GCA_947483095.1 Bacteroidota bacterium
ATACCAATCCAATCCAAATTGCTTTTACAAAATTCATTTTTCCATTTTTATATTTTTCGGAAAGCAAACTCACATAAAAAGAATCAAACTTCATGGGAAGGACTTTTTCCAATTTTATGTTTTCTTTTTCAAAAAGTAATTGAATCGCTGTTTTAGAAAAATGCCAGAAGTGAATTGGCACATCAAATGCTGCCCAAAACTTTCCGTAATAGTTTGCATCATACGATTTAAAATTAGGAACTGCAATAATTATTGTTCCATTTGGTTTAACCAATCTTTTTAATTCTTTGATTTGAATTTCAAGATTTGGAACGTGCTCTAGAACGTGCCACATTGTAATTACATCAAAAGAGTGGCTTTCTAAATCTTGAGTAGAAACCGAAAATTTAATGCCTTTTCCAATTGCAATTCCTTTGGCTTTTTCGCTTGGCTCAACACCAATTGTCTCCCAGCCATTTTGTTTTGCGGTTAATAAAAAGTCTCCAGTTCCCGCTCCGATATCTAATAAATTGCCTTTTGAAGAACTGCAATTATTAATCAAATTTAATTTGTTTTTTAATGCGATTCCTTTTACAAAATGATATGCTTTTTCAAACAAAGACCTCTTCGAATCGGTGTGGGAAATATAATCGTTGCTTTCATAATACCTCCCAAGATTTTCAGGAGACGGTTGCGGCGATGTAATTAATAGGTCCAAATCTTGATCGTAATACAAGTCGAAAGTCTCCTTAGAAACGGAATAATCAATTACGGTAAGAAAGTGTTTTTTATTAGAAATATCCATATTAAAATATTGTAATTTTAAACTGAAAATTGGAACAGCTCAATAATATCGGGATTTAACAAAATAGTTTCACGTGGAACATTAGCATTCTGAAATCTAAAATCTAAAATCATTAACGTCCCATATAAATTAACAAAACAGAAATATCGCTTGGAGAAACACCGCTAATTCTAGATGCTTGCGAAATAGTTACGGGTCTAATTTTTGATAACTTTTGCTTGGCTTCTATCGACATAGATTTGATGTTATTATAATCAAAATCTTCTGGGATTTTTAGATCTTCCAATCGCAATAATTTATTTGCGTTATTTCTTTCCTTTTCAATATAACCCGAATATTTAACTTGTATTTCTGCTTGTTCTAATATCTCCCGATCGATATCATTTGATTCTATATACTCATTTACCTTGTCTAATTTCATCATGTCTTCAAGGTCAATTTGTGGACGAGAAAACATTTTAAACATCTTATCAGATTGATCAACTAGAGTCGTTTCTTTCTCTTCTAAGATCGGATTGGCTTCTGCTGGCGTGATGCTCGTTTCTTTGAAAAAAGCAACCATTTTTTCCGATTCATTTAATTTGTGTTCCATTCTTCGAAGGCGCTTTTCTGATGCTAAACCCATTTCATAGGAAATGGGCGTCAATCTAAAATCGGCATTGTCTTGACGCAATAACGTTCTGAATTCTGCTCTGGATGTAAACATTCTATACGGCTCTTCTGTTCCTTTTGTGATTAAATCGTCTATTAAAACACCAATATACGCTTCGTCTCTTTTTAATATTAAAGGAGCCCGTTCTTGAACTTTTAATGCCGCATTGATTCCTGCCATTAAGCCTTGCGAAGCCGCTTCTTCATATCCAGTAGTTCCGTTAATTTGTCCGGCAAAATAAAGTCCTTCAACCAACTTCGTTTCTAGTGTATACTTTAATTGAGTAGGTGGAAAATAGTCGTATTCTATAGCATAACCCGGTCTAAAAAACTTAACTTTTTCAAAACCCACTACCGAGCTGAGTGCTTTAAATTGGATGTCTTCTGGCAAGGAAGTAGAAAACCCATTCACATAAACTTCTACGGTATTCCATCCTTCTGGTTCCACAAATAACTGGTGTCTTTCCTTGTCAGCAAAGCGATTTATTTTATCTTCAATAGAGGGGCAATATCTTGGCCCAATGCTTTTAATTCTTCCGTTAAACATCGGAGAACGATCAAATCCTTCCCTTAAAATGTCGTGAACGTCTAAAGAGGTATAGGTCATATGACACGATTTCTGAAGCGCAAGCGGCTTGGTAATATCTGAATAAGAGAATTTGTCTGGTTTTAAATCGCCTTTTTCTTCGTTCATTTTGGAATAATCCAACGACCTTCCATCTACTCTTGGGGGAGTTCCTGTTTTCATCCTTCCTGATTCAAAACCTGCCTTTACCAAATCTTCCGTAACTCCGTAAGAAGCACTCTCGCCAGCTCTACCTCCTCCGAATTGTTTTTCACCAATATGGATTAAACCATTCAGAAAAGTCCCGTTTGTAAGCACTACTGTTTTTGCTTTTATTTGTATTCCTAAAGAGGTTTTTATTCCCTTTATTTGCCCGTTTTCGATAATTAATCCCGAAACCATTTCTTGATAAAAATCGAGATTTGGAGTTTGTTCCAACATTAATCTCCACTCTTCAGCAAATCGCATTCGGTCGCTTTGAACTCTCGGAGACCACATTGCCGGACCTTTTGACTTGTTCAACATTTTGAATTGGATTGCGGTTTTGTCAGAAACAATTCCTGAGTAACCTCCAAGGGCGTCAATTTCTCTTACGATTTGCCCTTTAGCAATTCCTCCCATGGCGGGATTACAAGACATTTGTGCAATGTTTTGCAAACTCATAGTGACCAATAGTGTTTTGGCCCCTAAGTTAGCGGCAGCGGCAGCGGCTTCTGAACCGGCATGGCCAGCGCCAACAACAATAACATCGTAGGTGTCTTGAAACAAATTCTTTTTATTTAATAATCGTTATAACTATGTTCCACGTGAAACATTTATTTTTGAAAATTCAAATGCAAAAATACAAAAAATAATTAGCCCCGATTGAAGGGAAAATCCTCGAGAATTTTTTCGAGAGATTTGGAATGAAAGCGGGAATATAAATTCTCGAGAAGCCTAAAATTTCGCTTCCGATACTTATTGTTCCAAGTGAAACATTTTCATTTTCTCTTCTTCTTTAGACCTCATGATGCGCTCGTCTGATTCGGTTTTATCTTTGTATCCGCAATAATGCAAAATTCCGTGAACCAAAACGCGTTGGATTTCTTCGTGAAAAGTCACTTTATAGTCGGATGCGTTTTCTTTTACCCTTTCAACCGAGATAAAAACATCTCCATTTATCTCATTTCCAACGGAATAGTCGAAACTTATGATGTCGGTCAAGGTGTCGTGATCCAAGTATTGCTGGTTTATTTCCAATAAATAGTTGTCGTCACAAAAAATGTAATTGATTTCCCCTTCTTTTTTGTTTTCAGAGAGAATTACCGCCGAAAGCCACTTGGAAAAATCGGGCTCGTTGTGCAATTCAAATTCGGTTTCGTAATTAAAACTAATCATTGTTTTTAAAATATTCTTGAACCTTTTGGTTGAAATTTGAACGCAAAGGTAAGCTTTGTCGGTTTAAAATTTCAATGCTGTTGAGATATTCTTGCAAATTCGACGGAAGGGGATTGCTTTGATTGTTGAATTCTTTTTGATTGGTTTGTGATTGGCGCTTCTTTTCTTCTCCTTGTTGTTGCGTTGCTTTTTCTAATTTTAAGAGCTCGTATTGCAAATTCAATATTTTTTGAAACGTCTCGTTATTAAATCCTTTATTCAACAATTGCTTTTCTATTTGCTTCATTTGTTCCACTGCATTTTTTCCGTTTCCGCCAATTCCTTCTTTATTTAGAGCGTTTTCTAAAGCCTCGCGAAGTTGTTTTTGTTCTTGATAAATCTTCATGATTTCACCTGCATTTCCTTCTCCGTCTTCTCCATTTTCTCCGTTTTCTCCGCTTGGCGTAGTTCCGTTGCCTGATTTTCCTTCGCCTTTAGATTTGCCTTTTTCGCCTTCGCCGGGCTTAGTTCCTTCACCGGGCTTGTTGCCTTTTTTCATTCCTTCTTTCATCTTTTCGCCAAGACCTTCTTGCTTTTTGATAATGTCTGGAAGCTGCATTCCTGATCCTTGCCCCTTTCCTGGTTTGGGTTTTCCGTCTTTTCCAGAACCCGACATTTTCATTTCAGATTGCATGTTGTTTAAAGCATCGCTAAGGAAGTCTGCCAGTTTATTTGAAGCAGAAATTGCATACTGTTGGTGCGAAAGACCTTTTGGAATTTGAGAATCCACAAAACTATTAAGCGCTTTGTCTATATTATAATGTACATTCCCGATTTCTTTAGTGACGTTTTCAGCAATTTTTGGGTTTCTTAAAGACATTGCAAACAAACTGTCGTCAACATGTTTGAACTGTTGTTTTAGATTTTGCTGAATTTTTAAATCTTTATTGAAGGCAGGAGACCCGCGTTTTAACCCTTTAAATTGCTTCATTAAATCCTCTTGAGAAAAAGAATAAGCGAGTAAATTATCTAATATTTGACGAAGCATTTTAACGTCTTCTTCAAGCTGATCCATTTCTGCCCCAGCCATCCCTTCGGTCATGTCACCGCTCATTTCCTTCATTTTCTTTGAGGCGCTCTTCTGTTTTGGTTTGGCCTTTGACTGATTTTTTTTCTGCAATTCATCAGTTGCTTTTTTCAAATCCTCGTTAATGCTATTTTCTTTTTCAGCATCTTTCGGAAGATCTACAGGTGATTTTAACTCCTTATTTTCTTTCTCCAAATCTTTTAAATCTTCTTGGATTTTATCAAACTCCTTATTGATAGCTTCTTGCTTTTCCACTTGATTTTCTTTTTCACTTTCCGCTAATTTGTCCTGCTTGTCGGCTAATTTATTGAGGTTATCGGCAATTTGCTCGGCCTTTTTCTCCACATAATATTTCTTGGTTAGTTCTACTAATTGCTCCAATGTTTTGGTTTGGTCCTTGGTAATTTGTTTGAATTTTTCCAATTTCTCAAACAGTTCCTCGCTCTTAATTTTGTCGTTTAGCTCTTTAAGCTCGTCTAATAATTTCTTGTTTTTTTCTAATTCTTTGTCGGCATTTTCTAACCTTTTTTGAAGTTCTTCTTTAAATTCATCTTTTTTATCGGTCTTGAATTTTTCTAAGTTTTCTTCCATTTTTTTGGAATACTCTTTCATGATTTCGTCTTGTTGCTTTTGACGCTTAATAAAATCGTTCACCTTTTGCTGGTCTTTGAATTCTAAACTTTCTTTCTCTTTTCGGCTTTTTTGCAACTTTTCAATTTCTAAAATTTGCTTGTCTTGGTTTTTTAAAGACTTTTCTAAACTGTTAATATTGTTGTTTTGCTCTTGCAAAATTTGCTCTTCCTTTTCTTGATCGGTTGCGATTCTATTATAAAATACCGCCGATTTTGAGCTTTTAAAATTATGAATGGCGTCATTATCAAAAACTTCAAAATAATATTCATACGCAATTCCTTGCACCACTGGAAGATTGCTTGGAAACGCAAACACAAATTGATCGTAAACGTCTTTTTTAACTGATATAAATGCTTTTTTTTGAGATTGGGGCTTGTCCTTTTCGTAATACACAATTTGCAGCTTACTAAGCCCATAATCGTCAGAGACCTGACCTAAAACGTAGTTGTTAGAAACCTTTAAACTGTCTGGCGCATTATTGACATTTATAGTCGGAAATTGATCCTTTATAACCGAAATCTGATAGCTTAATCGTTCGTAATCTTTAACTTTATTGTTTGAAGTTATGATGGTATATTCTGTGTTTTGAGAAATATTTTTAGATAATTTAAATACGTTCTCCTGTTTGAAAAAGGAAAAATTTGACTTTGTATTGGTCCAATTAACGCTTTGCGTTGCCACAGTATTCATTTTCCAAGTTACCGTTGTGCCTTCAGGAATTATCGCGTTTCCAGTTCCTTTAATGATTTCTGCTTTCTTATATAAATAGGATGGAAAATTCAACGTCATTTCTATATTGGTGATTGCGGGAACAGTAACCACATTTAACTCATAGTCAAATGAGGAAACGGTATTGGCTTCCATAAAAAAGGAAACGTTAGAGTTGGGCTTTTCAATTTTATATTGAAATTCTCCTCGCCCATTACTTTCCATAAAGTAACTTTCGGAACCAATATTTATCATTACGGTTTCGGGAATTATTTTCCCTTCCGATTTAACTTTGATGACAAAATCTTTATTTTGTTCGGTTTGCAATTCCTTATTTAGTAATACAAATTTGAAAGGCGCTGGCGGTAAAAATTGCTTTTTAAAATTAACTACCCTTTCGAAACTTTGGGAAATTACATAACTGTTTCCTGACACATAGAAAAACAAGAAAAACAAAATCGGGAGAATTGCTAAAGGCAAATATTTCTTATTGACATTGAAATTTATTGCCTTGCTAAAAGGAATAGGGCTTAATAATTTAGCTTTTTGTTCAATTGAAGCTAAAAGCAATTCGGATTTTTCTTGTGAATTAGTATCCGTAAGCTGTAGGAAGTTGATTAATTTATCGCTCACTTCCGTAAAATGAGTTCCTATAATTGCAGATGCTTCTTCGAAATTAATACCCTTTTGAAGTTTGAATAATTTAAATATTGGAAACGCAACGAATCTAACAAGCAGGAGAACTTCAACTAAAACAAACAGCACGAATAGTATTGTTCTGCCCATTGGTTTCAACCAAAGGAAATATTCTATAAAAAGAGTAAATAAGAAATACATTAATCCCAGGCCGATAAAAAACAGCAAGCCGCGAATTAATTCATTCGTATAATACTTTTTTATAAACGCTTCTAATTTTAGAAAAATAGATTTTGAATCTTCCAATTATAATGGCATTTTATTGACCGATAAAATTACGATTTTATATCTATTAAAAAAGTAAATTTTATAGACATAAATTGAAATTGTATCTTTGCTGAAAATTTATAAAAATGTCAAAGCAAGTTCGTGTTCGTTTTGCGCCAAGCCCTACAGGACCATTACATATTGGTGGAGTTCGCACCGCGTTATTTAATTATTTATTTGCTAAAAAAAATGGTGGTGTTTTCTTTCTAAGAATTGAAGATACCGATCAAAATAGATTTGTTCCAGGTGCTGAAAGTTATATTTTAGAAGCGTTGGAATGGCTGGGAATTTCACCTGATGAAACGATTGGAAAAAACGAAAAATTTGGACCTTATCGTCAAAGTGAAAGAAAACAATTGTACCAACAATATGCTGACGAACTAATTAATTCTGGTTGGGCGTATTATGCATTTGATACTTCCGAAGCATTAGATTCCCACAGAAAACATCACGAAGAACAAGGAAAAACGTTTATTTACAACCACCATAATCGAGAAAAATTAGACACTTCTTTAGTTATTTCAAAGGAAGAAACGGCGAAGAGAATTGCAAACGGTGAAGAATATGTAATTCGTTTTAAAACTCCAGTTGGTGAAACTTTGCATTTGTATGATATTATCCGTGGGGAAGTAAAATTTGAAACCAATCTATTAGACGATAAGGTTTTATTTAAAAGCGATGGGATGCCAACGTACCATTTGGCGAATATTGTGGACGACCATTTGATGGAAACTTCACACGTAATTCGTGGGGAAGAATGGCTGCCCTCCATGCCGTTACACGTTTTATTGTACCGTGCATTTGGTTGGGAAGCGCCGGAATTTGCACATTTGCCACTGATTTTAAAACCTGTTGGAAACGGAAAATTATCCAAGCGTGATGGGGAAAAATTAGGGTTTCCTGTATTTCCTTTAGAATGGAAGGCTGGGGAAGGAATTTCATCAGGTTACAGAGAATCCGGATTTTATCCTGTTGCGGTGATTAACTTTTTGGCTTTATTGGGTTGGAATGACGGAACCGAACAAGAACTATTTTCATTAGAAGAATTGGTTGAAAAATTCGATTTAAATCGAGTTCATAAAGCAGGGGCAAAATTTGATCCGGAAAAAAACAAATGGTTCAACCATCATTATTTACAACTTCAAAGCGATGAAAGTTTGGCAAAATCATATGCGCCATTTTTGGAATCAAAAGGAATTTCTATTTCGGAAGAGCGATTGACTAAATTGGTTTCCTTAATAAAAGAACGCGCGAATTTTGTTTCAGAATTTTGGTCGCTTTCCGATTATTTTTTCGAGGCGCCAACCTCCTATGATGAAAAAGCTACAAAAAATTGGAAAGAAGATACTGGCGATTTGATGAAACAATTAATTGTGGTTTTGGAAAGTATAGATCCTTTTTCTTCAGAGAAAATTGAAACCATCGTAAAAGATTGGATGACCGAACATGAAATTGGAATGGGAAAAATTATGCAGCCGTTTCGATTGAGCTTGGTTGGCGCATTGAAAGGACCCCATCTTTTTGATATTGCCGCTTTTATTGGAAAACAAGAAACGATCAATAGAATTCAAAACGCGATTTCGGTTTTATAGGTTTGGTTTTGGAAAACTAGAGAAAATTTTAGTCAAAACTTAAAATAAAAGCACAGAATTAATCGTTTTTAAAAAGATAAAGTATTTGCTCTAAAAATTAAAAACCCGCTTTAAAGGCGGGCTATAAAAGCCGTTTTTAATCGTTGAAACTTATAATTTAAGTTTATTTGATAGTTAAAATCAATACTAGAAAAAGCGCCTCAATAGGGCGCTTTTTTATTTGGTGAAAATTATATTATTTCAATTCTTCTATAACTTTTTCGTTTTTTTCAGCTAGTCTTAATTCTGAAAGTGGCGAATTAAAATCGTTTAAATTATCGACGTCGTTTTTCAAATTACGAATCGCAAAAATTCGCACCGCCGGCATTTGACTTTTTAACGACATAGAATATAATTTTGTTAAAACCTCAGAATCGATATCTTTAAAATTTACTTTATCAGAAAAATGTAAAATCAAATTTGAAAACAACAACGCATTGTTATCGTTTTTCACGTTTTTAATTATCGTTTGACAAATCAAACTGAAATTATCGATGCTTTTTATGGTTTCAATGATGGTGTTAAGAGTCGCATTTGCAGCAGCGTCGTCTTTCTCTTTTACAAATTTATTAATCTCTTTTTGCATCGACATTAATAAATTTTCTTCTTTTTTGCCTTTTTCTTCCCAAGCGTCTTTCAATCCAACCGTTCTGTTAAAAACCAATTTTTTAGGGGTTGAATCCTTATCAACATTGAAATAACCCATGCGTTGAAATTGGAATTTATCGCCTGGTTTTACACTTGCCAAACTCGGTTCTACAAAACCTTTTACAATTTGTAAAGAATTCGAATTCATAAATTCTAGGAAATTTTTCTCTTTGTGACTGTCGGGCGCCTCGTCAATAAACAAACGGTCATACATTCTAACTTCAGCTGGAATAGCGTGTGAAATGGAAACCCAGTGTAAGGTTCCAGCCACTTTTCTCTGACTTGCTTCGCTTCCACTTCCGCTTCTGCTATCGCTATCGTAAGTAACGTGAATTTCGGTGATGTTTCCGGCGGCATCTTTTACAACTCTTTCTCCTTTAATAATGTAGGCATTTTTTAAACGCACTTCTCTGCCTAACGACAAACGGAAAAATTTAGCTGGAGCTTCTTCTAAAAAGTCCTCTCTTTCAATGTATATTTCTCTTGAAAACGGTACTTTTCTATAGCCGGCACTTTCGTCTTCTTGGTTGTTTTCAGCGTCTAATAATTCTTCTCCCGAGCCTTCGGGATCAGATGGGTAATTGGTAATTACCACTTTTACAGGATCTAAAACCGCCATAACACGAGGCGCCGTTTTGTTTAAATCTTCTCGCAAGCAAAATTCCAAAAGTGAAACATCTATTACATTTTCGCGTTTTGCAACTCCAATAGTTTCACAAAATTTACGAATAGAATTTGGGGTATATCCACGTCTTCTCAATCCAGAAATGGTAGGCATTCTAGGATCGTCCCATCCGTTTACCGTATTTTCTTGAACTAATTGTAGGAGTTTACGTTTACTCATTACGGTATAATTCAAGTTCAAACGAGCAAATTCGAATTGGTTTGGTCTTACTTTTTTATCATCATAAATCTGATCTAAAAACCAAATGTACAATTCACGGTGCATTACAAATTCAAGTGTGCAAATAGAATGTGAAATATGCTCGATATAATCGCTTTCGCCGTGAGCATAATCGTACATCGGATAGATTTTCCAATGGTTTCCGGTTCTGTGGTGATGGCGGTGTAAAATACGATACATCAAAGGATCGCGCAGCAACATATTCGTCGATTTCATATCAATTTTAGCTCTCAACACGTGGCTCCCTTCAGGGAAATCGCCATTTTTCATGGCTTCAAATAAAGATAGATTTTCTTCTATCGAACGATTTCTGTAGGGTCCGTCAACTCCTGGTTGTGTAGGAGTTCCCTTTTGTGCTGCCATTTCATCAGAAGATTGACTGTCAACATAAGCTTTGCCTTTTTTAATCATTTCAACGGCCCAATCGTATAATTGTTGGAAATAATCCGACGCATATCTTTCTTCGGCCCATTGAAAACCAAGCCATTGCAAATCTTCTTTTATGGCGTCAACATATTCTTGTTCTTCTTTTGCAGGATTGGTGTCATCAAAACGCAGATTTACCGGCGCGTTGTACCGCAATCCCAGCCCAAAATTCAAACAAATTGATTTGGCATGGCCAATATGGAGATAACCGTTGGGTTCCGGCGGAAAACGAAAGCGTAATTTATCTTGAGGAAAACCGCTTGCTAAGCTGTCTTCTATAATTTGTTCAATAAAATGAAGCGATTTTTCTTCGGTTGACATAATTTTTATTTAATTTTAGCAAAGATAAATATAAACTCGTTGATTTGGTTAATCGTTGATTTGGTAATTTTAAAATTGCACAAAAAATTGAATTATAAATCCATTTTCCGATTAAACAAATAACAGAATAAACAAATAACCTTTATAATGGGCACTATAAAATTACAAAATATAAGAACGTTCTCCTTTCACGGTTGTTTGGTTGAAGAAAGTAAAATAGGTTCCAATTACTCCGTAGATTTAGAGGTCAAAACCGATTTGAGAAAATCATGCCTTTCAGATGAATTGAAAGACACCGTTGATTATGTGTTATTGAACCGAATTATAGTGGAGGAAATGGCAATCCGGTCAAATTTATTAGAGCATGTGGGACATAGAATAATTGTTCGGGTTTTTGCGGAAATCCCTTCGGTATCGAGAATTCTATTGCGGGTTTCTAAATTAAATCCCCCAATTGGTGGTGATGTTGAGGCAGTTACCATTGAGTTGGAAGAATATAGAAATTAAGCCCCCTGACCCCCAAAGGGGGAATAGAAATCAGGTTTAATGATGAATAAAATTTATTAAAATTTAAAATTTAAAATTCAAAATAATTTCTATATTTGCAATCCGTTAAATAATGGCGTCGTGGCCGAGCGGCTAGGCTGGGCTCTGCAAAAGCTCCTACTCCGGTTCGAATCCGGACGATGCCTCTAAAAG
>CANKLD010000036.1 GCA_947483095.1 Bacteroidota bacterium
AACCGATTGCTCGCCTGCTTTTAGAGGAGGCAATTCTTCTTTAACGGTATAATGAGGCCAACCTTCAGCATCTACATAATCAAATTCATAAAACCCGTAAGGTTCTAACAATCGGCAAATGGCAATGTGCATTAGGTTCAATTTCTCGTCTTTTTTATAGGCTTCGTGAATTTTCCCAAGCTCTTGAACGCCAATTAAATAAATTATAGCATCCAAATCTAAATCTTCCCCTTGTGAAAATTGATTTGAAAGTAGGGACACCAAATTTTCCCAGCGCTCTTTGAGTTGTATATCTCTTGACATTTAAAATTAATTGTGAATTATAAATTATAAAATCTAAAATCTAAAATCTGAAATCTGAAATCTGAAATCTGAAATCTGAAATTATTCGGGTAAAGATACCAACATAATTCTTTTATCTTTGTTCTTTATTCTTTTTACATGAGTTATTTAGATATTTTTCTCGGGGGATTATTAATTTACGGGTTTGTTCGTGGTTTTTGGAATGGTTTTTTCATTGAATTGGCTTCTTTCGTTTCGCTATTAGTTGGAATTTATGTTGCGATAAAATTCTCGTATATAATGAAATCAATTGTAGCAAGTCATGTTTCTTGGAATCCTAAAACCATTCAAATGGTAGCGTTTATAATTACCTTTATTTTGGTAGTAATAGTAACTTCCTTTTTGGCAAAATTCCTCACTAAAATGGCTAATTTGGCAAGCTTGGGGATTGTAAATAAAGTAATGGGAAGTGTTTTTGGACTTTTAAAAATGATTTTAATGCTGAGCGTTCTTTTAAGTTTATTTCAAAAAATCAATTTTGATTACACTTTTGCAAATAAATCGACGATTGATAATTCCTGTTTTTTTAATCCGATACAGAAAACAGCTGAAATAATTTACCCTTCAATTGAAGAATGGTATAAAGAAATTAAACCTTAGGGGAATTTTTTGTTATTTTTTTAAACATTGTAGCCGGTTTAATTTCATAGAAATTACATAACTTTTCAAAGTGAAACGTCCACGAGTTACTTTCTCCATTTTCAATTCTAGAATAGGCAGACTGAGAAATATTCAAATATTCTGCAAGGACTTCCTGAGACAATCCGTTTTTTTTTCTTAAGGCTTTTAATGTTTTTCCTATGGCTTGATTCATAATTATATATTTAGGCCTTTATTAAAAGTAAATGTATTGAATTATATCGATAACTTTTATGCGAATTCAGACTAAGATTACCCGATTTTCGCATAAGACATATTTCAAATAGTTTATACGTTTGTAAAACAAATTTTTAATAATCTTTAAATTTATTTTTATGAAAGCAAATCTATTTTTTTTAGCGTTTTTTTTAAATTTTATCGCATTTGGGCAGAATTTGCCATCGGCTCAACTTCCCCCTCCTGGACAATTTAGTATAAATTACTTAAAATCCCTAGGGCAAAAAAACATCCTATGGGGTGCTACTCCTCCAAATTTTAATGGAAAAGTAATCCTTTTTAATCATGGCTATATTGCTTCAACAGAAACCTTATTGATAGCCAACACGATGTATGACAACGCTTATAATAATGGCTATAAAACAGCATTTGTAGCTACAACCAGAGGACAAGGCGATTGGGTAAATGGAGAAATACTAAGCAGAGCCATGAACCAAGTAGCTACTCAATTTGGTGTAGCAAGCTTTGATATGATCGTCCATAGTAATGGCGGTAAGGCATCTGAAGTAGCTATGTTTAATCACAATAAAAGAGATTTAGTAAATAAAGTAATTACTTTAGGCACCCCTTTTAGAGGGACTGTACTTGCAAATATTTCTCAAATGTGGTGGTTTAACTGGGTATGGAAATACACTGGATTAAATACAGGTGCCGCAACTTCAACAACTTATTATTGTGATAATTATTTTAGACCTTTTTTTGATAACCACCCACTTAATCAACCAAAGAAATTTTATAATTATGGAGCTTGGGGCTGGAATCAGGGTCATACAATTTTTAGACCTATTATGATAATTTCTGGAGGTTTAATTTATCTTTTTGGTGGAGGCCCAAATGACGGAGTAACGTCATTTTATAGCTCAATAAGACCCAATGGCAATCAATTATATCCACTCGGGGATGCCCAAGGAAAGTTTGACCATATAGATTTAATGTATGGGCAACTTACTTGGAATAACTGCTTTTCAGTTTTAAAATCGAATCAACCAGTTAGTTCCAGATATGAAAATGATAATAATAATTCAAATATTAATTTAGAATCTAATGAAAAAGAGATTGTTTTTAAAGAAGTTTCCAATTACCAAGTCATATCTTCTGAAAATGAATATGATGAAATCATTATAGATAAAGAAGCAAAAAATTTACAATTTGAAATTTTCCATCAAGATGAAAACGCTTTTTTTGAAATATTTGAAAGTGGAACTAATAAAGAAGTTGCGAAATTTTCTTCTAATCAATCAATTAGAAATGAAAAACTAAAAGAGGATGATACTTATAAGATCCAAAAACATGTTACTTCCTATGATTTTAAAACTGAAGGGTTAGAAAAATTAAAAATAAAAAGTGGATCAACTTTTGCTATAGGCGTGACCCAAGATATTCATAAGCCTATTGAATATGAATTTGTAAAAAAAGGAAATAATTATTTTGTTCAAGTTTCTGCTCCAAATATCGGGGATGAAAATATAGAGGTAACCGCTGTTGCAGATTTGACCAATAACATTATGGGTGAAGAAATACCAAGCGTTACGCAAACACTTACTTTTAGAAAAGTAGATTCTAAATTTATTGCCGACATTTCTTATTTAGATAATGGTACATATTCATTGTTTATTACTGTAAAAAAAGGAAAAGATTATAAAAGAAACTTAATTTCTGGATTTGTAATAGGAAACCCAACAGCCAATATTAATAATGGCAATCAAGTTAACGATTCTTTTACTGCTACTTTGTCTTCAAATCCTGTGAATGAAAATACATTTCTAAAAATCAATGGGGTATTGGATAATAATTATGAAATTAAAATTTATGACACAACCGGATCTTTAAAATCAGGATTTATATTTAATAACGAAGAAGGAATTGAGTTTCCTATTGGTAAGAAAACATATAATTTATTATCCGGTATATATTTTATTACTATTAAAAGTAATAATAAAATCAAAACAATTAAATTTATTAAGCAAACAAATTAAATATTATACAAAAAAGAGGCTGTTTATTATAATTTAAATAGCCTTTTTTCTAAAATGCATAAAACAACAAATTATACCAAACGAAATTGGGCAGATTGTTTAAAAAAGTGACCTTTTACATTTTTTCTAAAAACCGAATTTTTTAACTGATTGCGATTTATAAATATCAATATTATCTATAGCCAAAGGCATATTACGAAAATATTCAAATGTTTGATAATTGACTTTAATTTTATGAAAAAATAAAATAATAATAATATTGCTTTGAAACCACTCATTAATTTGAGTGGTTTTTTTGTATTGTTTTTGGGGAGCAGCATAATTCAGTTTTGATAAACTAATTGGCAACCTTTCTAATACATTTTTATACCTCCAAATAAAAAAGTAGACAAGTGATATTAAAAAAGAAATTATTAAATAGTAGTTTCTCTCACGACTTATATATTTCAAAGAAAAAATAAAATTTACAAACAAAAATATAAATAAACTTACATTTTTTTTTGAAAATAAAGTATTGAAATAAATCTGTTTATTCATTTTTAATATAATCTAGCTAGTTGGTTCCTTGATTTTTTAATACAATAAGTTTCTATAGAAATTTAGCCCTACGGGTCAAGATGGGTTTAAAGAAATTAAGTAGTTGTAAATTTCACTTCAATCTCTTTATCGCACTGATTTCAATCCAACCTTCGTTTCCATCGGTAAGTTGAATTTTGTTCCAATTGTCTAAAGTTTCCAAAATATAAACCTTAGTTCCTTCATGCAATAGGAAAGCATCAGAAGCGCCAACTTTAGGTTCGCTTTTTACCGATACTACTTCTGAGAATACAATTGCCGGTTGGTCGTTATTGAATTGATTTTTTTCGAAAATAGCGGAAGAAACACTCACCAACAAGAGTAACATTACCACAAACATTCCCAGGAAAAACAATCTTTTGGAAACCGTAATTTGTGAGAAATAATAACCCACAAAAAACAACAAAAACACAATTGATAATCCTACTGTTATAACACCCCAAGTATTGTAATGAAAAGTGTTAGTGAAATCTTGAATGAGTTTATTGAAACCAACTTTTTCTTCTGTTTTAATATCGTCAATTTGTAGTTTTTGAGCAAATTTTAAGTTGTTTTGAATTTCAGTATCGTCAGGATTTAGTAATAATGCTTTTTCGTAATTGTAAATCGAAGACGCTACTTTATTCAATTTATAATAGCAATTCCCAAGATTAAAATACAATTCCGCCGATTGTTTTTTAGCTGATAATTCGGCTTCATAAGCAGTAATTGCTTGTTGGTATTTCCCTTTTTGATACAACGCATTTCCATTTTCAAAGCCCTTTTGAGCAAAGAAAACTTGTGATGTAAGTAATAGTATGTATAGTAAGTGCTTCATTTTTATATTTGTTATACTGCTCTTTTATAATCTCCAAATTAGTATAAAAAATTAGTATAAATTAGTGTAATTCGTGTCTAACTTTTTTTAAAAATATTTTCTCCCTTTTGAAATCTTTGCGCCTTTTGAGGTTAAATTTTAAACTATCTGCTTTTCTAATTCTGAAATAATAGCCACCGCTTTGTCATAATCTTGTTGAATTGCTGCACTTGATGAAGGCGCATATCTTGCAAATTCGCAGTTTTCTGTTAGATTTATAAATGATGTAATCGAGTCAGGATTTGCTTTTCGTTCCAATAAAATTTCACTGATTTTCTCCTTACTCATTTCCGAAGTTTCAATGTTGATTTTAGCCTTCAAGAAATTGTGCATTGCCTTTTCTAATGCAATATAAAACGGCTCTTTGTTTCCAATTTCTTTTTGTGCTTCTGATAAATATTTCTTAGCCAGTTTATTTGATAATTTGATTTTATTTCCCGCAACATCACCGTCAATCGCTTCTTTTTTCTTTTTGAAAAGTACAATTACTGGAATGCATAAAAACGGTAAAACCGATAAGATGTAAAACAACATAGATTCATAAAAATCGCTTTGTTTCATCGAAGTCAATTCCGTTTTCAATTTGATAAATTTAAATTGAGACGAACTTAAAACTGCCTTTTTTGTTTCGGATGTTGTTGCAATGGTATTATCAGATGCGTTTGGACCTTCCAAAACATTGACCATAATTTCAGGGGAAGTGATGGTTTTGTAACTACTAGAACCCAAATCAAAATAGGTAAAAACCATCGGTTTTATGGGATATTTTCCTTTATATTGTGGAATAATAGCGTATTTATCAGAGATTTTTCCAGTCATTCCAGAAAGCGGCGTTGAAACTTGTTCGTTGTGAACTGGATCATACATTTCTAAAGCGGTTGGAACAATTGGTTTTGGTAAAGTAAACAATTTTAAGTTTCCTGTTCCTGAAACACTCACCTCCAAATCAAGGCTTTCTCCCGATTTAATATTGGTTTTTGAGGGAATAACTTTAAATGCGAATCGACCCACGGCGCCGGAAAAATCTGCTGGTTTTCCAGCTTCTGGAAGTGCCTTTACATTAATCGTTTTTGCACCCGCAGAAACGCGTTTGTGGTCTTCCACCAAAAGCACTTGCCCAAAGATATTTCTGCGGTTGGACGGCAACTGAACATCAACATCCAATGAAAGCGGTTCGATTACCAATTTTCCAGATTTTTGAGGGTACAAAACGGTTTTTCTGAGTGTTACATATCGGTATTTCTCACCATTATATTTTCCTTCTTCAGCCACTAATTGTTTTATATCAATATTCTGACTCCAAAAATCGTTGTATTTTGGTTTGTCTAATTCTCTCCAATTGGTAATTCCTATATTGTAACTGAAATAGATTTTATAAACTACCGTAATTGGTTCATTTAAATAGGGATTCGTTTTTGAAATTTCGGCCACTAAATGTAACGATTGATCTGCGGTTACTTGTGTGTCATTTGGATCTCTAGGTTGTTCTACTGCTGCAGTAACCGTAATTCTAATTGGAGATGTTTTATAAATTTGCCCTCGAATATCAATGGAAGCCTGACGAATTACCAACGCTCCTTTTTGTATTGGCAATAAAAAATAGGAATACGTTTTATTGAATGAACTCTTGCCATTTATCCATGATTGACTCACTTGTTGGCTTGGTCCAGCAACAATTTTAAACCCTTCAAAATTCGGTGGAATAAAGTTGTCGCCGTCGTCATTCATTGTAAAATCAATACGAAGTCTTTCGTTTAATCCAAGAGTTTGCTTGCTAACTTTAGCCTCAAATTGTACCTGGGCTATAATCGCTTGAAAACTTAAGAATAATAGAATTAAATATCTTTTCATTACTTGTTTAATCGTTTAAACCAGACTAGACTTTACCAATCTTTCTCTGTTTGAATTGGTTTGCCCTTCACTTTATTAGCATTTACTTTATCTTGAACTTTCTTTTCTTCATTGTTCACAGCGTCTAATAAATTTTGAACGCGTTCTTTTTGTATTCCTCCAGGCTTCGGTTTTGGCTGCCCATCCTGATTGTTCTTTTGGTCGTTTTTATCTTTTTGATCCCCGTCCTTTTTATCGTCTTTTTTCTTGTCTTCTTTCTTATCGTTCTTTTTGTCTTTTTTGTCGTCTTTCTTTTTGTCGTCTTTCTTCTTATCCTTCTTGTCTTTTTTATCGTCTTTCTTTGGAGGATTATTTTTCAGCATTTTTTTTGCTAAAGCAAAATTATATCGGGTTTCTTCATCATTTGGATTATTCCTTAACGCATTTTTATAAGCTTCAACAGCTGCTGAATAATTTTTTTCTTTCATGTAAATATTCCCTGAATTGTGAAAAGCCGAGTGTTTTTGAGGCCTTGCTGTAGCATTTTTTATAGCATTTTCATACGAAAATAGCGCTTCTGAATTATTATTTTGTTTGTAAATTGCATTCCCTAAATTATAGGCTGAAATAGATTTTTTTGGATTATTAGAAAGGGATATTCGGTATTCCGCTTCGGCATCTGCATATTTTTTATCTGCGAATTCATCATTTGCTTTAGGCAAATGAAAATCTTTTTCTTGAGCGAATATCACAAAAGAAAATAGGATAAAACTATATAGTAACAACTTCTTCATTATACTTTTTCATTAAATAAATTCAACTTTTTCAACCATTCTGTTTTTCTTTCTAAAAAGAAAACATCTATAAATAATAGAAAAAATGCCATTCCCAAGAACCATTGGAATTGCGAATTATAGTCGGTGAATTGCTGTGCTTCAAATTCGTTTTTTTCAATATTATCCAATGCCTTTTTAATATATTCTAAAACTTCCTTGGTGTTATTTCCATTAATATAACCCCCTTTAGTATTTTTTGCAATTACTTTTAAACTTTCTTCATTCAATTTTGTGACTACAACCTCATTATTTTGATCTCTTTTAAAGCTCAGTACTCTACCATTTTCTTTTAATGGAATTGGGCCGCCTTTTGGGGTTCCCAAGCCAATTGTAATTATTTTTAATCCTAATTTATTAGCCTCTTCAGCCGCATTACTCGCGCCTTCGGAATGGTCTTCTCCATCAGAAATTAAAATTAATAACTTGCTCGTTTTCTTATCATCATCAAAATAAGTGGAAGATAATTTTATGGCCTCATCCAATGACGTTCCTTGAGAAGAAACCATGGAAGGATTCATACTTTGTAAAAACATTTTTGCCACTCCATAATCAGTAGTAATTGGCAAAACTGGGAATGCGCTTCCTGCATAGGCTACAATTCCAATTCTATCACCTACTAATTGATTGATGATTTGCGAAACAATCTGCTTGCTTTTTTCTAATCTACTTGGCGCCACATCTTCACAAAGCATACTTTTAGATACGTCTACAGCAAATACAATGTCTATTCCTTCACGCTTTATAGTCTCTGATTTTTTGCCTATTTTTGGATTAACTAATCCAATAACTAAACAAGCAAAAGCAAGTGTCAAAACAATAAATTTAAGCCCCGTTTTAAATCCTGAACTTTCAGGGCTCAATTTTTTTATCATTTCTAAATCCCCAAATTCTTGTTGTTTTTTTCTTTTCCAATATAAATTGAATAGAAATACCACAACCAAAATTGGGATGATAAATAATAAAGTCAAATATTTTTTTTCGTCTAATTCGTACATATATTTTTATTAAATACCAATTTCTTTATGATTTCGAAATTATATAAAACTTCTATAAAGGGTGTTTCGCAATCCTAATTCTAACAACAATAATAAACCGGCAAAAAGCGCAAAAGGTCTAAATTTTTCATCATAATCATAGAATTTTAACTCTTGTATTTCCGTTGTTTCTAATTTGTTAATCTCATTATAAATCGATTCTAATTTTTGATTGCTATAAGCTCGGAAATATTTTCCACCTGTTTTTTTTGCTATCGATCGAAGTAATGCTTCGTCAATTTCTACTTTCATCATTCTAAATAGAAACTGTCCGTTTGGCGCAATTGCATAGGGAAAATCTGCCATTCCATTGGATCCAATCCCAATTGTATAGACTTTAATTCCGTATTGTTGTGCTATATCAGATGCCGTTTGTGGCTCAATAAAACCGGCATTATTTACCCCGTCAGTCATTAAAATCACAATTTTACTTTTCGCCTTGCTGTCTTTTAATCGGTTAATTGCTGTGGTTAAACCCATTCCAATTCCAGTTCCATCTTTAAGAACATTATCATATTTAATACTTCTAATGGCATCCATTACCACCGCTTTATCACTTGTAACTGGCGATTTGGTATACGCTTCAGATGCGTAAACTACTA
Organism: Bacteroidota bacterium; assembly: GCA_947483095.1. The sequence goes on from CANKLD010000036.1 coordinate 8,929, forward strand.
ATCCTATTCGGTCATTTGGTCTTTCTTTCACAAAATTTTCTGCAACCACTTTTAAGGCTTCCATTCTATTTGGCTTGAAATCTTTGGCCAACATACTCCCAGAAACGTCCACAGACATTACAATGTCTATCCCTTTTGTGGTTTTGGTTTTACTACTCACATCCACAGTTCTCGGGCGCGCCATTGCAATAATTAAAGAGCTTAATGCCAATATTCGAAAAACAAACAGTATCGGTTTTAATTTGGCCAAAACAGATTTTGAATTCTTAAAACCCTTTAACGAACTTATTTTTAAAGTGGCGGCTTGTTCCTTTATTTTCCATATTTGCCATGCTATAACAACTGGAATTAAAAGGAAAAGCCAGAAAAATTCGGGATTTAGAAAAGTCACCTTATTCATTGTTTTCGCCTTTTTTAAATTCAATCGAATTGATCACTCTTTCCGAAATTTGCTCCGCATATTTATCGCCTTCTTCATGCAATAAAATTACTTGCTGGTAGCCACCATTTTCTTTAAATAAGATTACTTCAAAATACAACTTCACACTACTTTTTGAAATAGGATCAAGCAATACCATTGTTCCAAAACCTTTCAAGCCCGAAACGCCCATTTTGGTTTGGAATTCTTCTTGTTTTAAAACTATATTTTGTCCTCCAAATCCATTTATAGTTCCTTCTAATCCTTTTTGAAGATCGTAATCTAATTCTTGTTTTGGTGTTGCTGTAGCTAATGAAATGTAAAAATTGCTTTGCAAACTTCCATATGTAAAAACACTTCCTTCTTTTAGCATTTTAACTACCTCTTTTGGAAATTGTTTAGAAGCATCAATTCTAGTGAGGACTTTTGGAGTTTCAATATGCAATTTAGGATTACCATATTCGCTTGAAACCCATTGCCCTTCCACTAAATCTTTGGTTGCGCTTCCAATAATAGTGTCTTTTACATAATCGAATCCTTTGGTTGCAACCAAGAAAATAAATAGAGCTACTATTGCGCCAACCACTATTCCTACAGCGGTTAATATTCTTTTTCTTTTCTCTTTTTTCTCTTTTTCTAAGCGACGCATTTCGTCCCATTCCGTAGTGTCAACTTCCGGTTCAAGTTCTATTGGTATGGATTTATCCAATGTTAGAATTGCTTTTTCAATCTTATTTTTGTCTTCGGCAATTTCAAAATCTACTGGTCTCGATTTAGCAAATTTCACTAAATCGGCTTGCATTAGAACGCGCTCTAAATTCTCAAGAGTTTCAGCAGAAACCGTCATTTTCTTTTTGATAGAAGCGGCTCTAAGGGCAATAATCAGTTCTGAAGTAGTGCTTTCCATAGCGGGAATTTCGATCGCTTCCTCAATATAATTCCTTGCAATATCTGTCAATTCACTGTAATATTCTTTTACAGCACCCTTTTGCCAAAGTTCCTTTTTTTCTAAGTTTTTAAGTAAAATAGTTGCTCTTTCAATAGGGCTTTTTAGCTCTTCAATTGCTTCCACTTTCTTCTGTTTGTATTTTTTTACTAACCAATAAATTAAAGCACCAATTCCTAAAATTAATAATATGATTAAGAAATAGGTCCAAAAATTACTCAATTGAAATTCCGATTCGGCAATTGGTTTGATGTCAAATAATTTTTGTTTTAGGGTATCCACTTTAACATCAGAAACTTCCACTAAAATAGAATCGGTAGCAAATGCTTTATTATTTATTAGAATTTTCAAACTCGGAATTACATATTTTCCAGAGTCAAATTGGGTCACCCCATATTTTTTTATAAGTTCGTATCTAGCGCCATTTTTAATGGTATCCACCACATAGGATCGGATCACTTCCATTTTTCCAAAGTTTTTTAAAGTTGGAAAAACTACTTTTGATGCCGTATCAACTGTTGTTTTATAGGTCAAATTGAATTGCGCCCCGATTTTATTTTTGGTTACGTCTATTTTAGTTTCCACTTGCTTTTGAGCAAATAGTGAAACTGAAATTAGTAAGAAAAGTATATAATATTTAACTCTCATTGTATTTATCGCGACTTAAAATAACTTAATAATTTGGTTACGTAACTTTCATCAACCCTTGTATTTACAACTCCGGAACCTGATTTTCTAAAAGTTTCAATAAAATAATCAACTTTGTTTTGGTATTCTTTTTCGTATTCTAATCGAATTGCTTTAGATCCCGTATTCACTAATTGTGTTTCGCCAGTTTCCGCATCTAACATTGGAACCATCCC
>CANKLD010000037.1 GCA_947483095.1 Bacteroidota bacterium
AATGCTGGTTTTGGAAAAATTGGTGAAAAAGTGGTTCTGCACCAAGCGCGAAAATACGGTGAAACTAAATTTGGAATGGAACGATTTATCAATGGATTTTTAGACTTGATTACCATTTGGTTTCTCTCCCGTTTTGGGAAAAGACCAATGCATCTATTTGGGGCTCTTGGTTCAATTATGTTTCTAATTGGTTTCTTAGCAGCTGGATTTATTGGGTTCTTAAAGTTATACAAACTATATCACGGAATGCCATACGAATTAGTGACTAATAATCCTTGGTTTTACATTTCATTAACCACCATGATTATTGGAACACAATTATTTTTGGCTGGATTTTTAGGCGAAATCATTTTAAGAACAAAGAACAACGAAGAACGATATAAAATTTCAAAAGAATTGAGTTAATAAGTACAAGCAGATAAATTTATAATATATATAAGCCAAGTTATGGAATTAGACGTTATTCAAAATAAAATATTTGAAATTCGAGGGTTTAAGGTGATGCTTGATTTTGATTTAGCGCTACTTTATAACATTGAAAATAAAAGACTTAAAGAAGCAGTCCGAAGAAATATAAATCGTTTTCCAAATGATTTTATGTTTGAGTTAGTCGAAATTGAATTTAATAGTTTGAGGACGCAAATTGCGACCTCAAACCGTGGCGGTTTAAGATACATGCCTTTTGCCTTTACAGAACAAGGCATCGCAATGCTCTCAAGTGTTCTAAACAGTGAAAAAGCGATTGAGGTAAACATAGCTATAATTAGAGCTTTTGTTACTTTTAGACAGTTTTCTTTAACTTACAGCGAATTAAAAGATAGAATTTCATTAATAGAAAATCAGTTTCCAGATATTTATAAAGCACTGAATTATTTGGTAGAAAAAGATAATGTAGAAGAAAATAACAATAAAAGAAATAAAATTGGTTACAAGTAATAACATAAATAATTAAATGGAAATACCTACAAAAACACAAAATGCCGTAAACGAATGGCTAACTCCTATTTTCGATAAAGAAACTCACGATGAAATCAAAGAAATGATGACGTCATCACCTAAAAATTTAGAGGAGAGTTTTTATAAAAATTTAGAATTCGGAACTGGAGGAATGCGCGGAATTATGGGCGTTGGAACCAACAGAATCAATAAATATACCTTAGGGAAAAACACGCAAGGACTTTCAAATTACATGCGAAAAGTGTTTCCAAACAAAGATTTAAAAGTTGCAATTGCATTCGATTGTCGTCATAACAGCCAATCCTTAGCAAAAGTAGTTGCTGATGTTTTCTCTGCAAATGGAATAAAAGTCTATTTATTCTCCGACTTGCGACCAACACCAGAATTGAGTTTTGCACTAAAATATTTAGGTTGTCAAGCCGGTATTGTATTAACTGCATCGCACAATCCACCGGAATACAACGGTTATAAAGTGTATTGGGAAGATGGCGGACAACTAGTTCCACCGCAAGATGCTGAAATAATTAATGTAATAGAAGAACTAAAATATGACGAAATTAAGTTTGCCGCAAACGAAGATTTAATAGAATTCATCGATTCAGAAATTGATGCTGCTTTTATAAAATCATCCATTGAAAACGCAAGTTTTAATACACCCGCTGCTGCAAAAAGTGATTTGAATATCGTTTTTACTTCATTACACGGGACATCAATTAAGTCGGTTCCTGACACTTTAGCCCAAGCTGGTTATACCAATGTGAATTTGGTTCCCGAACAATCAGAGCCTAATGGTGATTTTCCAACGGTTAAATCTCCAAATCCTGAAGAGCCTGAAGCGTTGAAAATGGCATTGGAATTAGCCGATAAAATTCAATCCGATATTGTTATTGGAACGGATCCAGACTGCGATAGACTGGGAGTTGCTGTAAGAAATAACGAAGGGAAATTGATGCTTTTAAACGGAAATCAAACGATGGTTTTGATGACTGGATTTTTATTAGAAAAATGGCAAAAAGCAGGCAAAATAACCGGAAATCAATTTGTTGGAACTACAATTGTTTCAACTCCAATGATGATGGAATTAGCGTCAGCTTTCGATGTAGAATGCAAAGTTGGCTTAACAGGCTTTAAATGGATTGCAAAAATGATAATTGATTTCCCGGAGCAAGAATTCATCGGGGGTGGAGAAGAAAGTTTTGGATTTATGGTGGGCGATGCGGTTCGCGATAAAGATGCTGTTGCCTCTACCCTATTAATCTGTGAAATTGCTGCTCAAGCTAAAGCAAATGGGAGTTCGGTATATCAAGAGTTACTAAATTTATACGTAGATTTCGGATTTTATAAAGAATTTTTAGTTTCAATTACTAAAAAAGGAATAGAAGGTTTAGAAGAAATAAAGCAAATGATGGTTGACATGAGAACCAATCCGCTGAAAGAAATTAATGGCGAACGCATTATTATGATGGAAGATTATCAAAATTCAATTGCTACCAATTTATTAACGGGTGAAAAAGAAACCATGTCTATTCCAAAATCCGATGTTTTGATTTACTATACCGATGAAGGTTCTAAAATTGCCGCTAGACCAAGTGGAACAGAACCCAAAATCAAGTTTTACGTAAGTGTAAACACCACATTAGAATCAGTTGATGATTTTGATAAAGTGAATTCACTATTAGATACTAAAATTAAAAACATCATTCTTGAAATGAAATTAACCTAATGGATACAAACCTTTTAAAATTAATACCCTATACAAAACCTTATAAATCTCACATTATTTGGAATGTGATTTACAACATTTTGTACGCATTATTTAGCACTCTATCTATGGTTACCATGTTTCCATTGTTAGAAGTATTATTTAAAAAAAATACAGAAATAATTCAAGAACCTGTTTATTCAGGAATTCAAAATATAGGTAGTTATGGTAAAGATCTACTCTATTATACTATCTCCAATTTAAATCAACAACATGGAAATCAATATGCTTTATTATTAGCAGTTGCTTTGGTAATAATAACCTTTTTGTTCAAAAACTTATTTAATTATTTAGCATCATATCACATAATGCACTTAAAAAATGGAGTGCTACGAGATCTAAGAAAAAAATTATTTGACGTTATTATTGACCTTCCTATCTCCTATTACTCTGAAAAGAGAAAAGGGGATGTTATGGCAAGAATTTTAGGTGATGTTAATGAAGTTCAAAACTCATTTTTTTCCATTTTAGAGCTAATTGTTAAAGAACCATTAACAATTATTTTTGCTATCATAGCAATGCTAAATATAAGTATTAAACTTACTTTATTTGTTTTTATTTTTATACCAATATCTGGATTTGTAATTTCAAGAATTGGAAAAAGTTTAAAATCAAAATCAACTAAAGCTCAACAAGAAAGCGGCTATTTTATCTCACTAGTTGAAGAAAGTTTGGGTGGATTAAAAGTAGTTAAAAGTTATAATGCCGAAAATCATTTCAAATCTAGATTTAATGATTCAATAAATCGACTATTAAAATTAACTAATAGTATTGGAAATAAAAACAATTTAGCCTCTCCAATGAGTGAATTTATGGGAATTGTTACTATAGCCATTTTACTCTGGTATGGTGGTAATTTAGTACTTGTTGATAAAACGCTCGAAGGATCTTTATTTTTAGTTTATATGCTTTTGGCCTATAACATATTAACTCCAGCAAAATCAATCTCGAAAGCTTCTTATGCGGTAAAAAATGGATTAGCAGCAGCGGAAAGAGTTTTTGAAATTTTAGAACAAGAAAACCCAATTGAAAGTAAAATTGACGCAATTGAAAAAAACACGTTTGAATCTGTATTAAGTATCAAAAACATCAATTTTAAATACGAAGACGAATACGTTTTAAAAGACTTTTCATTGGAAGTAAAAAAAGGACAAACTGTTGCTTTAGTTGGTCAATCAGGAAGTGGAAAAAGTACCATTGCCAATTTATTGACTCGTTTTTATGATGTAAATGAGGGTAAAATCGAGATCGATTCTGTTGCAATTAAAGACATGAATTTGAACTCTTTACGCGGCTTAATGGGATTGGTAACACAAGACAGTATTTTATTTAACGATACTATAAAAGCAAATATTTCATTGGGGAAATTAGATGCTACTGATGACGAAATTATCGAGGCTTTAAAAATAGCAAATGCCTACGAATTTGTAAAAGACTTGCCAAAAGGCATTTATACCAATATTGGCGACAGCGGAAACAAACTTTCGGGCGGACAAAAACAACGATTGTCAATTGCTCGTGCGGTTTTGAAAAACCCACCCATTATGATTTTGGATGAAGCGACCTCAGCATTGGATACAGAAAGCGAAAAATTTGTGCAAGTTGCTTTAGAAAATATGATGCAAAATAGAACGTCAGTTGTAATTGCACACCGACTGTCTACCATTCAAAAAGCAGATAAAATAGTAGTTTTACAAAAAGGAAAAATTGTAGAACAAGGAACTCATGAAGAACTAATTGCTTTAAATGGAACCTACAATAAACTGGTTTCAATGCAGAGTTTTGAATAAATAACAATTTATAATTCTATAAATATGTTTATCAACGACAAGAATATCAAGCTTCCTGAAGATCCAGACACTATTGTTTGGAAGTATTTAGACTTGTCAAAATTTGTCGATTTATTGCTTTATAAAAAATTATTTCTCTCTCGTTCGGATAAATTTGAAGACCAATATGAAGGGACTTTTAGTGAGCCTACATTTGAAGAAATTCGGAAATTATCCATCAACAACCCTGCGTTTTTAGATTATTATAAATCACACCGCGAAAATGTAGTGATTAGCAGTTGGCATATTAATGAATATGAATCATTTGCGATGTGGCAAATTTTCACTCAAAAAAGTGAAGGATTGGCCATTCAATCTACCGTTGGGCGTATTCAAGAAGCTTTGCATTTAGATAAAACCTATGAACAACATATCGGGGAAGTAAATTACATCGATTATAAAAAAGAATACATCCCTTTTGACAATGCCTTTTTTCCCTTTTTGTTTAAACGTAAGAGTTTTCAATACGAAAGAGAAATTCGTATTATTACCGATGTCACTTCATTTGATTTAAAAATTGATAACGGGTTAAAAATTGATGTTGATATCAACCATTTAATTGAGAAAATTTACATCCATCCAAAATCAGAGAACTGGTATAAAAATTTAGTAATTGAACTGGTTCAGCGATTGGGATTTGATTTCAAAATTGAAAAATCTGATCTTGAAAGTGATATTCTAATTTAGAATTTTACGGTTATCTTAAAGTTAAAAACCCTTGTAGTCATATAATTAGGAATTCCATATTGATTTTTTGTATAAACGTCACGGACCCAAGTATTGGTAATTGCGTTTAAATTATTGAACAAATTAAATATCTCCATACCTGCTGATAAATCCTTGAATTTTTTTAACCAATGCCCAGATGGTAAACTCTTATTGTTATCGGTGAACACTTTGAAAAATCCAACATCTGCACGACGGTAATCCCGCATTTTATTTTGATATAAATAAGGGTCAGCATAAGATGGCGAACCACCAGGAAGTCCAGTGTTGTATACTAAATTCAAATATAATTTTACACTTGGCAAATTCGGCATGTAATCTTGAAATAGGATTCCAAATTTTAAAGTTTGGTCGGTAGGTCTAGAAATAAAACCTCTATTATCAATATTTTCTTCTGTTTTCAAATACCCAAAACTAAACCAAGATTCTGTTCCAGGAACGAATTCGCCGTTCAATCGAATATCCAAACCTTGGGCATAAGCCACTGCATTATTATCAGCAGCATATCGAATCCGCACATTATCTAAAGTATAAGGATTTACATCATTTAATATCTTGTAATAGGCCTCTGAAACTAATTTAAAAGGACGATTCCACATCTTAAAACTATAATCACTACTCAATACAAAATGAATTGATTTCTGAGCTTTAACGTTAGGAAGCACAGTACCTGAAGAATTCCTAAGTTCCCTATACGATGGAGGTTGAACGTATAAACCTGTTGAAAATCTAAAAACAATATCTTTTTCCCAATCGGGTTTAATTGCAAATTGGGCTCTTGGACTGAATTCGAATTGGCTTTTTCCCACTTGATTAGCACCATTTACTTTCCAATGGTGCATTCTAGCTCCAATATTGAACCAAATATCATGATTTCCTAACTTCACTTTTCTATTTAATTGAGCAAATCCTGAGAACCTATCAACTGTTGTATAATTCAAAGCCCTAACATTTTGATAAGGTACAAGGGGTCCAATATAAGGATTATAAGGTTGGTCGTTAATGGGTAAATTCAATCGAGGCGGGTTAATTGAAAACCCTGCGGAATCAATAACTTCCCATTCCACTACTCTATCACGAATATCTTCGCGAGTGTATTTGAAGCCCCATTCCACTTGATTTTTTTTGAGATCATGAAAACCCTTAACCTCCCCATTTACAATTAAGGCATCCAAATCATTTCTAGCATGATTCAATTGGGTTCCAATGGCACGACTGAAAGTTACACCACCAAAAGTTTCAGAACCAATATTGGCATCTACCTCTCCTAAATAATATCCTGCAAATATGTCAAAATATTCTTGTTCTAAAGTATGATAAGCAGAAGTTATAAATTTTAGTGTGAAATTATCTGAAGGTTTGTAAGTCGTTTTAAAAGCACCAAAATAGGTATCGTATCTGTCTTTCTCTTGACCTTCATAGTAAACTTGCAATGCAATTGGTTCGTTTATAGTTCCAAAATTAGTTTGTCTAGAAATAGGCTGATAGTTGTATTTATTTTGAGAAATGTTTCCTAAAAAGCTCCATTGCCACTTGGTTGAAGCGTTATAAATGATGTTCGTTTGCAAATCGGCAAATGTAGGTTTGAAATTAGTTTCTGTTTGTTGGCTATTAACTAATAAACTATTATCTCGATAACGAACACCCGTAATTGCTGACCATTTTTGATTTTTCGAAACCGCATCAATAGCTAAACTACCACCTAAAAGACTTGCTTCTGTTGAAACACCAAATTTTGTGGGTCTTCGATAAGTAATATCTAATACTGATGATAATTTATCACCATATTTAGATTGGAAACCACCCGCAGAAAAATCAACATTTTGAACTAAATCAGTGTTGGTAAAACTCAGCCCTTCTTGCTGACCGGAACGAACTAAAAACGGACGGTAAACTTCAACTTCATTAACGTAAACCAAATTCTCATCATAATTCCCTCCACGAACAGCATATTGAGTACTCAATTCGTTATTGGAATAAACACCGGGTAATGTTTTTAAAATATTTTCAACTCCTGCATTAGCACCAGGAATTTTCCGAATCATTTCTGGTTCAATAGTGGTGATTCCTTGAATTCGTTTTCTATTTTTTGCAGTAACAATAACCTCACCCATTTGCTCCGCATTATTATTCATAGAAACATTAAATTCAAAGTCTTCATTACTTTTTAATTCAAATGTTGCAGTAGTTTTTTTGAGAGAAATATGTGTAAAAACGAGGGTGATCTTTTTATTGGCAGGAACCGTCAAAGAGTAAAATCCATTGGCATTGGTAATGGTAGATTTCGTTTGGTAGGAAATATTTACATTTTCTACAGGGTTATTATTTTCATCTAAAATAATACCTTTTACCCTAGCAAATTGAGCAAAAACAAAATTTCCTATGAATAATAATGCTATTGTAAAAAGAAGATTTTTTATTTTCAAGAAATTTTATTTTATTATTTGACTTCGAAAAAATTGTGTTTCAAAGATACTAGAATTTCCAACATTATCTGTCACAACTACTTTTAAATTATTTTGTCCTTCAGCGACAATTCCATCATTGAAATAGTGAACTATTTTTTTGGTTTTATAATCATATTCAAATAAAATCCAATTTCCATTTAAATAACCATCATACGATTTTATACCAGATAACACATCGGATATTGAAAATTCAATTGACTTTTTATCGCTAATCCACTTATCTTCAATACTTTTGACTATTTTAATTGTTGGCGGAACGGTGTCTTTAATCAATGAAAATTTTCCCCAATTCTTGGTATAAGTAGAAAACGTATTGTCTTTTAATTTGGTATAATTGAAATTTATTTTTTTGTCTTCAATAGAACCAATAAACATTTTTTCTTTTTCTTCTTTGGTAGAAATAGAATCAATAACCGAAACTAAAAAATTCGAATGAACTGGAATGCATTCGTTTTCTAACCATAATGAATTTTGTTTTTGTTCAAAATTTAAATAAAAATCATCGTAAAAAGTGCCTTTTGGAACATAAAAGGTCCAATTTCCTTTTTCAAAATTGTATTCTTTATCTGATTTTATTAAAAATTTCGTTTTTTTAACTTTTAGAGTATCGGTTGCTTCTTCATTTGAAAATTCTATTGGAATGGAAATAGTAATTTTATTAGCATTAAAATCGGAAACTTCAATTCTATAGTTTAAGTTGGTACTTTGAGAAATGTCTAATTTTCCATTTTCTTCATGTTGATTTATGATACTAAGAGGAAATGAAGTTTTCATGAATAATTTTTGAACTCTTTGACCGGTTTTCTTATATCTTTCATAGTCAATTAGGGCATTAACAAACCGCATTTGATCAAACGCATATTTATCAAATTGATAGCCATAAATCGTTTTACCATTTAAGAAAGTTTCTACTTTATAAACGCCATTTCTATCCCAAGATAAATCAGACAAATCGAAGGTATTGATACCAAAGCCAATAGGTCCTTTTGCTAAAATTTTATCACAATTATAATTTCCATCTTTTTGTAAAGACAAATTAATCATAAAAGGATTTTTAGACTTGTTTACAACAGAATTTTCATGCAAAGGGTAAACAAACAAATTCGTAATGGCAGGTTTTTGGGTATCTTTAATATCGTTATCAAGTCCAAAAAATGTGGGGTTGATGATTTTTTCTGTTTGAGAATCTCGAATTTCAAAATGCAAATGCGGGCCTTCAGAACCTCCAGTATTTCCTGACAAAGCAACAATTTCATTTTTGGAAATAAGAATATCTGTAGGTTTTAAATACAAATCGACTTCATAGGATTTCAATTTGTAGTGTTCCGCTTTCAAATAAGCATCTATTTTAGGACTTAACGAACTTAAATGCCCGTAAACTGTTGTAAAACCATTTGGATGGGTAATATAAATTGCCTTTCCGTAACCAAAAGTGGAAATTTTTATTCTGGAAATATACCCTTCGGCAGCGGCATGGACATTTAATCCCTCTTTCTTTTGGGTTTTGTAATCAAAACCTGCATGAAAATGATTGGGTCTTAATTCCCCAAAATTTCCTGATAATTGAGTTGGAATTTCTAAAGGGCATGAAAAATAATCTTTAGGATAGTTGTTTTGAGAAAAAACTGCGGCAGATAGAAGAGAAAATAAGATACTATATTTCATTGAAAAGGTTTCTGCTAAATTAAAAAAAGTTTCACATCAAAAAAAGAAAAAAGACATATAAACTAATAAATTTGGAATTATTAAAAAAATAATACTCTGGTTGGTAAAAAAAATTAACAAAAATAGCAGATTAATTAAATAGGAATACTAACTTTGTAAATTAAGTAACTATTTAGTTTCATAATGAGTGAATTTGCAGAAATAATTAAAACTCTAGAAAGTAATATTGAAAAACTCTTTAGTAAAATAGCTACTTTAGAGAAAAATAATACTATTTTAAATAGAGAAATAAATGATTCTGCCCAGACCATTAAGAATCAATCTTCAGAGATTGAGCTTTTAAAATCGCAATACAATTCAATCAAAATGGCTAATTCGTTACTTGGCAGTGAAGAAAATAAAAGAGATACGAAGCTAAAAATAAATTCATTAATCCGTGAAATTGATTACTGTATTGCACAGTTATCTGATTAGTAAAAATTATGGATGAGAAGCTTAAAATTAAATTATCAATAGCAGACAGAGTATATCCGTTAACAGTAGATATGTCTCAAGAGGAAGGACTTAGAAGTGCTTCTAAAAAAATTGATATTATGATTAAGCAATTTGAAGAAAATTATGCCGTTCGAGATAAACAAGATGTACTGGCAATGTGTGCCTTACAATTTGCCTCTCAATTAGAACAAAAGCAAATTGATAAGTC
>CANKLD010000038.1 GCA_947483095.1 Bacteroidota bacterium
AGCACTTTGCCATTTGCACAACACCGCGATATCTTTTATTTGTCGGGAGTAGATCAAGAAGAAAGCATTTTGTTGCTATTTCCTGACGCGCCATACGAGCACCAGAGAGAAATATTATTCTTAAAAGAAACCAACGATCATATTGCGATTTGGGAAGGCGAAAAACTTTCTAAAGAACGTGCCTTTGAAGTTTCAGGAGTAAAAACGGTCTATTGGCTTCAAGATTTCGAGAAAATTTTATTCGAATTAATGACCCATGCCGAAACTATTTATATTAATACCAATGAGCATTACCGCGCGACTGTGGAAACGGAAACTCGTGAGGCCCGTTTTGTAAAATGGTGGAAAGAGAAATATCCTGCTCATGCTGTTGCAAAAAGCAATCCGATTTTACAGCGCATCCGTTCAGTAAAGGAAAAAGAAGAAATTGAATTGATTCAGAATGCTTGTAATATTACCGAAAAAGGGTTTCGAAGAGTGTTGTCATTTGTAAAACCAAACGTTGCCGAATATGAGATTGAGGCCGAATTTATTCACGAATTTATCAGAAACAGATCAAAAGGTTTTGCTTATACTCCAATAATTGCATCAGGAAATAATGCCAATGTTTTGCATTATATCGAAAACAACCAAGCGTGTAAAGCTGGTGATTTGATTTTGCTTGACGTAGCAGCTGAATATGCCAATTATTCAAGTGATATGACTCGAATGATTCCGGTTTCGGGTCGTTTTTCTGAAAGACAAAAAGCGGTTTACAATGCTGTTTTAAATGTGAAAAATGAAGCAACAAAAATGCTAACTCCAGGAACACTTTGGAAACAATATCATGTAGAAGTAGGAAAAATAATGACTTCTGAATTGTTAGGCTTGGGATTGATTGACAAAGCCGATGTTCAAAATGAAAACCCAGAATGGCCGGCGTACAAGAAATATTTCATGCACGGAACTTCACACCACCTAGGCTTAGACACGCACGATTATGGGATTTTAACCGACCCAATGCAAGCCAATATGGTGTTTACAGTTGAGCCAGGAATTTATATTCCAGCGGAAGGTTTCGGAATTCGATTAGAAGACAATGTGGTTATTCAAGAAAAAGGAAATCCTTTTAATTTAATGCAGCACATTCCAATTGAAATTGAAGAAATTGAAACGATTATGAATGCATAATTTAGACAAAAGAATATAGACGAATAGAGAATAGACGGTTTACGAAAGTAAGCCGTTTTATTTTACCATATAAGGCATAAAAGGACATTTAAGTTATTTTTATAGGAACTTATAATTCTTATATGGTTTAAAAAATTTCACTTATTTTTGCCTCAGATCATAAAAATGAAACAAATTTTCTACAAAAATACTGTAATCTCCTATTCCGATATTGGAACAGGGACTGCTGTGGTTTTACTTCATGGTTTTCTAGAAAATAAAACGATGTGGGAAGATTTGACTCCTTCAATAGCTAAAAAAAATCGGGTTATTTCAATTGATTTATTGGGTCATGGTAAATCGGATTGCCTAGGCTATGTTCATTCTATGGAAGAAAATGCCGAAATTGTTAAAGCAATTTTATCCTATCTTAGAATTAGAAAAGCAGTAATAATAGGTCATTCTATGGGCGGATACGTGGCACTGGCTTTTGCAGAATTGTATCCAAAAATCGTAAAAGGTATTGTCTTATTAAATTCAACCGCAAAGGAAGATAGCGAGGAACGAAAAATGAATCGGGATCGAGCCGTTAAAGCGGTAAAACAGAATTACATCAATTTTGTTCGGATTTCGATTGCTAATTTATTTAGTGAAAACAATCGTGACCGACTTGAAAATGAAATTGAAAAGGTGAAATTAGCCGCTTTAAAAACCCCATTACAAGGAATTGTCGCTTCCTTAGAAGGAATGAAAATTAGAAAAGACAGGCAGTTTATTTTGAAAGAAACTGATTTTAAAAAAATGCTAATTTTAGGAAAAAAAGACGGCGTATTAATTTATGATGAAAATTTATCTCAAATTATAAACACCAATACCGAATTAATTACTTTCTCTGATGGTCATATGAGTCATATTGAAAATAAAGAGGAATTAGAAAAAGTTATCGTTAGTTTTCTTAAAGGCATTTAGCCTTTTCACCACAAAAGAAATAAAGAAAAGTCAAAAGACACAAATTAATCTTCTAGAATTCTAAAATCCTGAAAAGTAATCGCTGTTTTTATTAATTGAATGTAGACTTTTCACCACAAAAGAAATAAAGAAAAGTCAAAAGACACAAATTAATCTTCTAGAATTCTGAAATATTCGTTTACAAATGTTTTTTGACCGTCTCTGTATAAGTTTACCGAGTGAAAATTATATAAAATTCCTTTTGGAGATTCTAATAATTTCATATAAGTCATTAATTGCGCATGATGAATTGGCAAAATAATTTCTATAGCTTTTAATTCAAGAACGATGCAATTTTCAATAAATAAATCACATCTCAAATCTGTTTCAATTTCAAGATCTTTGAATACTATTGGAACTAATAATTCCGATTTAAATGAAATTCCCCTTAAATTAAGTTCTTTTTTTAGGCATTTGTGATAAACACTTTCTAATAATCCTGGACCAAGAAATTTATGTACTTCAATTGCTGCTCCATTTATTTGATACGTTAAATCCGTTAAATAACTTTTTGTGATATTTGGCATATAATAATTTGATTTTTAATAGATTATATATAAAATATTTGCTTCTTTTGTAAAAACTTTTGATTCTTTTGTGGTAAAAAATCCTAAACTTTCTCTTCAAACGAAATGTTTTGGTCAAAAATCTCAACCAATAAAATAGTAATTTGCTCTAAATACTGATCAATTGTTTCTTTACTTATAATCGTATTTAGTTCTTTTCCTTCTTTAAAAGTAAATGGCAAAAACCCTGATTTTAAATTTTTGAAGGAGATAATTCCAGCTTCCATTGGATGCTCTAATACCATTTCTTGATACATAAAAGCATAAGCTAATACTTGGATTATTTTTTCATTTGCGATATCTTTTGTTAAATCAGTCCAAGTCGATAATGTTACGGTGCCTTTATCGACCCTACCAGTTTTATAATCAATAATTCTAATGACTCCATTTCGCAACTCGATTCTATCTACAGAACCGCCAATTTTTATTGGAAAAGGCAAACTAGGATGCTCAAAAGTTCGCTCATATCTTTGTTCAAGTGCTAGTATTTTAATGGCGTCTCCTGAAAGAATACTCTCCAATTCTACTTTCAGGAAATTGGAAACATTTCGTTTAGCTACTTCAAAAGCCAATAAATTTCTTCCTTTTTTGATTTCGCCTTCTTTGTATTCTAATTTAAATTGTTTCATGACTTCTGCATCAATTATCTTGATGCAACTTAAAATATCATTTTCAGAAATAAATTTCCCAATAAATGGGTCATACATTGATTTTAAGGTTTCATGAATTATGGTTCCCAAGGTATTTAGCGCAATATTTTCCTCTACTTCTTCAACTTCTCTAATTTTTAATATCCTTTGAAAATAAAACTGAATTGGATTTCGAATATAACTTGTAAGAGTGGTAGGTGAAAAGCCCATTTGGGCAATTTCTTTCAAACGATCCATCACTGATTCCGATTTTGGAATTACCATTGGTTGATTCGCTTTTTCGGGAATAACCGCATTGTAAATTGCAGGTATCAAATTGTGTTTATCACTATATTCTACTTGTAACTGGGTTATAAAACGGCTTTTTTCTCCAGCATCCAATCCTTCACTTTCTGTATTATAAAGAAGGTACACGTTCTTTGCTCGTTGCAACAAATGATAAAAGTGATAGGTATATATCGCATCTTTTTCTTTGAAAGTAGGAAGTTCTAATTCTCTTTTAACATCATAGGGTATAAAAGAATTTTGCGATTTTCCAGCTGGTAATTTACCCTCGTTTAAAGACGTTATAATAACCGTTTCAAAATCTAAAACACGACTTTCTAAAACACCCATAATTTGCAATCCATTTAAAGGTTCGCCTTCAAATGAAACCTCAGCAAGATCAATAACTTGTTTATAAATCGCATGAAGGGTATCAATATTGTCGATATGGAAGTATTTAGAATAATAACTTATTAGTTTATTTATGACTTTAAAGATTGAAAACACGAATGCTTTTGTGATTTTTTCCTCTTCATTGTCATTACTTAAATTTCCTTTAATTGTTTGTAATAATTGAGATATATCTCCAAGTACTTTCAAAGATCCTTCCTCCCATTTTCCAAATAACAATAGAAATAAATCACTTGGATTTGGATTTAATTCCATAATTTTTTGATGGGTAATAAAGGTATAATTGTACTGAATTATTGTTTTTACTAATGCGCTCGTATTGCTATACGGCTCAACTAATGGATGTGTTAATATTCCAATAATGTCTTTATAATAAAACACATAATTCTTGCCGTTTCTTGACAAAGCTGCGGAATGCATTTTAAACAATTTCGCGATTAATATTTGAGCTGGATTGTTCTTGCTTGAAAATCCCATTGTGATATTTAGTGCTCCAACACTTGAAGGGAGAGAATAAAGCAATGGTATCAACATGTTTTCATCACCTAATACAATCGCTACTTTATCTAAAGAAATCATTGGATCATTGGCAATTAATTCATCAATTATTCCTCCAGCAATTTTTGCTTGGCCAATTGTTTTTGGGGTGCCAATAATATTTATGTTCTTTTTATCTTTCAAAAAATCATTAGCAACCCATTCAAATGGTTTGGACTTATAATGGATCCATTTATCTTTAAATCTTCGAATAAATAATCCAGCATCATGATACGGATCATTCAGGAAAGCTTGATCTATATCCCAATATATTTTTGCTTGATTTGTATCTAATAAACTTTGAACTATTTTTTCTTCAGCAGCATTTAGCGCATTAAACCCCGCAAAAATATACTTTGTATTAGGTGCAGATTTTGAAAATGATTTTAATTTATTTACGGCTTCTCGATAAATTAAACCCTGATAACCAATGCCTTTTTGCAGTAAATGATTGTATAAAGTTTGGTAGTAATTTGGCAATAACTTCCAAAAATCGATATAATTTTCTAGTAATTTGGTTTTGTTTTCAACTTCAATTCCCCATTTTTTTATGTCTTCAATGTCTTTTAAATAAGAAAGCACATGATTTGCATCTAATAAATATCGGTCTATTTCGTTGAAATCTTGTAAGAGCATTTTTGCCCAATTGGCAAATAAATCGAATGATTGTTGGCTCTTTACGTCGGTTAGCTTTAGATAGACCTCATAGAATTCAAATACCAATTCTATTGAGTCAATTGATCTTATAGCTGAAATTTCTTGGATGAAATCTTCAATGCTAATAATTTGGGGGCAAATAATATTATTTTCAATTTGATTTTTAAGTGCTTCAATCAAAAATATTTTTGCTCTTTTATTGGGTAAAATCACAACAGTATTGGAAAGATCATTGCTATAATCTTCAATAATTACTTTTGCTATTTGGTCTAAAAACGTTGATTCTATCATTTTATAAATATAAAAAAACGCCTCGATAAATCGAGGCGTTTTTAAAAAATATTTTCAGTGATTTATTTAACGTATTTCACTTCAACTCTTCTGTTGTTTGCTCTTCCTTCTGCAGTATTATTACTGTCAATTGGTTGAGTATCCCCAAAACCATTTGAAGATAATCTATCAGCAGCTACTCCATTTGAAACTAAATAGTTTAAAACAGCTGCGGCTCTTTGATTAGAAAGTTTCAGGTTAGATCCAACATTACCTGTTGAATCTGTATGGCCAGAAATGCTAAATTTAGCTGTTGGGTTTTCTTTCAATATTGCAGTAATAGCTTTTAAAACTGGGAAAGTTTGTTTTTGGAAAGATGCTTTTCCAGAGTTAAACAATATTGTTTTAGCATATCCGTCTAAAGAATTCATTACAGCTTGAGAAATTTCTGGACAACCATTATTTGCAACTGATCCTTTTTCAGTAGGACATTTATCATCTTTATCTAAAACTGAATCTCCATCAGTATCTGGCCAAGGACAACCCGCATTTTCTTTTGGTCCTTTGATATTTGGACATTTATCAGCTTTATCTGTAGTTCCGTCTCCGTCAGTATCAGGACATCCTTTAAGTGCTTTTAAACCAGCAACTTCAGGACAAGCGTCCTCTTTATCAGCTACGCCATCACCATCAGTATCAGGACAACCATTCATTGCAACAGTTCCTGCAGCATCTGGACATGCATCACTCGCATCAACAATTCCGTCTCCGTCAGTATCAGGACAACCTTTGAATTGTTTTAATCCAAAAACTTCTGGACAAGTGTCCTCTTTGTCATAAACTCCATCTCCATCGGTATCTTTTCCACCAAATTTGAAGATAATTCCTGCAAAATGTTGCATGTGTGAAGGTACGTCAACACCCGGAAGTCTAGCATCATCAAATGAATGCTTGTAATTAGATTGAACAGAAAGTCCAACTAAATCAGTCATCCAATAGGTTAATCCTAATCCAGCGTTCATCGTACCTGCGCTAACATCTTCTAAAAAAGTGTAACCCCCTCCAAAATGTGCAGTTGGGTCAAAGTGTTTGCTACCAATCATATTCATGAAACTGTATTTAATATCTAAATCAACTCCATAATAATTATAATCTCCAGGATTAACTACAGAATAAGTTCCGTCAGATGCCTTTTTATTGACAAATTTTGACATTTTATTGATAGATCCAGTTACTCCAAAAGAGAAATTATCTCCAGCATATTTTGACACATTAAGGTAAGAAACAGAAGGAAGAAAATTCCAGTTGTCTTTGGTATTAAAATAGTCAGAAAATTGATCATTCAAGTTTGAAGCTGCACTTACTCTAGTGTCAACTGCATTAGCCCCAAAAGATAAAGACCAAGAATTATTTGCGTCTTGAGCTTGGGACAATAGCCCAACTAAAAGCACAACAACAGTAATTAATTTGTTTAGATGTTTCATGTTTGATTTGTTTTTATTTTGAATTAATCTTGAGCAAAAGTAATATGTAATTATTTAACTACAAAGAGATTTGTTAAAAATATGATTAAAAGGGTATTATTTACGCTATTAAATGACTTTTAGTTGTTTTCCAACTTCAAAAAATGCTTGTATTGCCTTGTCTAAGTGGTCTTTAGTATGAGCAGCGGATAATTGTACTCTAATCCTAGCTTTCTCTTTAGGAACCACCGGAAAAAAGAAGCCTATTACATAAATTCCTTTTTTAAGTAATTCATCTGCCATAACTTGGGCTAACTTTGCGTCGTATAGCATTACAGGCACAATTGCGGAATCACCAGCTATGATGTCAAATCCTGCCTTTTTCATTCCCAATTTGAAATAATTAGTGTTTTCTTCTAATTTATCCCTCAAAGTGGTGTCTTTTTCTAATAATTCAAATACCTTAATTGAAGCTCCAACAATTGCTGGCGCTAATGAATTCGAAAATAAATAAGGGCGAGAACGCTGTCTTAATATTTCAATTATTTCTTTTTTTGCGGTAGTATAACCTCCCATTGCGCCACCGAGCGCTTTTCCTAATGTTCCGGTGATGATGTCTACACGGCCCATGACTCCTTTTGCTTCCGGTGTTCCTTTGCCGGTTGCACCAATAAATCCTGCAGCATGACACTCGTCAACCATAACCATGGCTTCGTATTTATCTGCTAAATCACATATTCTATCCAACGGAGCAACCACTCCGTCCATTGAAAATACTCCGTCAGTAACTATCAGTTTAAAACGCGTTCCATCTTCAGTAGCCTTAATTAATTGGGCTTCTAAATCTTTCATATTGTTATTTTCGTATCGATAACGAGCCGCTTTACACAATCGAACACCGTCAATAATTGAGGCATGATTCAAACTGTCAGAAATTATACAATCTTGTTCTCCTAATAAAGGTTCAAAAACTCCGCCATTTGCATCAAATGCAGCTGCATACAATATGGTGTCTTCTGTTCCGTAAAATTCCGCTATTTTTCTTTCTAATGTTTTGTGAATATCTTGGGTTCCACAGATAAATCGAACTGATGACATTCCAAATCCATGAGAATCCAAGGTGTCTTTTGCTGCTTGAACAACTTCTGGATGAGATGAAAGTCCCAAATAGTTATTGGCACAAAAATTAAGAACCGTTTCCCCATTAACAGTGATTTCTGCACCTTGTGTAGATGTAATTATTCTTTCTTTTTTGAATATTCCGTTTTCTTGAATTGTTTCTAATTCAGATTGAAGAAATTGTTGGATTTTACCGTACATTTTTATTATAATTATTAGTTTTTTACAAATTTACAACGTTAATTTCTTTTCCTATATAAACTAACGCTTTTTTGGTTACTTTTAGTCCCATTTTTTCAATTGCATTTTGATAATTTTCCAATTGAAGTTGGTACTTTTGATTGTGTGTTCCTGTTTTATAATCTAAAAGATAGACTTCCTTATTTTTGGTCAAAACCATTCGATCCGGTTTGATTGTTTTTCCTTCTTTTTGAATAATTGCTTGTTCGTTTAGAATTTCATTATCAGCAGAAAAATAACTTTCTAATTCTTTATTATTTACAATTTCTTGAATACTTTTCACAACAACTTCTTTTTGAGTTGTGGTAATTAATCCATTTTCAATTGCTTTTAGAACTGCTAAATCTATATCGGATGCTGTTTTTACAAATGATAATATTTCATGAATTATGTTCCCGTATTCAATTGCTTCTTGCTGATGTGTTCCCCACATCAAAGCTTCGCGTTGGGCTATTTTGATGTTTTTAGGATCTAATACATGGCTAATAATAGGAATTGTATTGGTTTCATCAGTTACTGAAATTACTTTTGATAATTTAGTTCTTTTTCCAAATTCATATTCTAAAATACTTGGATTGTATACTTCAATAGCAATTAAATACTCAATAAAAAAAGAAGCCGAATTATATGGATATTTGCCTTCTTTATTGGGTTCTAAATATTGGGAGATCACATACAATTGTTCTTCAGCACGAGTTAATGCCACGTACAAAACATTGATGTTGTCGAGCAATTCTTCTTGTTTTTTTTCTTGAAATACCGTCGCCGCGTCTTCTCCAAAATTTTCAACCGAACTACTATTGTCAATTAAAACTTTTGGCAAACCAAAGGTTTCTTGTTCTGCATCAAGCCACAATTTATCTTTTGGCTTACGCGCATAATCTTCATCTGCAAATGGCATAATTACCACTGGAAATTCCAACCCTTTCGATTTATGAATGGTCATTATCCGGATGGCATTTTTCCCTTCAGGCGATGGAATACTGAATTTGTCTTTATTTTTATTCCAATAATTTAAAAAATCGGCAATTCCAGCTTGGTTCCGAACGTCTCGTTCTAAAACGATGTCGATGAAGTATTGAACATAGGCATTCCCCTCCCCAACCCTCCCCGAAGGGAAGGGAGACGAAACGGACAAGTCGAAAGGTTGATTTTCTGCTTGATTATTTAATTCTGCTTTTATTTTTTCTAGAACGGATGAAATTGAATCTGTAACTTCTTTGTTTTTAAACCGAATTACTTTATATCCCAATTCATTTAAAATACTTGTTCGTTCGGAGTCTAATTTGATTTGCTCCTGGGTGAAATGATATTCTCCATCCACTTCGATTATTAATTTTTTTGATAAGCTTACAAAATCAACTATGAAATCATTTATTAAATGCTGTTGTCTAAATTTATAGTCTAAAGATTTCGATTTTAGCTCCGCCCATAATATCTTTTCAGCATTTGTTGGAATTTTTCGCATTTTTTTTGCCTTTTCAAGCGATAAATGAGAATAGTTTCCACCTGTCAAATACCCTAATTTCTGAACTTTTTCATCCGTACGATTTTCCATAATGTCTCCCTTTCCTTTGGAAAGGGTTGGGGATAGGAATTTACTCACAATAATTTCAACCGCTTCATACAACGATTTTTTTCTAATATCTTGAAATGAAAGAGAAATATCAAATTCCGATAACCATGCTTCAAATTCTTTTTCAATTGATTTTTCTTTTCCTTTCGC
>CANKLD010000039.1 GCA_947483095.1 Bacteroidota bacterium
GCGTGTGGACCACCATAACCCAACGGAATTCCAAAACGTTGTGAAGTTCCTAAAACAACATCAGCACCCATTTCTCCTGGAGGAGTTAATTTTACTAAGCTTAAAATATCAGCTGCAACGGCAACTTTAATTTCATTTTCTTTAGCTTTTGCAATAAAAGAAGCATAATCATGAACTTGTCCAAATTTCCCAGGATACTGTAAAATTGCACCATAATAATCGGATGAGAAATCAAAAGTTTCATGATTTCCAACCACTAATTCAACACCAATAGGAGCCGAACGGGTAATTAAAACCGATAATGTTTGAGGTAAAATTTCTTCAGAAACGAAGAATTTGCAGGTATTATTTTTCTTTTGATCACGAGTTCTAACGTCAAATAAAAGGGCCATTGCTTCAGCGGCAGCGGTGCCTTCATCAAGTAACGAGGCGTTTGCAATTTCCATTCCTGTTAATTCAATAACCATAGTTTGGAAATTCAAAATTGCTTCCAAACGTCCTTGAGCTATTTCAGCTTGATAGGGAGTGTAGGCAGTATACCAACCCGGATTTTCAAAAATATTTCTTTGAATTACAGCAGGTACAATCGCTTGATTGTAACCTAATCCGATGTAGGTTTTAAACACTTTATTTTTATTTCCCAATTCAGCAATATGATTTGAAAATTCATATTCCGTCATCGCAGGTGCTAAATTCAGTGGTTTTTTTAATAGAATATCTTCTGGAATAGTTTCAAGAATCAATTGATCAAGTGACTCGGCTCCAATTGTTTTCAGCATATGTTGAAGCTCATTTTCATTTGGTCCAATATGTCTTAAAGCAAAAGAATCTGTTTTCATATAAAAGTAAAAGTATTGTTATTTAGATGTGCAAATTTATGTATTATATTAGTAATTTTAGGGGTTTTAAATACCAATTTCTAACTATTTTTCAACTAAAAGCCATTCTTATTAACAGTTTAATTATTTTTGTTTAATGAAGCAATTGAAACATCTTTTTGATTTTTACCTCGATTCAAGTATTCATGTAGCTTTATCGTGTTTTGCACTTGTAAATTGCACTTACTTAATCTTAAACATTTCTATAAATTATTCCGTCGCCTTATTTGCTTTTTTTGGAACAATTGCCGGCTATAATTTTGTAAAATTCGATGCTTTGGCTCGATCCAAAAAAAATAAGATGAATTGGAAATTAAAAGCAATCGCAGGCCTCAGTTTTTTATCTTTATTTTTTGGATTTTACAACTTCCTAGCGCTTCAAAATATTACAAAAATTATAGCGGGCTTATTTTTAATATTAACGATATTATATACCCTGCCCTTTTTTCCAAATGAAAAAAATGCTCGAAATTGGGCTGGATTTAAAATATACATTGTAGCTATTTGTTGGGTTGGCGTGACGTTAATTTTGCCAATACTAAATTCTGGATATAAAATACAAGCTGAAATAGCAATACTAATCCTTCAAAGATTACTTCTTATTTTTTCTCTAATATTAATTTTTGAGATTAACGATTTAAAAAATGACGATCCACATTTAAAAACTGTACCTCAGCAAATCGGGGTAAAGAATACAAAAACTCTCGGTTTCGTTTTGTTAGTTATCTTCACTGGGTTGGGATTTTTTTATAGTAATTTTCAATTTTTAGAATTGCAATTGAATTTTTTAATTGCAATTGTCATTGGGGTTTTTCTATTTTTTACTACTGAAAACCGTTCAAGATATTACACCGACTTTTGGGTGGAGAGTATTCCTATTGTTTGGTGGTTGCTTTTTCTCTTCATTCAATAAGACTAAATTTTCTCCGTCTTTTGAGTTCTCCCTTCGGGGGTTAGGTGGCTAATCCTGCTCTTCTCAACAACGCATCTGGTTTTGGTTCTTGACCTCTGAAGCGTTTATACAAAATCATTGGATGTTCAGTTCCGCCTTTAGAAAGAATGTTTTCTTTGAATTTTGTAGCCACTTCTTTATTGAAAATTCCTTTTTCTTGGAAATAAGCAAAAGCATCGGCATCGAGAACTTCCGCCCATTTATAACTGTAATAGCCCGAAGAATAACCACCTTGAAAAATATGCGAAAAAGCGGTGCTCATTGCATTTTCTTTGACTTCTGGATACAATTGCGTTACCGAAAATTGTTCGGTTTCAAACGTTTTTACATCTTTTATATTTGATGGGTCTTGACCGTGCCAACCCATATCTAACAATCCGAAACTCAATTGGCGCATTGTTGCCATTCCTTCTTGGAAGCTAGCACTTTCTTTAATTTTTTGGACCAATTCCATTGGAATCATTTCGTTAGTTTGATAATGATAGGCGAACAAAGCCAATGCTTCCGCTTCATAACACCAGTTTTCCATAATTTGACTAGGCAATTCCACAAAATCCCAATATACACTTGTTCCCGACAAACTTGGATAAGTGGTATTGGCCAACATTCCGTGCAAACCGTGTCCGAATTCATGAAATAAAGTGGTTACTTCGTTGAATGTCAATAAGGATGGTTTTGTTTTTGTTGGTTTTGTGAAATTACAAACATTAGAAATGTGCGGTCTTTCGTTTATATTGTCTAAAATATATTGCGACTTATAAGATGTCATCCAAGCACCGTTGCGTTTTCCTTTTCGTGGGAAAAAATCAGCATAAAAAATGGCAATAAGTTCGTTATTTTTATCTTTTACTTCGAAGGTTCTAACTTCTTCATGGTAGGTATCAATGTCGAAAATTTCTTCAAATGTGATGCCATATAATATTTGAGCAATTGTAAAAGCGCCGTCTAAAACTTTTTCTAATTGGAAATAAGGTTTCAAAATCTCATCATCTAAATTAAACAATTGTTGTTTCAATTTCTCAGAATAATAAGCGCCATCCCATTTTTCTAATTGATCAATTCCGTCTAATTTTTTGGCGAAAGCAGTTAATTCGGCAAATTCTTTTTGAGCGGAAGGTTTGGCTTTTGCCAATAAATCATTTGAAAATGAAATTACTTGTTCTGGCGTTTGCGCCATGCGTTCTTCCAAAACATAATGAGCGTGGGTGGCGTAACCCAAAACTTGCGCTCTATCAAAACGCAGTTTAGCAATTTTTAAAACGATTTCCTGATTGTCGAATTCATTGTTTTGAAAAGCACGCGCTCCGAAAGCTATTGCCATTTTTTTTCGCAATTCACGATTATCAGAATACGTTACAAATGGAATATAACTTGGATGATCCAAAGTAAAAATCCAACCTTCTTTTTCAAGGCTTTTTGCCAATGCATGAGCAGCTTCTATGGTTCCTTCTGGCAAACCTGCCAAATCTTTTTCATCGGTAAGATGCATTTGGAACGCTTGGGTTTCGGCCAAAACATTTTCGCCAAATTGCAAACTCAATTTCGATAATTCTTTGTCGATTTCTCGTAGAATGGTTTTTTTATTATCGGATAAATTAGCACCATTTCTAGAAAAGCTTTTGTATTTTTTATCTAAAAGCGTGATTTGTTCTGGATTTAGATTTAAAGCTTCTTTTTGTTCGTAAACCGCTTTTACTTTTGCAAATAAAGCTGCATTCAAGCGAACATCATTTCCAAATTCGGACAGTAATGGGGATACTTCTTGTGCGATTTTTTGCATTTCGTCACTGGTTTCGGCAGAATTCAGGTTAAAGAAAATACTAGAAGCTCTATCCAATGTATCACCTGTAAATTCCATAGCTTCGATTGTATTTTCGAATGTTGGTTTTTCGGAATTGTTTACAATGGCATCAATTTCTGCTTTAGCAATTTCGATTCCTTTAATTATTGCTGGAAGGTAATCTTGATTTTTAATTTGAGAAAAGGGCGCAGTGTTGTATTTTGTATTGAAATGGTGTGTTAATATGCTCATGATATGTTTTTCTTTTTCCTGCAAGGTTTTTAAAACCTTGTAGGTATATTAGTGTTTTTTTGAAAATATACCTACAAGGTTTAAAAAAAACCTTGCAGGACGGACTTGGTTTTACGGACTATTTAATATTTGTGCTTTCTTTTTTGAAAAATATACCTACAAGGTTTAAAAAAAACCTTGCAAGACGGACTTGGTTTTACGGACTATTTAATATTTGTGCTTTCTTTTTTGAAAAATATACCTACAAGGTTCAAAAAAACCTTGCAGGACGCACTTTCATTTTTGGGCTAGCCCCGATAGAAATGAAAATCCCACGCTTTTAGCGTGGATTGCAATGAAGAGCGGGAAATAGCTCCTAAAAAAACAGCTATTATTTCTTTAAGTTATCGGAAGATTTATTCACCGATTCTTTCAAACCTTCTTTGTACAAAATGATTTTATCCAATACGCATTTGTCTTGAGTACCAACAATTTGAGCAGCAAGAATTCCAGCATTTTTGGCTCCGTTTAAAGCTACGGTTGCAACAGGAACGCCACCTGGCATTTGTAGAATGGACAAAACTGAATCCCAACCATCTATAGAATTACTTGATTTTATAGGCACTCCGATTACGGGAAGTGGCGACATGGATGCCACCATTCCTGGCAAATGGGCAGCTCCACCAGCTCCGGCAATAATCACTGAAATCCCTCGAAGATGGGCGTTTTTACTGAAATATACCAATTTATCTGGAGTTCGGTGTGCAGAAACAATATCGACTTCGATTTCGATATCAAAACCATTTAGAATATCAATTGCATCTTGCATTACTGGCATGTCGGAAATGCTTCCCATTATTACGGCTACCTTCATTATATTCTTTATTTAACACTAATTTCACTAATTTACACAAATTTAATCTTTGCTTATTTGTGAAATTTGTATTTGATTATTTATTACTTATTACTCTAATTGTATTCTTAACTTTTTCAGCAATTTTTCGGGCTTCGAACATATCCTCATTTACGATAGTTACGTGTCCCATTTTTCGGAAAGGACGCGTTTGTTTTTTTCCATAAATATGAGGGGTTACCCCATTCCAACCCAAAATCGTTTCTATATTTTCGTAAACAACCTCGCCTGAAAATCCTTCTTCACCAACCAAATTTACCATAATTCCAGCAACTTTACTATCGGTATTTCCTAAAGGCAAATCTAAAATGGCTCGAATATGGTTTTCAAATTGTGAGGTATAACTGGCTTCTATAGTGTGGTGACCCGAATTATGAGGACGAGGAGCTACTTCATTAACGATTATTTCATCGTTGATAGTTTGAAACATCTCCACCGCTAAAAGTCCAACATGATTAAATTTCTCTGAAACATTTAAGGCAATTGCTATTGCTTTTTCAGCCACTTTATCCTCAATTCGCGCAGGGCAAATTACATACTCTACTTGGTTGGCCTCCGGATGAAATTCCATTTCTACCACGGGATAGGTTCTAATTTCTCCAGACACGTTTCGGCAAACTATAACCGATAATTCATTTTTGAAGGGAATCAACTCTTCTGAAATACATTCTACGTTGGGTAAATTATCTAAATCTGAAAGCAATTTTATAATTTTCACGCCCATTCCGTCGTAACCAAATTCAGTGCATTTCCATACAAATGGTAATTTTATATTTTGAATATCAGAAATTAACGCTTCTAAATTTTCAAATCTTTGATAGGCAGCGGTTGGAATATTATTTTGAGAATAAAAATCTTTCTGAACACCTTTATTCTGAATTAATCGAAGTGTTTTTGGAGATGGAAATACTTTAATACCTTCGCTTTCTAATTTTTCTAAAGCATCAAGATTGACCAATTCAATTTCGAACGTTAAAATATCAACTTGCTGTCCGAAATAATAAACCGTATCAAAGTCCATTAAATCTCCTTGGAAAAATTTATTGCAAGCAATTTTACAAGGCGCTTCATCACTCGGGTCGAGAACATACGTTTGAATGTCGAATTTTCGGGTGTCAAACAACATCATTTTACCGAGTTGTCCGCCACCGAGGATTCCTAATTTAAAATTGGAAGAAAAATAATTCATTTAAAATTAATTTTTCACAAAGATACTTTAAAAGAGTAAAAATAAAAAGATACGCTATTTAAAATTATCGACGAACAATTATTTTCTTAGTAAAACTACCATTATTGGTCTCTACTTTTAAGGTGTAAATTCCTGTTGCTAAATTTTGAACATCTATAGAATAACTATCTGAAGTCATTGGATTTCTGTATGTTGCCACTAATTTACCATCCAAAGAATACACTGAAACTAAATTTATAGAATTATTAATTGAGTTTATATTTACCGTTTCTACTGTTGGATTTGGGTAAACAACAATGTCATTTCTATTTCCAAAGTCGTTGGTAGAAAGTATATTATTCGAGTAACAGCTTGATGGAACCGTGTTTTCAACTTTTATCAAATTACTAACTTTATTATTTGCATACCCCTGATTAGTAGAAGTATTATAAAAAGTTAAATCTAGCGTTTGGTTACTTGTTCCAAACCAATCTTGGAGAATCGTACTAAAAACACGACGATAATCGTGTTGTACCGTTTGGACTTGGAAATTATTTGCCAAAACAGCTTCTGAAAGATTAATATTTGTTCCTGAAACCCCAGGATTTATGGATTTCCCAAAAACAAACATTGGAGCAATTTCTCCGTGATCGGTTCCTAAATTTCCATTTTGTCCTGCTTTTCTTCCGAATTCAGAAAAAGGAACAGCAATTACATCATCACCTAAATTCTGATTATTTAAATCGGTAATAAAAGAATTTATAGCTTCTGAAACTTGAGTCAACAGATTAGCATGAGTTCCTAAATGAGTGGTGGTACTTGAAGCCACTTGTATATCATGGGTGTCAAAACCGCCAATTTTTACCAAATAGACCTTCGTTTGTAAACCACCGGAAATGAATTTAGCTACCGTTTTTAATTGGTTAGCCAAACTAGTAGAAGGATAAGTAACATTCGTAGAATTTGTTCCAGCACTAAAAGCTGTAGAAATACTTTGAGCATATAAGTTCGTCTCTGCATCGCTAGCCATTATAAATCGAATTAAATCTCCATATTCTGAATTTGGAATTGCTTCTGGCGGAGCGCCTCCTAAACCATTTAATATTGAAAAAAAACCAGCAGGATCTTGCCCATTAATGTTAATTGACATACCGTGTTCTTCTTCTCCATGGAAACCTAAAGAATTATCGCTACTTCCTAATTGAATTCCTAAAGGAAAGTTTGCAGTTAAGAAATTGGTATAATAATTTTCTAAAAATCGGCCTATCCATCCGCTATCAATCGCATTATTTTCGAAAGTTCCATCACCACCAGTCAACCATAAATCGGTTGATTTAAAGTGTGATTTATCTTGAGAAGGATAGCCTACTCCTTGAATTACTCTCATTAAACCGCGGTCATACAAACTTTTGAAACCTGTTAATGAAGGGTGAAGTCCTATTTGCTTTGCCAATGACAAAGTAGTATCTAAATTAATTACTCCATTGGTTTGACCAGCGTTATTTAATTTTATGTTTGGTCGCAAAGCTGCATAAGTATCGTATTGATTTAACGGAACTACGGTATTCAAACCATCATTTGCGCCAGACAATTGTACCAATACTATTTTTTTTGCGTTTACATTGGGACACGTAGTCATTCCTGCCGATTTAAAAAGCGCAAAAACTTCCGTTGGCAAAAGCGATAATGCAGATGCAGATGCGGTGAGCTGAATAAAATTTCTTCTTTTCATATTTTATAGTATTAAAACATTTGAGATTCTGGTGCTCTCAAAATATTTGTTACCAATAATTTTAGTCTTGACTCTACCACCGTATTTACTCCGGTAGCTACGTAATCACTCCAAGCATTGGTCCAATAAAAATTTGCCATACCTTGAAGTAAAAAAGTGCTCATAAAATAGTTTACCCGATTGGTATCTGGATTTTGAGCAAAAAGCGCGTTACACAATTCAGAAGTTAGTATATAAGGATCGCCAGGAGCTGAGATTATATTTCCGTCTCTAATTACTGTTGAAATATTAATTTTTGAAATAATCGTGGCATTTCCACTAATTCTATTTTTACCATCTAATAATGATTCTCCTAATCGGTATCTTGAAATTAAATTGGTTGCAGAAATCCAATTTTTATCAAAACCTGGTGCTTGATAATAGGCTGGATGTCCGGCAACATTTTCAGGATTAAAGAGCATCATATTCGATCCTGTCAAAAAGCTATTGTAGGCAAAAAGTGACCAAAATTTGTAATAATAATCGTAAGCACTTGTAATAGGATCTGAAATAGTTGCTTTTAAGAAAGTACAAATTTCAGAAAGTTGATTTAGAGGTGATTTTATCATTCCACCGATAGTTTCATTAGTAGAATCGGAATCATCTAAATCATAAAAATGCTTACTTTCTAATAATTTTCTAATTATTGGAGCAATTTCATAACCATTGTTATAAAATTCTAAAGCCAAAGGAGTAATAATGTAAGTTTCAACTTCAGGAGTTATGGTCCCTTTTACAAAATAAATGTACATTTTACGACAAATATTTTTAGCGGTTGCCTGTTGATTAAAAATCATATTTACAAAATCGTTCAATTCTGTATCCATTCCCGCATCATTGGTTGCTGCAGCAATCACAGTGTTTTTAAAGGCACTACTGAATGTTTTTGGACTGGTGTGATGCAACGAAAATACGTTATAGCCTTTTGGCAAAGAAGTATCTGGATCAATAATCGTTCTGGTATTCAATCTCCTAAAACCGGTTAATACACGAGCTGCTTGAACTACATCAGCTTCGGTATAAGTGGTGTAATTCCCAACGCCTATTTGAGGTCCTTTACCAATGGTGAAAAGCTCAAAAAACTCCCTTGCATAATTTTCGTTTGGCGCTGTTTTAGTATTTGCAGTATTATTTAAATAATACAACATATTATTATTTAGCGTCATTTTTTTTGCTAAAGTTTTATAATTCCCATAGGAATAATGCAACAGCAATCGGATATAATCATAAAAATCGGTTGCTGAGGACGAAGCATCAATTTCAACAGTAAAACAAGTGGATAAAAAATGAGATAATTTATATTTTAAATTAGGGCTATTAATAGCATTATACCACCACCATCCTGCAACTATTCCGCCTTTTCTTCCCTGATTTAGAAATGAGGTAGCCAATGCGGTTGATTCCGTCCAAAATCCGTCAGGAGCAGTGATTGGAAGAGGATCATACGGTAAATTTACTGGAGGAGTATTTGTAGTTAATAGCAAGTTTAACGCCTGATTTGGTGTTAAAAGAGCATATTGATCAATTAATGATTTGGTGTAAACAAAAGAAGATCGTCTTAATAAATGTTTTGCATTCTTTTGTCCTAAAACAAGGATATTTTGGTCTAATGAAGCCATAAAAACAATTAATATTACCAATTTAACTCCAAAAATACTAATTAGTTTAATATAAATTTAAAATAAATAAAAAAAATTACTTATTAAATATCATTTATGAATGATTATTAATTAGATAAATAAATAGTTCCAATATCATTTGTAAAATGGGAATTCTATATCTTTGCAGCTTATAAAAATTCTAAAATTGATACAATTACACGACAAACATTTTGTACCCTTTATTTCTGCTCAAGAAATAGATTTTGCAATAGCAACAATGGCTTCAAAAGTTGAAGCTGATTTTGCTGATGAAATTCCTGTATTTGTAGGCGTTTTGAATGGTTCATTTATGGTAGTTTCCGATTTTATGAAACACTATAAAAACCCATGTGAAGTGAGTTTTATTAAATTTTCATCCTATGAAGGGACTTCTTCAACTAATGAAGTAAAACAATTAATTGGTTTGAACCAAGACTTATCTGGACGAACAGTAATTGTTATTGAAGATATCGTAGACACCGGAAATACTGTTGCGGAATTGAAAGAGTTGTTCAAAAAACA
>CANKLD010000040.1 GCA_947483095.1 Bacteroidota bacterium
GCAATTCTTGATATGTTGTTTATTTGTTCTAATAATTCGTCTACATTTGGATAATTATTTGAAAATTTACAAAGTTCTAACCAGTAAATTGTTTCTTCAATTTCTTTAGCTGAAATTTTGAATTTATGAATAAAATCAGCTTTACTTTCCGCATTTTGAGCTTCTCTAATATTTGCGCCAATTGAAGTTCCAGATTTTAATAATTGATTTGCAACCACAAATTTTTTACTGTCTTGCAAGCTCTCACAATATTTAATAATTTCAAGAGCAAACTTAAACGTTAAGGTTACAATAATATTTTCTCTGTTCTCCATTTACAAATTTTCAAATTAAAAAATTTTCAAATTATCCTTACCCTACCGAACCTTCCAAACTAATTTCTAACAACTTCTGCGCTTCAACGGCAAATTCCATTGGCAACTTATTAAGAACTTCCTTACTGAACCCATTCACGATTAATGCGATGGCTTTTTCAGTTGGAATACCGCGTTGGTTGCAGTAAAAAACTTGGTCTTCGCCTATTTTACTCGTTGTCGCTTCGTGTTCTATTTTGGCAGAGGTGTTTTTACTTTCGATGTACGGAAAGGTGTGTGCGCCACAATTGTTTCCCATTAATAACGAATCACATTGTGAGAAATTTCTAGCATTTTCCGCTCCTTGGCCAATTTTTACCAAACCTCTGTAACTATTTTGTGATTTTCCTGCTGAAATTCCTTTGGAAATAATGGTCGATTTGGTGTTTTTACCAATATGAATCATTTTCGTTCCCGTATCGGCTTGTTGAAAATTATTAGTCACGGCAATCGAATAAAACTCGCCAACGGAATTGTCTCCTTTTAAAACAACCGAAGGATATTTCCAGGTGATTGCTGATCCTGTTTCAACTTGTGTCCAAGAAATTTTTGCGTTTTTCTCACAAATCCCTCTTTTGGTAACAAAATTGAATACCCCTCCAACTCCTTCTTTGTTTCCTGGATACCAGTTTTGAACGGTGGAATATTTTATTTCGGCATCTTCCATTGCTATTAATTCTACAACAGCCGCGTGCAATTGATTTTCATCACGACTTGGCGCGGTACAGCCTTCAAGATACGAAACATAACTTCCTTCGTCTGCTATTAACAATGTTCTTTCAAATTGTCCCGTTCCTGCTTGATTGATACGGAAATAGGTTGAAAGTTCCATTGGGCAACGAACGCCTTTTGGAATATAACAAAACGAACCATCTGAGAAAACAGCCGAATTTAAAGCCGCATAAAAGTTATCTTTTTGAGGAACAACCGTTCCAAGATATTTACGAACTAATTCTGGATATTCCTTAATTGCTTCTGAAATACTCATGAAAATGATTCCTTTTTCTCCCAATGTTTTCTTGAATGTTGTCGCCACCGAAACGGAATCAACTACAATATCCATCGCCACATTGTTCATCATTTTTTGCTCATCAACGGAAATTCCTAACTTTTTATACATTTCTAAAAGTTCAGGATCTACATCGTCTAACGTTTTATTTGGATCTACCGCTTTTGGTGCAGAATAATAGGATATTGCTTGAAAATCAGGTTTAGTATAATGCACATTTGCCCATTCGGGTTCAATCATTTCTTGCCAAGCGCGAAAAGCTTCAATACGCCAATCGGTCATCCATTGTGGCTCTTCTTTTTTATGAGAAATGGCACGAACAATGTCTTCATTTAATCCAATTGGAAAAGTCTCCGATTTTAAATCAGTATAAAATCCGTATTCGTATTCTTTCGTTTCGAGTTCAACTCGTAAATGGTCTTCTGTGTATTTTGACATATTAGCCCCCTAATCCCCTATGGGGAACTCCTATTAGGGGTAAATAGGAATTAATTTATATATTTATAATTATTGACAAGGTTGAGAATTACCCCTTTGGGGGTTAGGGGGCTTATAGCGAGAATGATTCCCCACAACCACAAGTTCTACTTGCATTTGGATTATTAAATACAAATCCTTTTCCGTTTAAACCGCCTGAAAATTCTAAAATGGTCCCTGCTAAATACAAAAACGATTTTTTTTCAACTGCAATTCGAACGTTATTTACCTCAAAAACTTTATCGGTTTCTCCAATTTGTTTGTCAAATTTTAATTCATAGGACAATCCTGAACAACCGCCACTTTTAACGCCAACACGAACATAATCAACGGCTGCGTCAAAACCATCGTCGTTCATCATGTCGACAATTTTTTTACTCGCTGTATCTGAAACTTGTATCATTTATTGATTTATTTTGAAAATTAAACCCTAGGAAAATTCCTTATTTTGATTTTATCTAAATAAAGGGCAAAGATATTACAATAAAATGTTTTTCTCCAATTACTTCAATACTTTTTAACGAATTATTTAGTATAAAAATAGATTTTCATCGGAATAAAGCCAATGTTATTTCATAAATTGCAACACAAAATAAATTTAAGTACATAAACCATGAAATTATACCCAATAGAAACTGGGAATTTTAAGTTGGACGGAGGCGCAATGTTTGGAGTCGTTCCAAAAACCATTTGGAATAAAACCAATCCCGCCGATGGAAACAACCTAATTGATATTGCTACAAGATGTTTGCTAATTGAAGATGGAAATCGCTTAATTTTAATTGACACCGGAATGGGCAACAAACAATCGGAGAAATTTTTCAGTTATTATTCACTTTGGGGAACGCATTCTATCGATAAATCATTAGCAAAATATGGTTTTCACAGAGGTGATATTACCGATGTTTTTATGACGCACTTGCATTTTGATCATTGTGGGGGAAGTGTAAATTGGAATTCCGACAAAACGGGGTATGAAATTGCTTTTAAAAACGCAAAATATTGGACCAATGAAAATCATTGGGAATGGGCAACACAACCAAATCCACGTGAAAAAGCGTCGTTTTTGCACGAGAATATCATCCCTATTCAAGAAAGCGGACAATTGCATTTTATTCAAAAAACAAATGGCGATTTCCTTGAAACAACAGAACTTGGATTTGGTATTTTCTTTGCCGATGGTCACACCGAAAAACAGATGATTCCGCACATAAAATTCCAAGATAAAACGATTGTTTTCTGCGCTGATTTATTGGCAACAGCCGGACATATTCCAATTCCTTATGTAATGGGATACGACACAAGACCATTATTAACCATGAATGAAAAGATTAAATTTATGAATGCTGCGGCAGATAATAATTATTATTTATTCTTGGAACACGATGCCCACAATGAAATAATTACAGTCGAAAAAACAGAAAAGGGCGTTCGATTAAAAGAAAAATTCACTTGCGATGACCTATTAAAATAGTGTTAATCAATATTGTGAAATTGAATATCTTAAAGTATTTTTGATTCGTAATTTTAATAAAAATATCATGAAATTAATCCAATTAACCTATTTATCGCTAATTGCCGCATTGACTTTGTCGCTTTCGGCAAATGCGCAATCTGCCGAAAGAGTTGCGGTTGCTAAGAAAGGGGCCTTAACTGAAAACGAGCTTAAAAGATGGAGTCATCTTGATTTAGACAAGGACAGTGTCCCTGGAATGAGCGTTGACCAAGTTTATTCTAAATTATTAAAAGGCAAAAAAGGTATTCCTGTAATTGTGGGAATTGTAGATTCAGGCGTAGATATTGAGCATGAGGATTTGAAATCGGTGATTTGGACCAATAAAAAAGAAATAGCTGGAAACAGAATTGATGATGACAAAAATGGTTATATCGATGACATTCACGGTTGGAATTTCTTAGGAAATATTACCAAAGAAAATTTCGAATACGAAAGAATCATCAACAATAAAAGTTTAGTTGACCAGGCTACCTATTTAGAAGCAAAAAAAATTAATGATGATAAAATTGAAGAAGCCAATCAAGCGAAAACTCAAATAAAACGAACATTGAACGGAACTACAAAAGCGGATGAAACATTGGTGAAATTCCTTGGGAAACCAACCTATACTGCTGAAGATTTAGATGCAATAGATTCTAAGGAGCCAGAAGTAAATCAAAGTAAAGCTATTATGAAACAAATGCTTTCTTATGGTTTGAGTGTTGCTGATTTGAAAAAAGAACTCCAAAAAGAATTAGAAGGATTTGAAAAAGTACTTAGTGGCGAAAATTTAAAAAGAAACTATAGAAAAGTTTTAGGCGATAATCCTGATGATATTAAAGATACCAAATATGGTGACAATAATGTTATGGGACCCGACAAAGAGGAAATTCTTCACGGAACGCACGTTGCTGGTATTGTGGCGCAAGTAAGGAACAACAAAATTGGTGGTGACGGAATTGCGAATAACGTTCAAATTCTTACTGTTCGTGCGGTTCCTGATGGTGACGAGTACGATAAAGATATTGCACTAGGAATTCGTTATGCAGTTGATAACGGTGCAAAAGTGATAAACGGAAGTTTCGGCAAAGCATTTTCTCCTCATAAACAATGGGTTTATGACGCTATTAAATATGCTGAATCTAAAGATGTTTTAATAGTTCACGCAGCGGGAAATGACGCAAAAGATATTGATACTGAAAATAATTATCCCAACGATTCTGATGATAAAAAAACGGAATTTGCAGACAATATGATTACTGTTGGTGCCTTAAATTATGAATATGGAACTAATGTCGTTGCCGATTTTTCTAATTACGGAAAATTAAATGTAGATGTATTTGCTCCAGGAGTAAAAATTTATGCTTCTACTCCTAATAATACTTACCAATTTTTACAAGGAACATCAATGGCTTCTCCTAATGTTGCTGGAGTTGCAGCTTTAATCCGTTCGTATTATCCTGCCTTATCTGCAAAACAAGTAAAGCATATTTTGATGGATTCTGGAACTGCAATTACTACTAAAGTAACTGTGGGAGGAAATGAAAAAGATTCCCGTCAATTTTCTGATTTATCAAAATCTGGAAGAATTGTAAATGCCTATAACGCAATGGTAATGGCTGAAAAAATGGCTGAAAAACGAAATTCAAAAAAAGTAAAAGGATAATTATTTAAAATTACATTAATAAGCTTGTAGAAATTTTATACATTTCGGCAAGCTTATTTCTATTTTAAAATAGATCTGAATAACTTCAATTTCTAAACAATTATGAAAAAACTGTTTGTGCTTTCTCTTATTATTATGAATATTGGGAATGTTATTTCTCAAAATACTAACTATTGGCAACAAAAGGTAGATTACAAAATGGAAGTTTCCATCGATGTAAAAACCTATTTATATAACGGAAAACAAGAATTGGTTTACACCAATAATTCAAATGATACCCTAAAAAAAGTATATTATCATTTATTCAATAACGCTTTTCAGCCTGGAAGTGAAATGGATATAAGATTGCAAAATATCAAAGATCCTGATGCCAGAATGGTAACCAAAGTTAAAGTGGGTGATAAAGAAGTAAAAGAAAGTAGAATTAAAACCTTAATGCCAAATGAAATTGGTTTTTTACATGTTTCTAATTTCAAACAAAATGGAGTTGCCGCTGTTGCAAAAGAAGTAGAAACTATTCTTGAAGTTACCTTGGCGAAAGCCCTATTACCGGGACAAAAAACAACTTTAACCTTAGATTTTGACGGGCAAGTTCCTATTCAAATACGTCGTTCGGGTCGAAATAATAAAGAAGGCGTGGAACTTTCGATGGCACAATGGTATCCAAAAATTGCCGAATTTGATTTTGAAGGATGGCACGCAGATCCTTATATTGCTAGAGAATTTCACGGAGTTTGGGGAAATTTTGATGTAAAAATCACCATTGATAAAGACTATGTTTTAGGGGGTTCCGGTTATTTGCAAAACAAAAACGAAATGGGTCACGGCTATCAAGATGCTGGAACTAATGTAGTTTATCCAAAGAAAACAAAAGCCTTAACTTGGCATTTTATTGCGCCAAATGTCCACGATTTTACTTGGGCCGCCGATAAAAATTATCTTCACGATATAGTGCCAATTCCAAATGGAGCAACCTTGCATTTCCTTTACAAAAACAATCCTAAAATTATTGAAAACTGGAAAAAAGTGCAATCTAAAACAGTTGAATTGATGCAATTTTATAATGCTACCGTTGGGAAATATCCTTATGAACAATATTCTGTAATTCAAGGTGGCGATGGCGGAATGGAATATGCAATGTGTACTTTAATTTTAGGCGAAGGCACATATGACGGGCTTCTGGGTGTTATTGCGCATGAATTGGGGCATTCGTGGTTCCAACACATTCTAGCTTCTAATGAAAGCAAACACGGATGGATGGACGAAGGGTTTACTTCATTTATAGAAGATTTAGGAATGAATGAATTGGCTGAAAAGAAATCGGAAAACCCATTTGAAGGAAGCTATAAAAGTTATATAAATATGGCCAACTCTGGCAAGGAGCAACCACAAGGAACTCATGCTGATCGATTTGACGAAAATAGAGTTTACAGCATTACCTCCTACAGTAAAGGGGAAGTTTTCTTGGCACAACTTCAATACCTCATCGGAAAAGAAAATTTATATAAAACATTGAAGCGTTATTATTCCGAATTCAAGTTCAAACATCCTACCCCAAACGATATCAAAAGAACAGCAGAACGAGTTTCGGGGGCAGAATTGGATTGGTATTTAACCGATTGGACGCTGACTACAAATACCATTGATTACGGTATAAAATCGGTAAATGAAGAGGGTGGTGCTACAATAGTAAATCTGGAAAGAATTGGTAGAATGCCAATGCCAATTGATCTTGAGGTAGAATATTTAGATGGATCGAAAGAATTATTTTATGTGCCTTTGCGAATGATGAGTTATGTAAAAGACAATCCATCCCGAAGCGACGGTACAGAGTTGAAAAGAACGATTTTAAACGATTGGACTTGGGGAAATCCAAACTATCAATTTAAAATTGTAGCTGCTAAAAACAGTATAAAAAGAATCACAATTGATCCGAGCGGTTTTATGGCCGATGTGAAAAAAGACAACAATGGATACGAATTGAAATAATAATATTTCTATTTGTTTTGCATTTTATATCTTTGATTTCAAATAACCAACATGCAACTACCTTCAAATAAAAAAATCTACTTTGCATCGGACCAACATTTTGGTGCGCCAACAGCTGAATTGAGTTTTCCTAGAGAACAAAAATTTGTGGCGTGGCTTGACGAAATTAAAGGGGATGCGGAAGCGATTTTTTTATTAGGCGATTTATTCGATTTTTGGTTTGAATATAAGACGGTTGTGCCCAAAGGATTTGTTCGGGTTTTGGGTAAACTGGCCGAAATTCGCGACAGCGGCATACCAATTTATTTCTTTGTTGGAAACCATGATTTATGGATGAGCGATTACTTTGAAAAGGAACTCAATATCCCTGTTTACCACGATAATATAGAATTTACTTTTAACAATAAAACTTTCCTGATTGGTCATGGCGATGGAAAAGGACCAGGAGATAAAGGCTACAAAAGAATGAAACGCGTTTTTACCAATTCCTTTTCAAAAGCTTTATTTCGATGGATCCACCCTGATATTGGCATGAAATTAGGTCAATATTTATCTGTAAAAAACAAACTGATTTCTGGTGATGAAGATGTTAAATTTTTAGGTGAAGAAAACGAATGGTTGGTACTTTATGCTAAAAGAAAGTTAGAAACAAAACACTACAATTATTTGGTTTTTGGCCACCGTCATTTACCTATGAAAATTAATGTGGGAGAAAACTCCGAATATGTGAATTTAGGCGATTGGATTGGTTATTTTACCTACGGCGTTTTTGATGGAGAAAATTTTGAAATTAAGAAGTTTGAAACCAAATAAATCCCTGTAAAAAAAGGAACTGCCGTTAGCAACCATCCTCCAAAACCACAAAGCAATTCAAAAGAAAGTTGGGAAAGTGTTCCAAAAAAACTATCCTGAAAAGAAACGATTATTTCCTCAACAGAATGATGGGATTGAGGGACTGAAAAAAAATACTCCCCAATATTTATGAACGGTATAATCATTAGAATTTGTAAAGGCCACGCTAAATAACTAATAGCAATCATTATTGGTAAATTCAATTTTCTTTTTAATGAAAATGCAGTTAACAAAATAGTTGTTACCCCAAGAATTGGAATAATAGAGAATAAACCAGCAACTAAAATGCTTTGCGTCAATTCAATTGGTGTTAAACCTTGTTTAAATAAAGCAACGGTTTTTGTTTTTAAAGCACGGAAATTCCAATTACTACTCGTTTTCATCAATGTCTTTTTGCAAATCTAATTTTCTAAATGTTGGCGAAGCAAAACCGGTAAAAACAACTATTATTAAGGTCATCGTTCCTCCAAAAACTACCGAAGTCACCGTACCCATAAGCTTTGCTGTTAACCCGCTTTCAAAAGCCCC
This sequence comes from Bacteroidota bacterium, assembly GCA_947483095.1. The sequence continues at coordinate 8,370 of CANKLD010000040.1, forward strand.
AAGTTCATTGGAAGAACCTACAAAAATGGAATTCACCGCAGCAACCCTTCCGCGCATGTGATCGGGAGTTTTCAGTTGTAAGATTGTTTGTCGAATTACGACCGAAATTCCATCTACGACACCACTTAAAAACAATGCAATTACCGATAACCAAAATAGGGTTGAAATTCCAAAAACAATTATGCAAATTCCAAAGGCAAATATGGAAAATAGCAGCTTCATACCCGCGTTTTTATTTAATGGAACGTAGGCAGAAATAAACATCGTAATAAAAGCGCCTAAAGCAGGAGCCGCTCTTAAAACGCCAAATCCTTCGGGACCCACTTTCAAAATATCTTGTGCGAATATTGGCAATAATGCAACTGCTCCACCAAATAAAACCGCAACCATATCTAACGATAATGCGCCTAAAATAGTTTTATTGTTATAAACAAATTTCACTCCTTCTTTCAAACTTTGCATTATGGGTTCACCAATTTTTGGGTTTAAAATAGGCTTTGTGCTTATCTGACTTAAAGCGATTAATGCTAAAAGGGAACAGGCTAAAACGGATAACATTGAACCGTGAACGCCAATTATAGTTATAGAAAATCCTGCTACAGCGGGGCCTAAAACGGAGCTAATTTGCCATACCGAACTGCTCCAAGTTGCGGCGTTTGAGTAGAGATTTTTTGGGACAATTAAGGACAATAAAGAGAAAATAGTTGGACCTAAAAAAGCACGAACAATTCCGCCAAGGAACACTAAAAAGTAAATTAAATACAAAATTGTTTTCGCTGATAAATTGCCTCTAAAAGGTTCCCAAGTCAATAAAAACAAGCCCAAACTAATTACTAAAAACCCAATTATACATTTAAATAACAATCCCTTTTTTTCATTTTGATCGACAAAATGACCGGCAAATAAAGCCATCAAAATAGCGGGAACGACTTCCATTAAACCTACAATTCCAAGTGAAAGAGCGCTTTTGGTCAAGCTATAAACTTCCCATTCAATTACAATAAACTGCATGGACCAAGAAAAAACCATAATAAAACGAAGCAATAAGAAAATATTGAATTCTCTTATTCTCAACGCTGCATAGGGATCCTTTTTTGCCATTTATTATTCGTTATTTTTAATGGCTCTCAATCGTAATTGAATAGAAACGTTGCCATTCCACTCGTTTTCGTCTATGCAATAAGCCGCATCGAAGGGCTTTTTATTGGATACTAAATCCATTTTATTTCCCATTCCAAAACCAATTGCGGCAATTCCCTCAGTCCCGAATCCCGAAGTTTCGGGACGGGATTGCTTTACAAATAGTTTTAAGTGCGATTGATCGGCGCCCATTAATTTTGGAAAACCAGTGTCGTAAATATTTTTAGACATAAAAATGGGTGTCATATTTAACGGACCAAAAGGTTCAAATTGATTGATAATTCTTACGAATTTTGGGGTAATTTGTGGAAAATCAATTTCTAAATCGATGGCGATTTCTGGTA
>CANKLD010000041.1 GCA_947483095.1 Bacteroidota bacterium
AGGATTATTATTTTTTTCATCTTATGATTCCTAATTATTTTTTTGAAGCAGAATAAATGGTGGCAACACCAAATGTTTGTGGCATCGATACAACATCTATAAACCCAATTTTCTTCAAAATATTGTTTAACGCTTCTCCATAAGGAAAAACAGAAGCCGATTCTGACAAATATTGATAGGCAGAATTGTCTTTTGAGAATAATTTTCCAATTAAAGGAAGGATATTTTTCGAGTAAAAAGTATAGCCTTGTTTGTAAGGTGTTTTCTCAGGAACCGATGTTTCTAAAATCACAAAAATCCCGTTAGGCTTGAGCACGCGTAGAATTTCTGCCAATCCTTTATCTAATGTTTCAAAATTTCGAACTCCAAAAGCTACGGTGATGGCATCGAAAGTGTTGTCTTCAAAAGGCATATTTTCGGAATCGGCTAAAATCATTTCTATTTTATCAGAAAGTTTTTTAGCCTCAATTTTTTTTCTTCCCACATCAAGCATTCCTGCGGAAATATCCAATCCAATAATTTTTTCAGCACTTGTCGCCGTCATTAATATGGCTAAATCTCCAGTTCCTGTAGCGATATCTAAAACAATTTTTGGATTTTTATCTGAAACCAATTGCAGTACTTTTTTGCGCCACTTAATATCAATTCCAAATGAAATTACGCGGTTCAAACCATCATAATTTCCAGAAATAGTGTCAAACATTTGTGCTACTTGCTCTTTTTTTCCTAATTCTGAATCTTTATATGGAGTGATATTTTTTGACATTATTTTTTAATTTGTGCAAAGGTAACGATTATTTTAATTTTGAAATTTCTTTCAATTCTGAATGGACTAGTTATTATAATCTAATATAGGTCTGAAAACTGAAATCGTGAGCATGTTTTTCGTCTTTTGGATGAAACTCTTCATTGGTCAGTTTCCATTCTGAAAAATCAATTTCTGGAAAAAAGGCGTCCGCTTCAAAAGTCTCGTTTATATAGGTAAGTTCTATTTTATCTGTAAACGGAAGTCCCAGTTTATAGATTTCGGCACCACCAATTAAAAAAACATCTTCGTTTTTCGGGCAAATTGCAAAGGCGCCTTCAATGCTGTTCACCACAATGCAGCCTTCTGGAAGGTAGTTTTTTTGTCGTGTAATTACTACGTGCGTTCTATTGGGTAATGGTTTTGGAAAACTTTCAAATGTTTTTCTTCCCATTATAATATGGTGTCCAGAAGTTAATTCTTTGAAACGTTTAAAGTCATCCGGCAAATGCCAAATAATTTTATTGTCTTTTCCAAGAGCATTGTTTTGCGAAGTCGCTGCAATTAATATTTTCATATTATTAGAATTATTGACAGTAATCTCAATTTATCATTTTCAAAAGACATCAGTTTTAAACCGCTACAGCCCCTCGAATTCCAGGATGTGGATCGTATCCTTCAAGATTAAAATCTTCAAATTTGAATTCAAAAATATTTTTAATTTCTGGATTTAATTTCATTTTGGGCAATTCTTTTACATCTCTTGAAAGTTGTAATTCGACTTGTTCAAAATGATTATTGTAGATGTGTGCATCACCAAAAGTATGGATGAATTCGCCAACTTCTAAATCACAAACTTGCGCTATCATCATTGTAAATAAAGCGTAGGAAGCAATATTAAAAGGCACTCCCAAAAAGATATCAGCACTTCTTTGGTACAATTGACACGATAATTTACCTTCCGAAACATAAAATTGAAAAAAGGCATGACACGGCGGTAGCGCTACTTTTCCGTTGGCTACGTTCTCTGCAAAAGATTTTGTGGTATCTGGCAAAACACTCGGATTCCACGCCGAAACCAACATTCTACGGCTATTTGGATTGGTTTTTAAAGTGTCAATTAATTCAGTAATTTGATCAATTTCTTCGCTGTTCCAATTGCGCCATTGGTGTCCATAAACTGGCCCTAAATCGCCTGATTCATTTGCCCATTCATCCCAAATTTTAACGCCATTTTCTTGAAGATATTCAATATTTGTTTCGCCTTTTAAAAACCAAAGCAACTCGTGAACAATAGATTTTAGATGTAATTTTTTGGTGGTTACCATCGGAAAACCTTGGCTTAAATCGAATCGCATTTGATATCCGAAAACACTTTTTGTTCCAGTTCCTGTGCGGTCTCCCTTTTGTGTTCCGTTGTCTAAAACGTGTTTTATTAAGTCTAAATATTGCTTCATTCTTGATTTTATTTGGATAGTCTGAATAATCGTTAATCGGTTTCTAAATTACATTTAAACGAATTAATGATTAAACATTTTTTATTATTCTCTTTTTGATATTTCGTCTCTAATTTTTGCAGCTTCTCGGTAATCTTCTTTCTCGACAGCATTTTCTAATAATTCAGCCAATTCAGCTAAACTGTTTTTAGAATAGGTGTTCCCCATAACTACATCGTCCTCTACTCCGAAGGTATTTATATTGGATAAACTTTCGTTAATTTCTTTAGGACTATTTTCATCATCCATTAAATTAGTTTTCATGTAAATTCCCGCTTTTTCAAGTATATTTTTATAGGTAAAAATTGCCGCGTTGAATCGTAATGCTAAAGCAATTGCATCGGAAGTTCGTGCATCTATTATTTCTTCGATTTTATCTCTTTCACAAATAATACTGGAATAAAAAACACCGTCCACTAACTTATGAATAATAACTTGTTTCACAACAATTTCAAATCGTTCAGCAAAATTTTTGAATAAGTCGTGGGTAAGTGGGCGTGGGGGTTTAATTTCTTTTTCTAAAGCAATTGCAATAGATTGAGCTTCAAATGCACCAATAACAATTGGTAGTTTTCGATCACCGTCAACTTCATTCAAAATCAAAGCGTAAGCTCCATTTTGAGTTTGGCTGTATGAAATTCCTTGAATAGTAAGTTTAACTAAGCTCATAGATGCAAAAGTACAATGTATTAAATAAAGTTACAAAGAAATTTATCTAAAATAAAAAAAGGTTGCCAGAATTAAATAAACTTTAGCAACCTTCTCTATATTTGAAGTCTATATTTTAATTATTAGCTTTAAAAGCTTTTAATTTTTCGATTAATTTAGGTACAATTTCAAAAGCGTCTCCAACGATTCCGTAGTCAGCAACTTTGAAAAACGGAGCTTCGGGATCCGTATTGATTACCACTTTTACTTTTGAAGAATTGATTCCGGCAATGTGTTGAATTGCTCCTGAAACTCCAATCGCAATGTACAAATTAGCAGCAACTGGTTTTCCAGTTTGCCCTACGTGTTCTCCGTGAGGACGCCATCCTAAATCAGAAACGGGTTTGGAACAAGCGGTTGCTGCCCCTAAAACACCTGCTAATTCTTCGATCATTCCCCAGTTTTCTGGACCTTTTAATCCTCTACCAGCAGAAACTACAATATCGGCATCGGCGATAGTCACTTTTCCAGAGGCTTTTTCAACTGAAACTACTTTTACACCGAAATCAGCATCGTTAATAATTGGATTGAAATCTTCCTGTGTTAATGTAGAAGCATTTTCAAAAATACCATACGAATTTTTTGAAATACTTAATACTTTTATAGCGGTAGTAATTTCAGTGGTATTGAATGCTTTGTTTGAAAAAGCGGTTCTTTTTACTTGAAATGGCGAAATACTTATCGGAAGTCCTACAACATTGGAAGCGAAACCTGCATCTAACGCTACAGAAACTAAAGGTGCCAAATACAAACTATCAGTTGTTGACGATAAAACTATAATTTGTGCATTTTCCTTTAGGACCGCTTGTTTGATGACATCGGCGTAGGCTTTTGCTGTAAATCCTGACAACTTATCGTTGTTTATTTTCAATACTTTATCGACTCCGTAATTGGACAGTTCAGAAACATCTCCAGCATTTATAGTAATTGCTGTCACCGATGTTCCTAATGATTCCGCTACTTTTTTTGCATATGAAGCCAATTCGAATGCTACTTTTTTAAATTTTCCTCCCGAAGCGTCGGGAGCAGATTCTGCGTATATTAATATTGCCATTTTTTTATATTTTAAATTTTGAATTTTAAATTTTAAATGTTTTTGAAAAGCCAATTCAACATTTATAATTTAAAATTTATAATATTTTTTCTTCTTCTTAAATAACTTTCGCCTCGTTGTGTAATAAACTGATTAATTCGTCCAAATTATCGGCGTTTACTAATTTCACCGCTGATTTTGGTGCTGGTTTTTCAAATTTTAAAGCTTTCGTTTCTGATGTAGCAGCAACAGGTTCTAAAATAGTAAGTACTTTAGTTCTTGCTGTCATAATGCCTCTCATATTTGGAATACGCAAATCTTTTTCTTCAACCAATCCTTTTTGTCCTCCAATAATTAGAGGCAAAGAAGTGGAAACAGTTTCTTTTCCACCATCGATTTCTCTTGATGCTGTTGCAGAACTGCCTTCAACGTTAAGACTCACACATGAATTTAGGAAGTTATATCCTAATAATCCTGCTACCATTCCTGGAACCATTCCTCCATTATAATCTAAGGATTCTTTTCCAGCGATTATTAAATCGTACCCGCCATTTTTAATGACTTCGGCTAATTGTTTTGCAACAAATAATCCGTCCGTTGGGTTGGTATTCACTCGGATTGCCTCGTTAGCGCCTATTGCAAGGGCTTTTCTCAATGTTGGTTCGGTTTCTGGACCACCAACATTTACCACTGTAACTGTTGCTCCTTGTTGTTCTTGAAACCAAATGGCACGTGTTAAACCAAATTCATCATTTGGATTAATTACAAATTGAACGCCATTGGTGTCAAATTCAGAATCGCCATTGATAAAATTAATTTTTGAAGTAGTATCAGGTACGTGGCTGATGCAAACTAATATATTCATTTTTTGTATGATTTAAATGGTGTTTTATTAGGGCACTAAATTACTAATTAATTTTCATTAATTTTACTATGCGCGCATAATATTTTTATAAAAAAATCAATACTATATCGATTTCGTAGCCCTGATTGAAGCGGCATCCCCCGCCCTTTGCGGGGATATAGAGGAAAGCAGGAAATAGCTCCTAATAAATTTACATAATTTTATGCAAATAAATGGCAGAAAATTTTTATTTTTGCCACAGAAAATTTAAGAAACACATATAAATAGATGAGAACTATACAATTTAGAGAAGCCATTTGTGAAGCGATGAGTGAGGAAATGCGTCGTGATGAATCCGTATATTTAATGGGTGAAGAAGTTGCCGAATACAATGGTGCTTACAAAGCTTCTAAAGGAATGTTAGCGGAATTTGGTGAAAAGCGTGTTATTGATACGCCAATTGCCGAACTTGGTTTTGCTGGAATCGCTGTTGGTTCTACAATGAATGGTTGTCGTCCAATTGTGGAATACATGACCTTTAATTTCTCATTAGTAGGTATTGACCAAATAATAAACAACGCAGCAAAAATGCGTCAAATGTCGGCGGGACAATTTCCAATGCCAATGGTTTTTAGAGGCCCTACAGCATCAGCAGGTCAACTTGGAGCAACGCACTCGCAGGCTTTTGAAAGTTGGTTTGCCAATATACCAGGATTAAAAGTGGTAGTTCCATCAACAGTTTATGATGCAAAAGGATTGTTGAAAGCGGCTATTCGTGATAATGATCCAGTAATTTTCATGGAATCGGAACAAATGTACGGTGATAAAGGAGAAGTTCCTGATGGGGATTATATTATTCCGCTTGGAGTTGCAGACATTAAAAGAGAAGGTACAGATGTAACAATTGTTTCTTTTGGAAAAATTATTAAAGAGGCTCATATTGCTGCTGACGAATTAGCAAAAGAAGGAATTTCTTGTGAAATTATCGATTTGAGAACAGTACGTCCATTGGATTATGATGCAATTTTAACGTCTGTTAGAAAAACTAACAGATTAGTAGTTCTTGAAGAAGCGTGGCCTTTTGCAAGTGTTGCTTCAGAGATAACCTATATTGTTCAAGAACGTGCATTTGATTTCTTAGATGCTCCAGTTCAAAGAATCACCACGGCTGATACTCCTGCGCCGTATTCTCCAACGTTGTTGAAAGAATGGTTGCCAAACGCCTCTGATGTGGTAGCAGCGGTTAAAAAGGTTATGTACAAAAAAAAATAAATTTTTATTAAATAATAAGGTGTTTTCTAAATTAATTTTTAACCCCTTTTGAATAATAAAATTACTATATTTGAACTTCATCAAAAAAATGGTGAAGTTTTTTTTGTTTATGAAATTCAAACTATTTACTACACTTTTACTAATCTTATCTTTTTATGCCAATGCCCAAACTAAGGTAAGTGGTAGTGTTGTTGACGATAAAAATCAACCAGTTCCCTATGCCAATATTATGTTTAAAGGAACTAATGAAGGGGTAGTATCGAATGAAGACGGGCGTTTTTATTTGGAGTCTAAACTAACCCATAAAGTGATTGAAGTTTCGTTTTCAGGGTTTCAAACTAAAGAAGTTACCTTGCCAAAAGCAATCAATTATGATTTTAAAATCAAAATTACCGATGGGGTAAAATTGAATGAAGTAGTAATTTATTCCGGAAAAACCTCCAAAAAAAATAACCCTGCAATCGACATCCTCAGAAAAATATGGGAGCATCGACGTAAAAATGGTTTGCGTCAGTTCAATCAATATGAAATGGAAAAGTACGAGAAATTGGAATTTGATATGAACACCATTGACAGTGCTTTTATGAAAAGTAAGATCTTCAAGGGAATGGAGTTCATTTTCAAACAGGTTGACACTTCAAAAGTTACGGGAAAAACGTATTTGCCAATTTTTATAAATGAAGCCCTTTCTAATGTTTATGGAGATAATGTGAGAGGGAAAGTCAAAGAAATTTTGAAAGCCAACAAAAACTCTGGGTTTAATTCGAACCAGCAAATAATTGAATTTGTTAAAGACCTTTATAATGAGAACGATATTTATAATAATTATCTGAATTTCTTTGACAAGAGTTTTACAAGTCCGCTGTCAAAAACCGGAATCGATGTATATAATTATGTTTTGAGAGACAGTTCGCTTATCGATAAAAAATGGTGTTATAATATTGTATTTTACCCTAGACGAAAAAACGAGCTGACTTTTAAAGGAGATTTTTGGGTTACCGATTCTACCTATGCCATCAAAAATATTAATATGGCTTCTACCAAAAGTGCGAATATCAACTGGGTAAAGGACATTTATTTAGAACAAGAATTTGAGGTAATGAACGACTCTGTTTTCTTGTTAACGCGCGATTATATGATGACCGATTTCGCTTTAAGCAAAAAAGAAACTTCCAAAGGTATGTATGGTAAAAGGACCACGCTTTACCGGAATCATAAATTTAATATTACTAAACCCGCTAATTTTTATAAAGAAGAAACATTTGATAAAGAGGAATCTATTTTCACTAAACCCGATGAATTTTGGGAAGAAAACCGATTTGAAAATTTAAATAAAGATGAAAAAGGCATCTATAAAATGCTTGATACTTTACAAACCAACCGAAAATTCAAACAGTTATATAATGTTGTTACTGTTTTAGGAAGTGGCTATTATAACGACGGAATTATTGATTATGGGCCCGTTTTGTCAACCGTAGGATTTAATAATGTAGAAGGATTGCGATTGCGTATTGGAGGTCGAACCTATTTTGGTATTAATGATATGTGGCGGATTCAAGCTTATACGGCCTATGGTTTTAAGGACAACAAAGTTAAATATGGTGTTTCTGGAAAATGGCTTTTGAATAGAAACAACCGATTAATTATTGAAGGGGGAACCAGAAGAGACGTAGAACAAATAGGAGCTAGTTTAACGACTTCAAATGATGTTTTGGGTCGTAGTTTTGCATCCTCGTCATTATTTGCAGGAGGAAATAATGGTAAATTGACCAAAGTGAATTTTACCTCATTTGCAGTATACTTAGAGCCGGTTAAAAACTTGACTTTGCAAACAGGTTTCTCCTATAGAACCTTAGTTTCCGCTTCTCCAGAATTTAAATTAGACTATTACACCACGCTGCCTGACGCATTGGGGAATGGAGGAATTACAAGAGCCGACCTAAAACAATCGGAAGTTAATTTCCAAATTGATTATACTCCAGGGAGAAAAACAATAGGTTATGCGGTTGAACGACAAATAGTCAGCAGTCCATTCCCTCGATTTTTTATCAACTTTAGTCAAGGAATCAAAGGGTTTTTAGGCAGTGATTTTGATTATAAAAAAGTACAACTTTATTACAAACAACCCATGATTATTGGTTCATTAGGCGTTTTAAACTCCACTATTGAACTAGGAAAAACATATGGAGGTGTTCCACTAGGATTGATGAGTATTATCCCAGGAAACCAAACCTATTTTACCATTAGAAATACTTTTAATCTATTAAATTTCTACGAATTTGAATCCGATCAATATGCTACACTTCAATTAGAACATAATTTTGGAGGACGTATTTTTTCTCGAATTCCCTATTTTAGAAAATTAAATTGGAGAGAAACTATAGGAATTCGCGGAGCTTACGGAACAATTTCTAATGAAAGTAACGCTTTAAATGCCTCTGGAATAAACTATAGAGCTCCCGAAAACGTGTACTGGGAATACAATGCCGGAATAGGGAATATATTCAAGGTTTTCAGAATAGAATTCAGTTGGAGAGGCTCCTACATTACTTCGCAAACTAATAATTTTGGTATTAAAGGCTCGTTCGGATTCTTTTTCTAATAATTCAAATGATAATAAATTATGTAATAAGTGATTTGTTTAAAATCCCCAAAAAAACTTTTAATAGTAACATTCTTTATAGAAAAAATTAAAATAAATAACAAATATTCAAAAAAGCACTCTTCAAATGTGAATTGTGCTTTTTTATTTGTCATGGTTTTCCTACATTTGCAACCGATTATTAAATAACGAAAAAATATAATATGGAATCATTAATGATTTATGTGCCAATAGTTATGGCTTTAATAGGATTGGCTTTTATGGCAATCAAAAGATCTTGGGTATTAAAACAAGACGCTGGGGATGGTAAAATGAAAGAAATTTCAGATTATATCTATGAAGGTGCCTTGGCTTTCCTTAAAGCGGAATACCGATTATTAGCTATTTTTGTAGTAATTGCAAGTTTAGTTTTAGCAGGAATTTCTTTTGTAGTTCCTACAACAAACATATTAATTGTAGTTGCTTTTATTTTTGGAGCTTTTTTCTCTGCTTTAGCAGGAAATATGGGGATGAAAATTGCAACTAAAACTAACGTAAGAACCACTCAAGCTGCTCGTACAAGTTTACCTCAAGCATTAAAAGTTTCTTTTGGTGGTGGAACTGTAATGGGATTGGGTGTTGCAGGCTTGGCTGTTTTGGGTTTAACTTCTTTCTTTATTATTTTTTTCCATGTATTTATGGGCGGAGTATGGGGGATTGATGGAACTGAAAAAATGACTATAGTTCTGGAAACTCTTGCGGGTTTCTCTCTTGGAGCGGAATCTATCGCATTATTTGCTCGTGTGGGTGGTGGTATTTATACTAAAGCTGCCGATGTAGGTGCGGATTTAGTAGGAAAAGTAGAAGCGGGTATTCCAGAAGATGACCCTCGTAACCCTGCAACAATTGCAGATAACGTAGGAGATAACGTAGGGGATGTTGCTGGAATGGGTGCCGATTTATTTGGTTCTTATGTTGCTACAGTTCTTGCTGCAAT
>CANKLD010000042.1 GCA_947483095.1 Bacteroidota bacterium
ATCGAATCTATATCTTTAATTAAAATAGATTGTTGCTTGGAATTTTTGGAATAAAAGTTAAACAAATGCGATTTTTCATTTATAAAATATACTTTCTCCTTGGGTTTATTTTCATAAAACCATTTTCCTGCCATGGCATCCGCTTGAAAAGTTAATAGTTTGGGGTAAAAAACAAAACTCAAAAAAACGTTTAAAACAATTGTGTAGCCCACAAGCCTGAATATTCCATTGATAGGGAGTTTCTTAATTTTTAGCAGTAAAAAAAGTTGAAGCCCAATCAATAAATAAATCAGATAATTTACTTCTGTAAAGAAAAACAATGGGTAAATAGTGATTACAATTGCCACTAAAACACCAAAAGAAAAATAAATTCGTTCCCAAATAAGCTGCTGCTTTTGAGTCAATTTATCCATGTAAATGGCGCAAATAATACTCGCAAAGGGAAGCGTTACAAAGATGTAATGTGGCAATTTGTATTTAGAAAGTGATAATAAAGCAAAAAGTAAGATAAATCCACTTAACGTAATCATTTCAGGTGCTTTTGTAGTATTTTTATTTATAAGTTTTTTAAACTGATAATACAAACCAGCATATAAAATCAATATCCAAGGGAAAAAGTCCCAGCTTATGGAACCTATGAAAAAATGCCACGGCAAACCATTATCCCATACGTTTTCACCCGTAATTCTTCCAAAACTTTGTAACCAATAGTAAAAATAGAGTCCGCTTTGCTCCAATTTTCCATTGATCATTTTTTCAGGATGCAGATCAAATTGGGTGTAAAGTCCATAAGACATTGGAATTAAAAGAACGGCAACTACGAAAATAAAAAACAACCAGGAAAAATTAAATATCTTGTTCCATTGTTTTTGATACAACAAATGAATACCTATTGGCATTAAAATGGCAATAATTCCAATTGGCCCTTTAGCCATCATAGCAAAAGCAGTGAAAACAGCCGCAAAAAACAAATAGGAAATTTTATTTTTATGCCAATATTCTGTAATTAGCCAAATCGCAATTATGACACAGGAGGTTAATATTCCGTCTGTTCTAACATCATTGGACATTAGAAAAAAAGCTTGGCAAGTTGCGAATATTATTACGGCATTTTTGGCTATTTTTTGATTGTAGTATAGCGTTGTGAATTTGAAAATAGCTAATAAAGATAAGAGTAGGAAAAGAAAAGCACTAATTTTATAGGCAAAATTGCAAATTCCTATGGCATTCATACTCCAACTTGAAATCCAAAATAACAATGGGGGTTTGTCTAAGTAGTCACTTTGCAAATCATACACTTGAAGGTAAGATTGATTTTGGAGCATTTCTAATGAGATAGAAGCATATTGGGCAGCGTCTATTTTCATGATATCTAGAAACAAATTGTTTACATGAATTAACAGAATAATGATGCCGATGATTTTTTCAAATCCCGTAAAATGCAACTTAGTTTCTGTAGCTAATTTCATAAAATAAGACCAATTAATAGGGTTTCAAAGTCAAACTAATTGACAAATACGGAAGTTGAATTCAGTAATAATGCGAAAATATGTAAATAATTGACACTATCCTAAAAAGTTCGCAAAAGAGTAAGGGTATTGATACGCTAAATACCAATACCCTTTAGTATTTTACTATATAAAAAAAATCTTTTCGAGTGCTATTACTAGTTCTTAATTACTCGCACTTATTTTGAAACCTCTACAACTACCGACAACTCCATAACATATTACAATATAAAATTTAGCACGGTTATTGTATAAAAGTTTTTTAGTACCTTTATTTTAAATTAAAAGTAAAAAATGAAAATCAAATTTATAGTGCTTTTTACCCTAATAGCCATCGGCTTCACTTCTTGTGTGAGTACCAAATCGACCTTAAAAAACGTAAATGACAATGCCCCTATTCCGCAGTTGACTGCCGCGAATACATTTGTATTGACGGAATTCAGCAAAGACCCAAAATACGGCTACCACCCAGATTACCCTGTAAATGTATTTTACAGAAATACAAAAGACTTAACTATTAACCAAGAACGATTTTTAAAGGCACTTTCTGGTCCGAATGGTGAAAAAGTATTCTTTAAAAAATTAGATATCTGTTGCCCCTTCCCTACTAAAAACTGTGAAATGGGCGGCGGCTTCCTCGATCAATATGAAGTTACTTGGGTAGGCTTAAAACAACCCATAAAACTATACCTAAATTGCTACGAAAAAGGAGATTTAATGGTACCTGTAGGATTTGGATTGGCGAAGTAAAGAGATAAGACAATAGAGATAATAGACAGATAGATAATAGACTTTTTTCATTGTTCCTTTTGAAATAAATTTGTGCCTTTTGTGGTGAAAAAATCTAGTTTCTTGTTTCTTGCATCATTTTTCTATTATCTCTTTGTCTTTCATCTATTCTCTCACTACATATTTCATAATTCATTTTTCCTACCTATATTTGCACTATCAAAAAAAAACGCTATGAACCTAAATACTATACCTCAAATAAAACATTCAAATAGTGGCAACTTCTTCTTATTGGCAGGACCTTGCGCAATTGAAGGAGAAGAAATGGCGATGAGAATTGCTGAAAAATTAGTTGGAATTACCGACAAATTAGAAATTCCATTCGTATTTAAAGGGTCTTTCAAAAAAGCAAATCGCTCAAGAATTGATAGTTTTTCAGGTATTGGTGATGAAAAAGCATTGCAAATTTTACGCAAAGTATCCGAAACTTTTGGAGTACCAACTGTTACCGATATTCATACCAATGAAGATGCCGACAAAGCAGCTCAATATGTTGATATTTTGCAAATTCCAGCTTTTCTAGTGCGTCAGACTGATTTAGTGGTGGCTGCTGCAAATACTGGAAAGGTCGTTAATTTGAAAAAAGGACAATTCATGAGTCCGGAGAGTATGAAAAATGCCGTTCAAAAAGTATTGGATTGCCAAAACCAAAACGTGATGGTTACCGATAGAGGAACGATGTTTGGTTATCAAGACATGATTGTAGATTTTCGTGGCATCCCAACCATGCAGCAATATGCAACCACCGTTCTTGATGTAACGCACTCTTTGCAACAGCCAAACCAAACGGCGGGAGTTACTGGAGGCCGTCCTGATATGATCGAAACCATTGCCAAAGCGGGAATTGCCGTAGGTGTTGATGGAATTTTTATTGAAACCCATTTTGATCCTGCAAACGCTAAAAGCGACGGTGCCAACATGCTCCACTTGGATTATTTTGAGGCTTTAATGACCAAATTAGTTGCCATTAGAAAAACAGTAAACACGTTTTAATTCATTTATAATAATTAAATTTTAGCTATGTTTGATTTTACACCAACAGATTGGATCGGTTATTTGGCATCCTTAATTTTGATGATTTCCTTTTTAATGAAAAACATCATCACTTTAAGAACAATCAATTCTATTGGCGCCATCCTATTTATTTTTTACGGAATTATGTTGGCAACCTCGTGGCCAATAATTATTACTAACTTATTTATTCTTGGGGTAAATTTGGTTTATTTGACTAAGCATTTTACATCAAAGTCGGAAAAATAATTTAGCTTAAGTGCCAATTTGCATTCTTTTATTCTTCTAAATCTATTGGTTAACTACTTATTGTAAAAGATTAATTGTTACTTTTATAAAAAAAAGATGAACGAGATAATCCGTTATTTTGAAACGATACCTTCTTTACACCGCGCGTTAATTTTGGCCGGCGGAATTACTTTTTTCTGGTTAATAGAAACCATAAAACCACTTTTCTTATTAAAATACAGTAAGTGGAACCACGCTGGAATAAATATTTTTTTCACGGTTACCACTATTGTAGTGAACTTTTTGATGGCGTTTATTTTACTTTGGACTTCTAAATGGGCCTCCCAAAATAATATTGGTCTACTTCCCTATTTAGGAACAATTAACACTTGGATTTACCTAATTGTAGGATTACTTTTATTGGATTTAATTGGGGCTTATTTGGTACATTATGTAGAACATAAAGTCAAATTTTTATGGCGATTTCACCTGATTCACCATTCTGATACTTGGGTAGATACCACAACCGCCAATCGCCACCATCCTGGAGAAAGCGTGGTTCGATTTGTATTTACTGCTCTTGCCGTTTTGATAGTTGGAGCACCAATGTGGCTGGTTTTTTTATACCAATCGCTGTCGGTAGTTTTATCACAATTTAATCACGCCAACATATCTTTGCCGGTGACTTTGGATCGTTGGTTAAGTTATATTTTTGTTTCTCCAGATATGCACAAAGTGCACCACCATTATGAATTACCGCATACCGATAGTAATTATGGTAATATCTTTTCCATTTGGGATCGGATTTTTGGGACCTTTTCTACATTAAAAAGAGAAGAAATAGTTTACGGAATTGACACTCACATGGAAATGGAAAAAAATAATACCATTGGAAACTTGTTAAAAATACCGTTCCAAAAAAGGAGCACGTTTGAAAAACCATAAAAAAATTTTAATGCTACTATAAATCGTATTGATTTTTTTATTAATATTGAACTACATAATAATTTTTTAATTAAACAAAAACCACAGCATTTATTTTTCTAGTAATGAAAAAGAGTAAAAAAATTGACTTGACTTGGGATCAAAATGAAAAACTGATCGCATTGGCTTTAGAAGAAAGAAATCCGTTTGAAATTATCAAAAAGGAATTCGGATTAAGCGAAACAGAAGTTCTTGAAATTATGAAAAAGAAACTTCCAACTGATAAATTTGATTTATGGAAAAAGAAGGCTAACGCTGGAAAACCTAAACCAAAACCTATGAAAATTGATGATTTTGACGACGATCTAGACGGAAAATACTATATAAAAAATAAATTTGATTAAAAAAGCTCCTGATTACAGGAGTTTTTTTTTTGATTTAGAATTCCAATTCAATAACTACTCTTACTTACCATCAATAAATCTATAAAAACCTTCATTGGTATTCAAGAATTTCTTTAATTTGCTGACAAATAAAAAACTATGAAAAAATTTCTATTTACTATACTGTCACTAACTATTTTAGCTTCTTGTGAAAACAAACCAGAAACCAACCTACAAATCACTGGAAATGTAAAAGGATTACAAAAAGGTACTTTGTATTTGAAAAAATTGGGAGACAGCACCTATATAACTATCGATAGTATGAAAATTGATGGCAAATCGGAATTTGAAAGCAATATCAATTTGAAATCACCAGAAATGCTCTATTTATTTTTAGACCGTGGCGAAACCAATTCTGGAGATAACAATTTGATGTTTTTTGCCGAACCAGGGAAAATTAATATTGCTACCGAACTAGACTATTTTTATTCAAAAGCAGTGGTAAAAGGATCTAAAAACAATGATTTGTATGAAAATTACAAGAAAATAAGTTCCAAATACAACGAGCAACAATTAGAACTTACTGTTGCTAAAATCAACGCTTTAAAAACAAAACAAATGGGCTTGATTGCTTCAATTGATGAAAAATCGAATGCCATTTTGAAGAGAAAGTACCTTTATGCAATTAATTTTGCGGTAACTAATAAAGAGTATGAAGTAGCACCCTACATTGCATTGTCTGAAATTAACGATGCAACGATTAAGTATTTGGATACCATTCAAAAATCGATGTCGCCAAAAGTGGCAAAATCGCGCTACGGAGTATTGCTAACAAAATATGTAGGCGAAAGAAAAAAGCAGTAGATTTATTTGGGCATGCCCCTCGAAAAATTCGGGTCAGGCTCTCGCTACAATCTCTGTTGCGCTTCGCTCCACAGAGGATTTTCGCTACGATCCTTCATGCGAGTCCAGATTTCAGATTTCAGATTCTTAGTTTTAACCGCAAAGAGCGCAAGGTTTTACGCATAGCACGCAAGGAAAATTAGCGCTGTCGTGGGACAAAATACTCCTGATTTGTCAATGGGATTTTAACCTATGATTTGTCAATCTGAATTTATTTCAGATTCTTTTTAGATGCTGAAACAAGTTCAGCAAGACAAGTACTTATAGTTTTATTTGCAAGGTTATTATTCTTGTGAACACGAGCGAGACGCTCGCGCTAGCGGGGAGTACCGATTTCAGATTTCAGATTTTTCGAATAACCAAATCAACGAATAACCGAATGAACCCATGGCTATCTAAATTTACCTATGATTTGTCAATGGGATTTTACTTCATTTTCTTTTAGATGCTGAAACAATTTCAGTAAAACAAGTTATTCAATTTTTCATTTGCACTGTTGTTTATTTTCTAAAGTACACGAGTAGCTCGATCCCAATAGCAGTAAACTTGATCATAAATTTTTTGTTTATTATTTAATATACTATTTATAAAATATATACTTTTACAACTTTAATAATTTATGAAAAACAAATATAAAGTAGCCGTTATAATGTCAGTTTATAACACTCCATTTAATATGGTGAAAAGAGCTATTGACTCGGTCTTAAACCAAACTTTTCAAGATTTCGAATTGTTAATTATTGACGATGGAAGTACAAATAATTCACATAAATTAATTTTAGAATATGCTATTCTAAATGAAAATAAGGTTACCTATTTGCGTCATAAAAATTGCAGTCAATCAGAATCAATCAACAGAGCAATTTTACTAACAAACAGCGAGTACATAACAGTAATTGATGCTGATGATGAATACAAAACAAACCATTTAGAACTGTGTTTGTCTGAAATAAACTCATTAGATCTTATCGCTTCAACCACAGAAACGATTGTGAATACCGAATCGGATTATTATGTTCCTGATCGTTACAATCAAAATGAAGTAATTCATGTAGATGATTGCATCCTTTTCGCGACTTTATTTGGAAAAAAAGAAGTGTTTGAGAACTTAAATTTTTTAAATATGTATGGCGCAGATGCTCATTTTTATGAAAGGGCAGAAAAAATGTATTTTGTAGATAAATTGGATTTAAGAACCTATATTTATTACAGAAACAATCCAAATAGCATAAGTGCAAAAGTTAAATCAAATAATTTGAGTTAATTGAAAATTCCTTCAAACCTTAAATTGTCAAATAAACTTATATTGGGATGCCATATTACTGGTGTTTACGATGTAAATAGAAATCAAATGCTTTTAGATGATGATTTTTCAATTATTGAGAAATGGTCTGCCTCAATTTCAAAATTAAATCTTCAAGCCATTATTTTTCATAATAATTTTTCAGATTCAACGGTATTAAAATACCAATCGGATCATCTAATTTTTATTAAAATAACTCATGATATTCGTTTTAATCCAAATATTTTTAGATATTCTTTATACCGTCAATTCTTAACTAAATACTTCGATAAAATAGATTCGTTATTTGTAACTGATGTATCGGATGTTTTGGTTTTGAAAAATCCATTTATCCAACCTTTATTTATTGATAATTCTGATTTTGTTTTTTGTGGTGACGAACCAACGATATGGAAAAATGAATGGATGCAACTTCACGGTTCTCATTTAAGAAGTCATATTGATGATTACTTTGAAATAGAAACAACCTATAGATCACATCAATTATTAAATTGTGGGATAATAGGTGGCAATATTCAAATAATTAAACCTTTAATTGAATCCATTTGGAAGGTTCATAAAGCTTATAATTTTGACAACGCCACATCCTTTACAGGAGATATGGGCGCCTTTAATTATGTTTTACGAAAATATTATTACCAGCATGTACTTCACGGAACACCGGTAAATTCAGAATTTAAAGCCTACTTTGATGATGGCTCCAATTGGTTTCAGCACAAGTAGATACCTTTTGTGTCAGAATGTCATAATTTTAATTGCAAGTTTTTGTAAAAACTGACAATAACAACGTAATGATACAATGGCATAAAGATTGACTTAAGGAAAATGAGTTTAGAAATTAAAATTAAATTTAAATAGAATTAAAATGGGTAAAATAATTGGAATTGATTTAGGAACAACCAACTCTTGTGTTTCTGTAATGGAAGGTAATGAAGCAGTTGTAATTCCTAATGCAGAAGGAAAAAGAACCACACCATCTGTAATTGCTTTTGTAGAAGGCGGTGAAATCAAAGTTGGAGATCCTGCAAAAAGACAAGCGGTAACCAATCCAACGAAAACGGTTGCTTCTATCAAACGTTTTATGGGACATTCTTTCGCTGAAATTACAGCTGAAGCTAAAAGAGTTCCGTATTCTGTTGTTAAAGGAGACAACAATACACCTCGTGTAGATATTGATGGTCGTTTATATACGGCACAAGAATTGTCAGCAATGACACTTCAAAAAATGAAAAAAACAGCGGAAGATTATTTAGGTCAAACCGTTACTGAAGCAGTTATAACTGTTCCTGCTTACTTTAACGATGCACAACGTCAGGCTACGAAAGAAGCGGGTGAAATTGCTGGTTTAAAAGTAATGCGTATTATCAACGAGCCAACTGCTGCTGCGTTGGCTTATGGTTTAGATAAAAAAGGAGTAGATCAAAAAATTGCAGTTTACGATTTAGGTGGAGGTACATTTGATATTTCTGTTCTGGAATTAGGAGACGGAGTTTTTGAAGTATTGTCAACCAATGGAGATACACACTTAGGAGGAGACGATTTTGACCAAACAATCATTGACTGGTTGGCAGATGAATTCAATGCTGAAGAAGGTATCGATTTACGTTTGGATCCAATGTCGTTACAACGTATTAAAGAGGCTGCTGAAAAAGCGAAAATCGAATTGTCCTCTTCTGCTGAAACTGAAATCAATTTGCCTTACGTTACAGCTACGGCTTCAGGACCAAAACACTTAGTTAAAAAATTAACAAGAGCTAAATTTGAGCAATTGTCTGATTCATTAGTAAAACGCTCTATGGCACCTGTTGCAAAAGCGTTGAAAGATGCTGGTTTATCCGTTTCTGATATTGATGAAGTAATTTTAGTTGGTGGTTCTACACGTATGCCAAAAATTGCTGAAGAAGTTGAAAAATTCTTTGGTAAAAAAGCGTCAAAAGGAGTAAATCCTGATGAAGTTGTGGCAATTGGAGCTGCTATTCAAGGTGGAGTTCTTTCTGGAGATGTAAAAGATGTATTGTTATTAGACGTTACCCCTTTATCTTTAGGAATTGAAACAATGGGTGGAGTGATGACTACATTAATTGAGTCGAATACTACTATTCCAACAAAAAAATCTCAAATTTTCTCTACAGCTGCAGATTCTCAACCAACAGTTGAATTGCATGTATTGCAAGGAGCTAGAGCTATGGCTGCTGATAATAAAACGATCGGTCGTTTTAACTTAGATGGTATTCCACCAGCACCAAGAGGAGTTCCACAAATTGAAGTTACTTTTGATATTGATGCGAATGGTATCATCAAAGTATCTGCAACAGATAAAGGAACTGGAAAATCTCACGATATTCGTATCGAAGCTTCTTCTGGATTAACATCTGAAGAAATCGAGAGAATGAAAAAAGATGCTGAAGCAAATGCGGGAGCAGATAAAATCGCTAGAGAAAGAGTTGAAAAATTAAACGAAGCGGATGGAATGATTTTCCAAACAGAAAGCCAATTGAAAGAATTAGGTGATAAATTATCTGATGAACACAAAACGGCAATCGAATATGCATTGACAGAATTGAGAATGGCACACCAATCTCA
>CANKLD010000043.1 GCA_947483095.1 Bacteroidota bacterium
CGAAAGGTATACAAAAAATTATATTGTTGATTTTCTTAGAAAAAAAATCCTTAATTTTGCAATCATTTTATCAGAAGAAAATACAAATCCAGTTAAGTACTTATAAATTATTATGGCGAATACAAAAGAACTAAGTGTAGAAGACAAATTAAGAGCATTATATGATTTGCAATTAATTGACACAAGAATTGACGAAATCAGAAATGTAAGAGGAGAACTTCCTTTAGAAGTGGAAGATTTAGAAGATGAAGTTGCTGGTTTAAGCACTCGTTTAGAAAAACTTAAAAATGATTTGACTGTTATTGAAGATCAAATTAAAGCTAAAAAAATAGCTATTGACGAACATAACGAGTCAATGAAAAGATATGTTAAACAACAGGAAACTGTTCGTAACAATAGAGAATTCAACTCTTTAACTAAAGAAGTAGAATTCCAAGAGCTTGAAATTCAATTGGCTGAAAAGCAAATTAAAGAAATGAAAGCTACTATTGAACACAAAAAAGAAGTGGTCAATCAATCTAAAGAAAAATTAGATACTAAAATCAATCACTTAAAACACAAAAAGACAGAATTGGAAGCAATTATGTCTGAAACTGAAAAAGAAGAAACTTTCTTATCTGAAAAATCTGCGGAATACCAAGGACAAATCGAAGAAAGATTATTAGCTGCTTACACGAGAATTAGAACTAGTGTCCGTAATGGTTTAGCAGTAGTTTCTATTGAAAGAGGTGCATCTGCAGGGTCTTTCTTCACTATACCACCACAAACACAAGTGGAAATCGCTTCAAGAAAAAAAATCATTACCGATGAACATTCAGGAAGGATTTTAGTTGATAGCACACTTGCTGAAGAAGAAAGAGAAAAAATGGAAAAATTATTTTCTAAATTTTAATTATATGAAGCCACGTTCCTAACGTGGCTTTTTTTTATGAAGAAATTGAAATACCTACTTCTCGCAAAATCAATTGGATTTTATATCAATGTGCTAAGTTTTGTCGCTCCCAAAAAAGCAGTTCAAAAAGCATACGCTATTTTTAGTACCCCAAGAAAAGGAAAAATCCAAATCGACGCTATTCCAGAAGTTCTTAAAAGCGCAGAAGCAGTTGCCTTTGATTTTGAAGATAAAACAATTCAAACCTATATATGGAAAGGGAACGAAACTGTTGTATTTTTAATTCATGGTTGGGAAAGTAATTCAGCTCGATGGAAAAAAGCCCTTCCCTATATTTTAAAATCAGGATATACTGTTGTAGCCATTGATGCACCTGCCCATGGCCTATCAAGCGGGAAAGATTTCAACGCTCACAAATACACTGAATTCATTCACCACGTAGCGAAAATGTACAATCCTAATATATTAATTGGACATTCTATAGGCGGAAAAGCGTGTTTGCATTATCAAACCATTCATAGAAATAATAATGTAGAGAAGATTGTAGTTTTGGGAGCTCCATCTGATTTTAAACTAATTTTTGAGAATTATGTCTCGCTTTTAGGTTTGAACACGAAAGTCAATGGGGAATTAGTAAATTACTATTTAGAGAATTTTAACCTCAGCAACAAAGAAATTGAAGGACCTTTATTTTCAAATGAAAGTAACCTTAAAGGACTAATTGCACACGATATTGAAGATTCCGTAGTGTCATTTGCAGAAGCTAAAAAAAATTCAAACGCCTGGAAAGAAGCCGTATTTATTGAAACTAAAGGCTTGGGACACAGTATGAATGACGAAGTGTTATTTGAAAAAATAAGTGCATTTATTACGGAATCTTAAAAAAGTAATTCCTTTTCTTTTTAATTATCAAATTACCTACAAACCGATTTTCTAATTAACTTTGCGGCATGGAAGAAAATCTAAAGCGACTAAATAAATTTATTGGTGAAACAGGATATTGCTCTCGTAGGGAAGCCGATAAACTAATTGACAAAGGTCGCGTAACCATAAATGGGGTTGTTCCAGAACTAGGCACTAAGGTTTCTCCAACAGATGAAGTTAGAATTGATGGAAAACTAATTCGGGAACAACATGAAAAACCAGTCTATTTGGCTTTTAATAAACCTGCAGGAATTGAATGTACGACCAATTTAGATGTTCGTGATAATATTGTGGATTATATCAATTATCCAAAACGTATTTTCCCTATCGGAAGATTAGACAAAGCCAGCGAAGGATTGATTTTTATGACCAATGATGGTGATATTGTCAATAAAATACTTCGCGCCCGCAACAATCACGAAAAAGAATACACTGTAACTATAAACAAACCTGTCACAGCCGATTTCATTAAAAAAATGGGAAATGGAGTTCCGATTTTAGATACCGTAACCCGAAAATGTAAAGTCGAACAGATCAGTCAATTTATTTTTAAAATTGTTTTGACTCAAGGGTTGAATCGCCAAATCCGAAGAATGTCGGAATATTTAGGTTACGAAGTAGTGGCTTTAAAGCGTATTCGGATTATCAATATTTCATTGGATATTCCCGTGGGAAGATTTCGCGATTTAACCGATGCTGAAATTCTAGAATTAAACCAACTTATTGAACCTTCAAGTAAAACCGAAGAAGCGAGTTTACCAAAAATTGAACCCGTAAAACGAAGAACAGAATTTATAAAAAGAGACGATCCAAGGTATAAAAAACCCGGAGATTATTAAACAAAAAAGCCTTAAACATAGTTTAAGGCTTTTTTGTTATTGCTTCGCTAACTTTCGTTGATCTCTTGCTAATAATGTGTTTTTTAATAACATTGCAATAGTCATCGGCCCTACTCCACCTGGAACGGGAGTAATGAAAGACGCTTTCTTGCTTACGTTTTCAAAATCGACATCGCCAGTAATTACATATCCTTTTTCGTTAGAATCGTCATTTACTCTAGTGATACCTACATCTATTACAACCGCGCCGTCTTTTACCATTTCTGCTTTTAAGTAATTTGGAACTCCTAAAGCGGTAATGATAATATCGGCTTGAATGGTAATTTCCTCGATATTTTTAGTATAACTATGGGTTAAAGTCACCGTAGAATTTCCTGGAAAACCTTTTCTTCCCATCAGAATACTCATAGGACGACCTACAATGTGGCTACGGCCAATAACAACGGTATGTTTACCTTTGGTTTCAACATTGTAACGTTCTAATAATTCTAGGATTCCGAATGGAGTTGCAGGAATAAAAGTGGTCATATCCAAAGCCATTTTTCCAAAATTCTCTGGGTGAAAACCGTCAACATCCTTACTTGGATCAACAGCCATAAGGACTTTTTGAGTGTCAATTTGATCTGGCAAAGGCAACTGTACAATAAAGCCATCGATATTATCATCTTCGTTTAACTCTTTGATTTTTTTAAGTAATTCCGTTTCAGATGTCGTGCTCGGCAGGTTAATTAAAGTAGATTCAAAACCCACTCTTTCGCAGGCTTTAACTTTACTGCCAACATAAGTTAAACTTGCGCCATCATTTCCAACAATAATTGCCGCTAAATGAGGGACTTTCTCGTTGTTGTTTTTCATCTTTTGAACAGCAGCCGTGATTTCGACTTTGATGTCTTCAGAAACTTTTTTTCCGTCTAGTAGTTGCATTGTTGTTGTGTATTATGTTTAAAGTTTAAAGTTTAAAGTTCTTGACAGAACGGAAAAAATTAAGCTAAAACAGTTGTTGTATGTTATTGTTTTTTTTGACTTTGGACATTAAGACATTTGACTTTCGACTTAATTATCTATCGCATTCCAGGCATTCCCGGCATTCCGCCTTTCATTCCGCCCATCATTTTCATCATGTTTTTTCCTCCAGGACCTTGCATCATTTTCATCATTTTGCTCATTTGGTCAAACTGTTTCATTAATTGATTTACTTGCTCGATCTTAGTTCCCGATCCTTTTGCAATTCTAGTTTTTCTTTTCATATCAATAATTGCAGGTTTTGATCTTTCCGTTGGAGTCATTGAATGAATGATTGCTTCAATATGTTTGAACGCATCGTCTTCAATTTCTGCATCTTTCATGGCTTTTGAAGCACCTGGAATCATTCCAACCAAGTCTTTCATGTTACCCATTTTTTTGACTTGCTGGATTTGTGATAAGAAATCATCGAAGCCAAACTCGTTTTTGGCGATTTTCTTTTGGATTTTACGAGCTTCCTCTTCGTTGTATTGTTCTTGTGCTTTTTCTACCAATGAAACTACGTCTCCCATTCCAAGGATACGTTCTGCCATACGCTCTGGATAAAAAACATCAATTGCTTCCATTTTTTCACCAGTTCCAACAAACTTAATGGGTTTGTCCACCACTGATTTTATAGAAAGTGCCGCTCCACCCCGAGTGTCTCCATCTAATTTTGTAAGTATTACCCCATCAAAATTCAAAATATCATTGAAGGCTTTTGCTGTATTTACAGCATCCTGACCCGTCATTGCATCCACCACAAATAAGGTTTCTTGAGGTTGGATTGCTTTATGAACACGAGCAATCTCATCCATCATTTGAGCATCTACAGCCAGTCGACCAGCGGTGTCGACAATGACAACATTATACCCTTTTTCTTTGGCATATTTAACTGCATTTTGTGCAATTTCAACTGGATTGTTGTTTCCTAATTCGGAGTAAACTTCCACCCCAATTTGTGATCCCACCACGTGCAACTGATTGATTGCTGCAGGGCGATACACATCACAAGCTACTAAAAGTGGATTTTTCGCTTTTTTGGTTTTAAGAAAATTGGCTAATTTTCCTGAGAAAGTGGTTTTACCAGATCCTTGTAATCCCGACATTAAAATTACGGTTGGATTTCCTGAAAGATTTACTCCAGAAACTTCTCCACCCATTAATTCAGTCAACTCGTCTTTAACTAATTTTACTAAAAGTTGGCCTGGTTGTAATGTAATTAATACATTTTGTCCAATGGCTTTGTCTTTCACCCTTGTGGTAAAATCTTTTGCTATTTTAAAGTTAACATCGGCATCTAAAAGTGCACGACGTACTTCTTTTAATGTTTCAGCAACATTAATTTCAGTAATTTTTCCGTGTCCTTTTAGGATATGAAAGGCTTTGTCTAATTTATCACTTAAATTATCAAACATAGTAGTGCTTTTTATTGAATTGCAAATATAAGATAAAGTTAGAAAGCGTCAAAGTGACCGAGAGTCAAAATTACATTCTCTCAGGAACTTGAATGCCTAAAAGTTGAAACGCCGATGCAATCGTGTCGGCCACTTTTTTAGACAATTGCACTCGGAAAACTTTTTCCAACATATCATTAGAACCTAAAATAGGCACCGCTTGATAGAACGAATTGTATTCACGGACTAAATCGTAAGTGTAATTTGCAATTAACGCAGGGCTATGATTTTGTGCCGCATTTTGAATTACTTCAGGATATAATTCCAATTGTTTAACCAATTCTTTTTCCTTTTCATGCAACACTTTAATCGTTGTTTTTTCAGTGAAATCGAAGTTGGCTTTGCGAATAATAGATTGGATTCTTGCATACGTATATTGAATAAATGGCCCCGTATTTCCAGTAAAATCTACTGATTCTTCCGGGTCAAATAAAATTCTTTTCTTAGGATCGACTTTTAAAATGTAGTATTTCAAAGCACCCATTCCGATGGTGTTGTACAACTTGGCTTTTTCAGCATCTGAATACCCTTCTAATTTTCCTAATTCTTCAGAAATTTTCTGAGCAGTTTCCGTCATTTCATTCATCAAATCATCCGCATCAACAACGGTTCCCTCTCGGCTTTTCATTTTTCCTGAAGGTAAATCTACCATTCCATACGACAAGTGAAATAGATTTTTCGACCAATCAAAACCTAATTTTTGAAGGATTAAAAACAACACTTTAAAGTGATAATCCTGTTCGTTTCCAACGGTATAAACCATCCCTCCAACATCTGGGAAGTCTTTTACACGCTGAATTGCAGTTCCAATATCTTGTGTCATATAAACGGCAGTTCCATCAGAACGAAGTACGATTTTTCTATCCAATCCATCCGGTGTTAAATCAATCCAAACCGAACCGTCAGGGTCTTTTTCGAAAATTCCTTTTTCCAAGCCAATCTGAACTACGTCTTTTCCTAATAAATAGGTATTACTTTCGTAATAATAACTGTCAAAATTAACTCCTAAATTGGTGTAAGTTATTCCAAATCCGTCATAAACCCATTGGTTCATCGTTTTCCAAAGTGACATTACTTCCGGATCTCCAGCTTCCCATTTTAAAAGCATGTCTTGCGCTTCCAAAATAATTGGCGCTTGCTTTTTCGCTTCCTCCTCTGATTTTCCTTGGCTTATTAATTGGTTGATTTCTTCTTTATAAGCTTTATCGAAAGCTACATAAAAATTACCAACTAATTTGTCTCCTTTTAATCCAGCAGATTCAGGTGTTTGACCTTTTCCAAATTTCTGCCAAGCCAACATCGACTTACAAATGTGAATTCCACGGTCATTGATGATTTGTGTTTTATATACTTTTTTTCCAGACGCCTTTATTATTTCAGCAACAGCATATCCTAATAAGTTATTTCTAACGTGACCTAAATGCAACGGTTTATTGGTGTTTGGTGAAGAATATTCAACCATCACCGCGGGCTCATTTGCCTTGGGCGAAACAAATCCGAATTGCGAATTGTCTTTAATCTCATGGAAGAAATCTAGGTAATATTGATCGGAAATTACGATATTTAAAAACCCAGAAACCACGTTAAAATTCGAAACCTCAGCTACATATTCAACTAAATAAGTTCCAATTTTATTTCCAAGTTCTAAAGGATTGCTCTTAATCACTTTTAATAAGGGAAAAATAACCATGGTGATATCTCCTTCAAATTCTTTCCGTGTCGATTGAAATTCTATTTTGTCAATAGTTACATCAAAAAGCGAATGGATTGCTTTTTCGATAGGTGTCGATAGAATTTGAGATAAAGTCATTTTTGTTCTTATTTTAAGATGTCAAAGATAGTTATTATGTATGAATTTGAAAATGGTATTTTTAAGAGATTGTAATATCGAAAACAATATCAATTGCGCGAAATTTCAGCCACGGATTTCACTGATTTCACTGATTTTTTTTCGATAATCATTTTAACCCTAGAATCTGTGCAAATATTTGATAAGAGATAAATAAGCCCTAAAAAAGCATCTTTAGTACAAATTATTGGATTTTTTTTGAACACAAAATGATACTCTTTATAGAAAAATGAGTTTATTCGATGGTATTCAATTTGCTATTTTTTCGGCTGTAGCCAAAGTAAATTACCAAACCAATCAACAACCAAATGGTGAAATAAATCCAGTTCCAAACACTTAATTCGGCCATCATGTACAAACACGAAATTAAACCTAGCATCGGAATTAGAGATAAATTTTGTCGGTACGCCCAAACTGCTAAACCTAACAAAGAAAGTAGAAAAATCCACATTGGAATTTTGTGTTTGAATAAGCTAAAACCCGTTTCATATTTTTGAGAATCGTTAATTGGTAATGCTTCTACTACCGATTGATATTGATCCTCATTATCAGAATATTGACTCAAAATGACTTCTAAATCCGGGGTTGATGTGGTGGCGTTATTGGCATCAAATGAAGCTAAATAATTGTAAACTTGTTTTGATTGTTCCGGAGTTAAAGAAGTGACAATGTCTTCAGGAGCATATATTTTCTTTTCATTGGTAATGAAATCAAGCGTGCTTTTTTGATTGTATTGAACCGAATAAACCAAGCCAATTAAGATTAAAACAGGTACAATATATTTCGAATTAACATAGGGAGTTTTGAATTTTCCACGAGGAATATCCGTTTTGTTTTGCAATACCAATACACCGGCGCAAACCAATACAAAGGCAAATAAAGTTCCTATACTGCATAAATCGGTTACCATGGTTAGGTTCAAAAATAAAGCCGGAATGGCTACTACAAAACCAGTGACCACAGTGGCATAGGAAGGTGTTTTGAATTTAGGATGTACTCTCGAGAATTTTTTTGGCAACAAACCATCGCGACTCATGCTCATCCAAATTCTAGGTTGCCCCATTTGGAACACCAATAAAACACTAGCCATTGCGATAACTGCTGAAACTCCGATTATGGCCGACATAACTTTTAAATCTAATTTTTCGAATACAAATAATAATGGATCACCAACATTCAATTCAGAATAGGAAACCATTCCGGTAAGTACCAGGGCAATAGCGACATATAAAATGGTACATATTATAATGGCCCACATCATTCCGCGAGGCAAGTCGCGTTGAGGATTTTCACATTCTTCAGCGGTGGTTGAAATGGCATCAAAACCAATGTAAGCAAAGAAAACGGCCGAAACTCCTTTTAGAATTCCTCCAACTCCATTCGGTGCAAAAGGGCTCCAATTATCAACATCTACATAAAAAACTCCTACGGCAATTACCAATAAAATGATGCATAATTTCACTAAAACCATCGCATTACTGGCATTTCGAGATTCCTTCATTCCACGATAAACCAATCCGGTTATGAAGATAATTATCCCTAGAGCAGGTAAATCGGCAACTAGATGAAACCCACCAATAACAGGTGAAGTGGTCCAAGCAGTGTAGGTATTTTGCAAAGAGGAACTTAGATTCTCGAACGATTTTCCGTTTTGCATTAAAGCAGTAGCGTCTTTAAATCCGTTGGAAGCCGTTAAATAATCCATTTGAACCCAATCGGCTAAAACTTGTAAATGCCAATCGTATTTATGATTCAAATTAACTATAATATTATTCATCAAACTGGTAAAGTAATCACTCCAAGAAATAGCAACGGTGATATTCCCGATGGCGTATTCCATAATTAACGTCCAACCGATAATCCAGGCTATTAATTCTCCAAAAGCAACGTATGAATAGGTATAGGCACTTCCTGAAACAGGCACCATGGAGGCGAATTCTGCGTAAGCAAAAGCGGCAAAACTACAGGCTATAGCGGTGAATAAAAACAAGAAGATGACTCCGGGCCCACCATCAAAACTGGCTTTTCCAATGGTACTGAAAATTCCAGCTCCAATAATAGCGGCAATTCCAAAGGCGGCTAAATCTCTAGTTTTAAGATGTTTTCCTAATGAATTATGTCCGTCGGCTTCATTTTTAGCGACTTGATTTAATATGTCTTGAACTGATTTTTTTCGAAATAGATTGGAGAAATTCATAGGTTGTATAGTATTTAATAAATCTTAAAGTAGAAACAAATATAGTATAAATTTACCTTTGTTTTAATAATCGAAATAAAATAGAAGCTATAGATTAAATCTATTAAAAAATAAATTAAAACCATAAAATAGCTATACTAAAATCAAATTGTTAACCTACTTTTGTAAGTGATTTTTAAATAGTAAATTAGACTTAATTCAATAAATATGGAAAATTCAAACGACATTGGAAAATGCCCATTTCATCAAAATACAGCGATGAATGCTACACCTCCTTCTCAAAATTGGTGGCCAAAATCTCTAAACTTAGATATTTTACATCAGCACGATTCAAAAACAAATCCGCTAGGTGAAAATTTTAATTATGCTGAAGAATTTAAAAAATTAGATCTTACGGCATTAAAAAATGATTTAAAAACTTTAATGACGGACAGTCAAGATTGGTGGCCTGC
>CANKLD010000044.1 GCA_947483095.1 Bacteroidota bacterium
TTAGCTGTAGCTAAAGAAAAACAAAAGCAAAAAGAGAAAAAAGCTAAGAAAAATAAAAAAGAAAAAGCGAAGAAAGAAAAAGCCAAAAAGAAATTAAAAGAAAAAACGGCTAAGAAAAAAGCGGCTGCAAAAAAGAAAAAAGCAAAAGCCAAATCAAAGAAAAAATAAAAAAAGAGATGCCCCAATTGGGAAAATCACTTATAGTAAAGAGCAGCCTAACAGCTGCTCTTTTTTAATGTGTAAAATTTCTTAAATAACCCTTTGTGAATCGCTGCGTTTCTTTGCGTAACTTTGTGAAACAACTTTTATTTTGAAAATAGTTTCATATAACAAATCTTAGTGTATCGCTGTGTATCTTTGTGAATCTCTGTGAAATAACTTTAAATATGATTTTATTCTCTTTAAACAAATCTTAGTGTATCTCTGCGTTTACTTTGCGTAACTTTGTGAAACAACTTTTATTTTGAAAATAGTTTCATATAACAAATCATAGTGTATCGCTGTGTATCTTTCTGAATCTCTGTGAAATAACTTTAAATATGATTTTATTCTCTTTAAACAAATCTTAGTGTATCTCTGCGTTTACTTTGCGTAACTTTGTGAAATAACTTTTTAATTTAGAAATAATTTCATTAAAATAACACTTTGCGAATCGCTGTGTATCTTTGTGAATCTCTGTGAAATAGCCCATGAAAACAGCCATAATCCAAGCATCCTTACTTTGGGAAAAACCAATACAAAATCGGAAGTATTTCGAAGACAAAATCAATTCCATTATTGAAAATGTCGATTTGATTGTACTTCCAGAAATGTTCACTTCGGGGTTTACCATGAATCCAAAAGCGGTCGCTGAAACAATGCAAGGCGAAACCGTTTCTTGGTTACAAGCTTTGGCGAAAGCAAAAAACACCGCAATTACAGGAAGTTTGGTCATTCAAGAAAATGGGAATTTTTATAATCGGTTGGTGTTTGTTTTACCCTCAGGAGAAATTAAAACCTACGATAAAAAACACTTGTTTACTCTTGCGGGCGAAGATAAAGCCTACACTTCTGGAACTGAAAAAATGCTAATCGAATACCAAGGATTTAAAATTTATCCGCTCATTTGCTACGATTTGCGTTTTCCAGTTTTTGCCAGAAACACCGAAGACTATGACGTATTAATTTACGTTGCCAACTGGCCCAAACCAAGAATTAACGCTTGGGATGCCTTACTAAAAGCGCGCGCTATCGAAAATATGTGCTATACAATTGGCGTAAATAGAATTGGCGAAGACCCAAACCAACACCATTACCCTGGGCATTCACAAGCGATCGATTGTTTAGGCAATTATTTAATTGAACCGCAAGAAATCGAGGGTATTTTTATCACTACTTTAAACAAAAATACATTAGTAGCAACCCGTCAAAAACTTGGGTTTTTGGATGATCGTGATGCGTTTGTTTTGCACAATCCTTATTAATTGAAATATCCACTTGGCATACTATTTCTATTGAAATCGAAAAATTAAGCCTAATATTTTGATTTGAATCTAAATATTAAGTATTTTTGACAAAAAAAGTAAGTATGGTTTCAAGAATTTTGCAAAAAGAGATAGAAAAAAATCTTTTCCAAAAAAAAGTTATTCTGGTCATAGGAGCAAGGCAAATAGGTAAAACTACTTTGTTGAAACAAGTCATTAAAAATCGAGAAGAAAAAAGTTTGTGGCTCAATGCAGACGAGTCAGATATTAGAATTTTGTTGGAGAACGCTACTACCAGCACGCAACTTTTGCATCTTTTTGGTACTGCCAAACTTATTGTTATTGATGAAGCGCAACAGGTCGAAAACATAGGTTTAAAATTAAAACTTATCGTTGATACCAATCCCGATTTACAAATCATAGCAACGGGTTCCTCTGCTTTCGAACTTTTGCAAAAAAGCAATGAACCACTTACGGGGCGAAAAAAAGAATACTTTCTCTATCCCTTTAGTTTTTCAGAAATGGTAAATCATACCTCATTATTGTCAGAAAAAAGACTTTTGGAAAACCGTTTAATTTATGGAAGTTATCCCGAGGTAATCAACAATCCAGGCAATGAAAAAGAAGTGCTAAAAGAAATTGCAAATAGTTATTTATATAAAGATGTTTTGCGCTATGAAGGCATTAAGAAGTCGATGATGTTAGACAAGCTACTTGTGGCACTGGCCTTGCAAGTGGGAAGTGAGGTTTCCTATAATGAATTGGCAAAAACAATAGGAAACATCAATTCGGCAACTGTAGAAAAATACATAAACCTCCTCGAAAAGGCATTTGTAGTTTACAAATTACCTGCTTTGAGTAGAAATTTGCGCAATGAAATAAAGAAAGGCAAAAAAATATACTTCTATGATAATGGAATTCTCAACACTATTATTAATAATTTTAATCCTTTGGAATTGCGAAATGACAAAGGCGCCTTGTGGGAAAATTTTTTAATGAGTGAAAGAAAAAAGAAAAACAGTTATAATAAACAGTATTGTTCAACCTATTTTTGGAGAACTTTTGACCAATCTGAAGTCGATTATATTGAAGAATACGATGGAGCGCTTCATATTTACGAATTCAAATGGAAATCTAAAAATAAAAAGGTCCCCTCATCCTTATTAAACGCTTATACTGTAAACAGCACGGGAATAGTAGATTTAACAAATTACGAGACATTTATAGGCTAAATAAACCTCGCTTTCTTCGAATTAGTTTTATTGTGTTAAATCAAAAGTTTGATCCACATCCCAATTGCTACGGACATCAATTTCTTTAGGGAAATAAACTACTTCTTCGGGCTGTCGTCTTTCTAAGAAATTCCCGGAATCCCATTCCTTATTTCCATTGGCATCATAAATCACTCGAAGGGTAAATTTGGCAGGTTCTAAAAACATAAAATCTACCGAAGGGGCTTTATCAGAATATTCAGAAGCGATAACATCTCCTTTTTCATTGGTCAATTGCACGATAACTGGAAACTGTTTTACATTGGTTAAATTCACCCGTAAATTTCCGTAATCGGTTGCATTTTTGGTAGTCACTTTATAGGATAACGTATCGTTTTTCTGATCGATATAATCGGTTAATGCACCAGGCAACAAATGAAATTTATAAATTTGTAAAGGCTCTTTAAGAATATCAAATTTTAATTCTTGTGTATAAACATCATAACTCGTGCTGAACTTTACACTCAAAGAATCTTTATCGGTAACCTTAATTTTAGACTCGTCAAATTTCACTAACGGACGCGAGGAATAAATAGTAAATTGATCTAATTTCGACAATCCCAAGCTCGTTTTTGGAGAAAAACGTAAGGTGTCTTTCTTCTGTTCCGTTTTCTTGAAAGTATACGATTTATTGTAATTCTCATTGGTTACAGCCAAATTCAAGGAATCGGTTTTTATAGGTTTATACCAAACCTGAACAGAGTCTTTAGCAGGGATTTTCGTTACAATAGTTGGAATAATTTCACTCCCTTTTTTCAGTACTACTTTTATGTTTTTCGGATTTCCCTCATAACCCAAAATCAATTTATTTCCGGTGGTTTGAACCGGTTTAATAGTTTTAAATGCCAACACTTCTTTGAATAATTTTAATTCAAAAACACTATCTGTAGGAATAGTAACCAACTGTTTTCTGAACCCGATTTTGTCGTCTTTAGGATTGAATTTGTTGTTGCTATTGGCGTCCTTCATTGCAACCAAAAGGTATTTTCCCGCTTTTACATTCTCAATTTTAAAGGTTTTTAAACTGTCTAGCGTATTGGTAATATATCTCGGAGCGGATTTGTAAACCACCGAATCGGTGAATTTATTATTCACTTCATATAGCATCACCGAAACAAAAGAATCCTCTTTTTTATTCAACGCATCTTTAATGGTACCGCCAACTTTCAACGAATCAATGTAGCTGCCCGTAGAAAAAACATACTTGAATTGATTGTAAGGATTTCCCTCATTATTATCCTCAATACATTGCCCAAAATTGAAACTATACGTCGTATTTTCTTGTAACGTATCTTTAATTTTGATGTTAATTGTTTTACTTGGAGTCATCGGAGAAACCTCAGGATTGTATTTCATTGGAGGCGAAATAATAAGCTGTTTGGTTACATTTTTTAGTTTTACGTATTCATCAAAAGTCAAATTTATTTCCTTTGCTTTGAAATTCACACTTAAATTTTTCGGAAAACTCGCTTTCAAAACTGGGGCAATAGTATCTTTTAAACCGCCAGAAATCGATCCGCGTTTGGCACAACCAATAAAAGTAAGGGTCAATAAAATAAAAATAGTTCTGATTTTGTTTTTCAACATGTGTTTCTAAATTTGATGACACAAATTAACAATTATATTTTTGGTATTCGAAATCTTTTGACTTTTTATTAGGAGCTATATCCTGCTATCCGCTAAATCCTCACCAAAAAGCTCGGGATACCGCTGCTATCAGGGCTAAAAAACCAAAAAAAATCCCCGTTTTTCAACAGGGATTTAAATTTATTATTTAATTTCCGTTCGCCAATCTTCTATCTCGCAACCAATACTTAGTTCGTTTAACCAAGTAGAACATCACCGGAACCATCACTAAAGTCAATACCGTAGCGTAAGTCAGTCCGAAGATAATAGTCCATGCCAACGGGCTCCAAAAAACCACATTATCTCCTCCTACATATACATGCGGATTTAAATTGGTTACCAATGAGAAGAAGTCAAAATTCAAACCGATCGCCAATGGAATTAATCCTAAAATGGCCGTTAATGCGGTTAACAATACCGGACGCAAACGCGATTTACCCGATTGGATAATAACGTGTTTTATTTCGGCAATGGTTAAATCGTCGTGTGAAGCTTGCTTGTTTTCGATTACTTTTTCATCTAATAAAAGCACGAAGAAATCCATTAATACAATTCCGTTTTTCACTACAATTCCAGAAAGCGCAATGATTCCCATCATCGTCATCAAGATTACAAAATCCATTCCTGCGAACACGTAACCGTAGAAAACCCCGCTGAAACTTAATAAAACGGTGAACATAATGATGGCAGTTTTCGACAAGGAATTAAATTGCAACACGATAATTATGGTGATGCTCGCCAACGCTAAAAGTAAAGCGCCAAACAAGAAACTAGAATCTTTTTTCTGTTGTTCTTGTTCACCAGAAAAGGAATACGTGATGTCGCCTGACATTTTGTAATTGGCTGCTTTGAGTTGTGCTTCGATTTGTTTGGTAATTCCGTCGCCATTTGCACCAGTTAAAACATTGGAATAAATAGTCATTATCCGTTTTGAATTCTTACGTTTTATTTGGTTGAAAGTGAATTTTTTCTCTGTTGTTGCCAAGGCAGAAATTGGAACTTGGATAATTTGTCCGTTGTTTTGATTACGGAAAGTTACTGGCTGATTGAACAATACACTTTCGTTTTTACGTTGGTCTTCCTGCAAACGCATCACAATATTGTAATCGTCTTTTCCTTCTTTATAGGTTGAAATTTCTTGTCCGTAAATTGCTCTACGCATCGTAAATCCAAGCTGTCCGGTTGTAGCTCCCAAACTTCCAATGTTCACGCGATCTACATTTACCTCCAATTCAGGACTTTCTTTGTTGACATCGATATTTAATTTTTCGATCCCTTCAATGTTTTTTGAATTGATGAAAGTGATTACTTTATTGGCTTCTACCAACATTTCATCGTAGTTAGTTCCCGATAATTGCAAACTAATTGGATAACCTGAAGGCGGTCCGTTAGAATCTTTCTCCACGATAATTTTTGCACCAGCAATTGCTTTTACTTTAGCACGAATTTCTTCTAAAATGTCGCTTGTATTTACGTCTTTTCTGAATTTATATTCTGTAAAATTCACCGTTACTTTTCCTTTGTAAGGCGTTTCCGATTGGTTGCCAGAATCTACATTTGGGTTTCCAGCGCCTTTCCCCACTTGTGAAACAATACTTTCTGCCAAAAAGTTTTTATCGTTTTCTACATATTTTCCTAAAATAGCAATCACTTGTTTTTCAACAAATAAATTGGCTTTATTGGTTTTTTCAATTTCTGTTCCTTGTGGATATTCGATGTAAACTATCGCTTGATTTGGTATGTTCTTTGGAAAAAACAATACGTTTCTCGGGAATATTCCCAGTAAAACAAACGAGAAAAATAGTAAGGCAATAATTCCAACTAATGCAATTACCGCTCTTTTTCCTGATAGAATTTTACCAAGAAAAACCTGGTATTTTTTCTCTAAACTTGGGAAGAAACTGTGTTGGAAATCTTGTGTCCATCTGAAAATAAACAAATGATACGCCCACATTAATACCAAAGAAATAATGATTAAATGTCCGATGGCTTTCATCCAAATAGTATTGGTAATATTCCCAGGAATTACGAATAACAATCCTGAAACGATGAAAATAATCGTGTATTTTTTCAATGCTTTTTTAGAGATATTTCGATCTTCAATATCCATAAAACCACCAGTCATAGCAGCATTAATCACCATTGCTACGAATAGCGAAGCTCCTAGTACACAAGATAAAGTTATAGGAAAATAGACCATAAATTTACCCACTGTCCCTGGCCATAAAGCCAATGGAATAAAAGCCGCTAATGTGGTTGCCGTTGATGAAATAACGGGCCAAGCGATTTCGCCAATACCAATTTTTGACGCTTCAATTCGTCCTAAACCTTTTTTCATGTTGGCAAAAACGTTATCTACTACCACAATTCCGTCATCAACCAGTAACCCTAATCCCATTACTAATCCAAACAAAACCATCGTGTTTAAGGTGTATCCAAAAGCGGATAAAATGGCAAAGGCCATCAACATAGAAAGTGGAATTGCCGCACCAACAAACAAGGAATTTCGTAATCCCATGGTGAACATCAACACAATCATTACCAGAATAATTCCGAAAATAATGTGGTTTGACAATTCGTTTACTTGGTGTTCGACTTTGTTGGATTGGTCGTTGGTCATTTTGATGCTCAAATCTTTTGGCAAGACTGTTTTTTGTGCTTTTGCCACAATTTCTTTGACTTGATCCAACGCCGAAATCATATTTTGCCCAGAACGTTTTTTTACGTTTAGCATCACCACCTCTTGACCACTTTCGCGTGCGTAAGTTGTTTTTTCTTTTTCCTTAAAGCTGATAACCGCAATGTCTTTAAGGTAAACCGTTCCTCCGTAAGATTTAACTACCACATTTTCAAGTTCTTTTGGGTTTTTGATTTCCCCTACAATTCGGATGTTATTTCGCGATCCCTGTGAAATTAAATTTCCTCCCGAAAGCGTCATGTTTTCATATTTCACCGCATTTTGAATGTCGTCAAAGCTCACTTTTGCCGCGTTCATTTTGAATACATCAATGGCAATTTCAACCTCTTTATCATCCACCCCTAAAATGTCTACTTTTTTTACCTCAGGGACATTTTCAATCTCGTCTTTTAAATATTCACCGTATTTTTTAAGTTGCTGGGTAGTATAATTACCTTTCAAATTAATATTCAAAATAGGTACTTCTTCCGAAATATTAATATTAAAAATACTTGGCTCTACCTTACTTCCATTGTCAAGATTTGGCCAATCGGTATCGGCTTTCGCCAAATCAGCTTTGTCTTTGATTCTGATTTTAGCTTCTTCAATAGAAATTTTCTGTTCAAATTCAACCACTACAATTCCATAATCTTGAAACGAACTTGAGGTAACTTTGGTAACACCCGAAATATTTTTAAACTGATCTTCAAGTGGTTTTACAACCAATTTCTCCACGTCTTCAGAAGAGTTTCCAGGAAATACAGATGAAACGTAAATTTTGTTTTCCAATATTTCAGGGAAATTTTCACGAGGCATATTGATATAGGCCATCGTTCCCATTACGATAATAATAAAAGTTAGAATGTAAACCGTAATTCGGTTATCTACAGCCCAACTTGAAATGCTAAATTCTTTTTTTTGATGACTCATTATATAAGAGTTATTATAAATTTTAAATGATAAATTTTGAATTCAATAGTTGATATTTTTGATTCCCCCTTCGGGGGTTAGGGGGCTTAGAAATTTAGTTTCATTCCCTCCGAGACCGTATTTACTCCATCACTTACAACTACGGCTTTTGGGCCTAATCCGCTTAAAATCTCAGTGAAATTATCAGATGTTTTCCCTACTTTTACCATAACCTTTTTGGCAATTCCAGTTTTGTCTTTAATCGAAGTTGCTTCAAATACAAATTGGTCGCCATTACCATCTACTTGAATCACATTGGAAGGAACCACAACTGCGTTCGCATTGGTGTAATCAATAATTTTAAGTTTCGCCACTTGGTTTGGACGGAATAAATTAGCTGTATTTGGCACTGAAACTTCAATTCCAAAACTTCTATTATTCGGGTTGACGTTGTTTCCCACTTGACGAATTTTACCATTAAATGATTTTCCTAAAGAAGCCAAATAAACGCTTACTTCAGTTCCTACGTTTAATTTTCCAATATAACTTTCAGGAACCGTTGTTGAAACGAACATGTTGTTCAAATTTACAATTCTCATCAATCCTTGTCCAGGCCCAACTACTTGCCCTCTTTCAGCAATTAACTCGTCAATTACACCACTAAATGGAGCAATAATTCTTGTTTTTGCCATTTGTGCTTTCATTTGAGAAACTGCTTTTTGTTGGCTAACCATATAGGTTTGGGCTTGTAAATATTGTATTTCAGAACCAATTTTTTGATCCCATAAACGCTTTTGTCTTTCGAAAGTTGTTTTTGCTAATGCCAATTGGTTTTCTAATTGCCCCAATTGCTGACTTAATCCACCATCGTCAATAGTTCCTAAAACTTGACCTTTAGTCACTTTTTGTCCTGCAATTACATTTACAGTATTCAAAATTCCTGCAAATTGAGGGTAAATAATTAAGTTTTCTTTCGTGTTTACATTTCCTTGCACTTCTAAATAATGAGTGAAAACAGTGTCTTTTACCGTTTCAACAGTAACCAATGCTTCTTCCGATTTTTTATTATCCAAAAGGGCAATTGCATCGTCCAATTTTGTTAATTGCGTTTGCAATTCTGCTCTTTTTGCTTTTATAGATACCAGGTTTTTTGAAGTGATTAAAGAATCAATATTGGCGTTGTCTTCTTTCTTTCCACAAGAAAATAGTAGTGCGGAAATGGTTGCGATTAAAATTATTTTTTTCATTTTTAAAGGTTTTTCTTGATTATTTTTTATTAATTACTTTTTCTAAACTTGCTTTTTTATTGATAACATTGACCATCGATTGAA
>CANKLD010000045.1 GCA_947483095.1 Bacteroidota bacterium
AATTCCTCAATTTGTTCGGCAACAGCTTCTTGGACGTCTTCCCATTCTACTATAGAATATTTTTCTATAGCAATAAAATTTCCAGAAATGTAAACTGTTTTCACAAATGGCAAATAGAATAATTGTTGCGCTAGGGGAGAAGCATTGGCCTCATCTATATTTTTAAATTCAAAACTCTCATTTTGAGTAATAAAATCAGGAAATTCAAATTTTAATATGGTAGGATTTTGAGTGCTTTTTATTGCTATTTTCATCATTAGTAAGCTGTTTAATTCCCTAAAGTTTAGGAGTTGTAAAGGTAAATAATTTCATTAAATATATGGGTAATTTTGAAAATGATTTTGGTGGTTGTGTGTGTTAATACAAATAATAAAACAGGAAATAAACGCGCTTTAAGATGTAAATATTTAATAAATATATCGATTTGTATTTGATTTTTAACAAAATAAATTCATACATTTGATTTATATAATAAAATAACAAAAAAGAATTTCCCTCTAGATAAGGAGTTATTTTCAATTTTCCTATTTCTTATTTGAATTATAAGCATTGAAGACTTTTATTTTTTAACACCACTTTATTACAATCCATTAAGAGAATTATTAGAAATGAATTTTAAAAACTTTTACATTTTAGGCTTGATGTTTATTACGCAATTTTCTTTTTCTCAAGAAGGAGTAGCCGTATATTCGGATTATTTATCTGATAATTTTTATTTAATTCATCCATCGATGGCGGGTGCTTCAGGTTGTATTAAAATTAGACTAACTGCACGTAAACAATGGTTTGAACAGCAAGACGCACCCCAATTACAAACTATGAGCGTCAATGGACGTTTGGATGAAAAATCAGGGGTTGGCTTGATACTTTTTAATGATGTTAATGGGTATCATTCTCAAAAAGGAATTAAGCTTACTTATGCTCACCACTTAATGTTTTCTAGAGATCAAATTGATTTGGATCAGTTGTCTTTTGGTATTAGTGGAGTTTTTATTCAAAGCCAATTAGATGAAACACAATTTAAAAATTCTGGGTATTATGATCCAATTATTGATGGAACAATTGTTCAAAAAGAGTCTTATGTCAATTTTGATATCGGAGCATCCTATAATTATTTAGATTTTTTTGCTCACTTAACAGTTAAAAATGCTATTGACACAAGACGTAATATATATACCGCTTATGAAAGTGACAACTTAAGAAAATTAATATTAAGTGGTGGGTATACATTTGGAGATGCTAACAAAATATTATGGGAACCTTCAATTATGTTTCAATCTATTGACAAAACAAAAGAAATGTCTGTTGATTTTAATCTCAAAGCCTATAAAAATTTAGAAGACGGGAAATTATGGGGCGGAATTTCTTATCGAAGAAGCCTTGATGGAGCTGAATATTTTATAAAAAGTATAGCTGAGCAAAAATTACAATATATTTCCCCTATTTTAGGTTTAAATTACAAGAATTTCATGTTTGCCTACACCTATTCTCAAGTTTTAGGGGATGTAAAGTATGACAACCGTGGTTTTCATCAAATTACAATTGGATTAAATTTATTTTGTGTACCAGAAAAATACCACTGTAATTGCCCTGCAATTAATTAAATATTATTCTAACTCTTTTGTACCGATTTAGTCGGGATTATTTTTAAATTATGTTGATAAAAGCTGTTAACGGAAAATCACCTGCTATCCCTGAGGATTGTTATGTCGCTGAAAATGCTACTATTGTTGGCGATGTTTCTTTTGGAAATTTATGCAGTGTATGGTTTAATGCTGTTATTCGTGGAGATGTGAATTTTATTAGAATTGGTAATAAAGTTAATATTCAAGATGGAGCAGTTGTTCATTGTACCTATCAAAAACATCCTACAGTAATTGGAAACAACGTTTCAATTGGTCATAATGCTATTGTTCACGGTTGCACAATACACGACAATGTATTAATTGGAATGGGTGCTATTGTGATGGACAATTGTATTATTGAAAGTAATTCTATTGTTGCTGCTGGCGCTGTGATTACTCAAAATACAGTTGTAACTTCGGGAACTATTTGGGCTGGTGTACCGGCTAAAAAAATCAAAGACATTGATCAATCGGATTTTGCTGGCGAAATTGAAAGAATATCTAATAATTATATTATGTATTCCAGTTGGTTTAAAGAGGAGGATTAAAAGTCTCTTTTTATAACATTATATTTATTATCCAGAATATCGTTCAACACTTTCGGATTTACATTGGAATAAAATTCACATTTTCCTTTTTCCAAATCACTAATTCCTGTTTGGTTTTGCAAAACCGTTAGCGTTTGTTTAGCAACCGCTTCTCCTGAATCTATGATTTGTACGGATTTAGGTAAAATGGCTTTGATTTTAGGTATCAAATAGGGGTAATGACTACAACCCAACACCAAATAATCAATATTTTTTTCGATCATCGGAGTTAAATAGGATTGTAAAAGTTCTTTCATTTTTGGTGAATCTATTTCTCCATTTTCAATTAATTCAACCAAACCATAACCTATTTGTTCTATTATATTTGTTTCCTGATACAGAGAAACCGTTTGGTTAAAAAGTTCGCTACTTAGCGTTCCTTTTGTTGCTAAAATACCTATAGTTTGTGTTTTAGAATGGGTTGCCGCAGGTTTAATTGCAGGTTCAATTCCAATAAATGGAACATCATAAGTAGCTCGGAGTTCTTTGATGGCATTAGTAGTAGCGGTGTTACATGCCACCACAATTATTTTACAATTATTTTCTAATAGTAATTCGGTATTTTTTTTACTTAGCGCAATGATTTCCTCTTTAGATTGTATACCGTAAGGTGCGTTTTTGCTATCGGCAAGGTAAATAGTATTTTCATTCGGCATTAACTGATGAATAGCTTTCCAAATGGAAGTGCCTCCAATTCCTGAGTCGAACAAACCGATGGGATTATTGTTAATCATAGAAACAAATGTAAAAAAAAACTGCTCATATT
Source organism: Bacteroidota bacterium (assembly GCA_947483095.1). Next base: position 2,979 of record CANKLD010000045.1, read on the forward strand.
AGGAGCAGTTTTAAATTATTTTATTTTGTAAGTATTAGAAACCTAGTTCTTTCTTAACATCAGCAGTTAAGTTAGGTCCGTCAGCTAATAATAAACTTTCAGAGTTCAAAATGTATTGGAAACCTTTGGCTTTACCTACTTTTTGAATAGCAGCTTTAATTTTTTCTTGAATAGGTTTCATCAATTCAGCTTCTTTAGATTGTAATTCTTTTTGAGCAGTTTGACCATATTCTTGGATTCTTTTTTCCATATCTTGAACTTCTTTCTGACGCTCAATATTCATTTTTTCAGATACACTAGCTACTTCGCCTTCGTATTTTTTAATTTTTGCTTGGTATTCTTCGCCCATTGTTTTGTATACTGCTTGGTATTCAACGCCTAATTTTTCTAATTGTTTTTGCGCTTCAAGAATTGCAGGCATTTTAGACATAATTTCATTTACCTCTACATGAGCAGTTTTCGATTGTGCAAAAATCTGGTTAGCACCTAGGAAAAATATGGTAGCTATTAGTAAACATTTTAATTGTTTCATCATTTTAAGTATTAATTATTTATTTATTTATTGGTTTTCTTTTAATAAATCTTATTTTGCCTTTTTGGCGGCTTCTCTTTCTTCAATAATTTTTTTATTTCTTTCTTCTTGTTCTTTTTTTCTGTCCTCAATTGCTTTAGCTCTAGCTTCAGCTGCAGCTTGATTTTGTGCCTTTAAAGCGGCAGCTTTTTCTTCTAGTTCTTTTTTTCTATCCTCAATTGCTTTAGCTCTAGCTTCAGCTGCAGCTTGATTTTGTGCCTTTAAAGTCGCAGCTTTTTCTTCTAGTTCTTTTTTTCTATCTTCTATTGCTTTTGCTCTAGCTTCGGCGGCAGCTTGATTTTGTGCCTTTAAAGCCACAGCTTTTTCTTCTAGTTCTATCTTTTTTGCTTCAACAGCAGTTTGATTTTGTACTTTTAGTAGGGCTGCTTTTTCTGCTTGTTCTTTTTTTCTGTCTTCTATTACTTTTGCTCTTGCTTCGGCTGCAGCATCATTGGCAACTTTTATTTTTGCTGCTTTTTCTTCATTTTCTTTCTTTTTCGCTTCTTCAGCTAACTTTCTCTTTTCTTCTGCTTCTGCTTTTTTCTCACCAAGTAATTTTTCACGAGCTAATTTTTTATCATCAAGAATTTTTTGTCTTTCAAGCATTTCAGGATTTTCTCTTATAGCATCCTCTTTTGCATCTTTTTCTTGTTGTAATTTCAGCTGTTTTTTTGTTAACTGCTCTTTTTGTTCCGCTCTATTTAAAGTTCTTAAAACTTGATCACTAATATCATATCTTTTTGCTGCGAATAGCATCGTTAAATCAGAAGATTTGTCAAAAATAAAATCATATTTTTTAGAATCCGCAAGATCTTGAACTATCGTAAAAATTTGATCTTGAATAGGTTTAACTAAAACTGATTTTTGTATTAATAAATCTCCATTCGGCCCAAACCTTTTTTGATTATAATCTAATAATTCTTTTTCCTGAAATGTAATTTCTTCTTGTTTTTCAGCAATTAGTTCTTTTGTTAACAAAACTTCTTCTGATTTTAAGGCCTCTTTAAGTTTTGTTATTTCGTTATTTTTAACCTCAATTTCTTCTTTCCATTTTTGCGCTTTTAGCTCCAATTGGTTTTTTGCTTCAGTATAACTAGGAACATTTTGCAAAATGTACTCCATATCTATATAGCCAATTTTTACGCTCTTTGTTTGAGCAAAAGTAAAACTTGTCAATATAATTGCCAAAAATAGTAAAAATTGTTTTCTCATAACCTAATTTTATTAGAAAATTAATATTTTGATTAGAATTGTTGACCTATAATAAAGTGAGTTTCCCAACCATTAGGTTTTGTTAAACCTTGAATAGGTAGTGCATCAAAACCATATCCAAAATCAATACCTAGTAAACCAAATGCTGGCATAAATACTCTCAATCCAAATCCAGCAGAACGTTGTAGAATAAAAGGATTGTAATTTTTAAACGAATCATAAGCAGCTCCACCTTCTGCGAATGTAAGCGCATAAATAGAAGCAGAAGATTTTAAAGTAAGTGGGTATCTTAATTCCAATGAAAACTTGTTATATACTGTTGCTCCATTTTGAGCGCCATTAATATCAGATGGAGTTAACGATTGATTTGGGTAACCTCTTAATCCAATAACTTCCCGACCATCTAATGCAAAGTTTGCTAATCCATCTCCTCCAACAAAAAATCTTTCAAAAGGAACCAATCCTCTATCTTGGTTGTATGAGCCAAGGAATCCAAATTCGCCAAGTGAGCGAAGAACTAATTTTCCATATATTTTGGTAAACCAGTCAGCCTTAAATTTGATTTTATAGTATTCTAACCAATCAAATTTTTTCTGGTCTAATTTCCCTTGATCTGTGTCTGCGTTAACATAACTGTTTGCTTTAACTTGGTAACCAAAACCATTTATTGTTTCTGTTGCTATATAATCGCCAGGGGCAACCCATTCATTATTTATATCAAAATATCCAACACCTGAATTTGTTAATTTATATTCAGCCAGATTACCTAAATTAGCATAATCTATTTTGTTGAATAAAGAGAATGGCGGAGTAAATTTTGCTGACAAACTAAATTCAGATCCATAAGTTGGGAATATTGGGTTTACCCCTTTGTTATTTCTACTTAATCCAACGGTGTAAGCAAAATTTCTAGAGGCCCCATTCCCAAAAGTAAATAAACCAGTATTGTAGTTATTTAAATCGTAATATTGAAAACTAATTGAGTTTGAGAGTACGAAGGAATCATCTGGTACGGTCAATCTTTTTGCTAGTCCAATTGAGGCAGATAAAATATTAAAACTCTTGTTTTTATCTACAGATCCTGTTGTATAATCATTTAAGAATTGTTTACTGTAAGAAAAAGAGGTGCTAAATTGAACTGGTTTTTTTCCGCCAAACCATGGTTCTGAGAAGGACATACTGTAAGTTTGAAAAAAGGTACTTCCTTGTAATCTTAAAGATACTTTTTGACCATCTCCCATAGGTAAGGGTTTGTAAGCTTCTTTATTGAATACATTTCGTATGGAGAAATTATTAAATGATAAACCCAATGTTCCAATAAAACCACCTCCGCCGTAACCACCTTGAAGTTCAATTTGGCTTGATCCTTTTTCTACTAAGTTATATTCTATATCAACTGTTCCGGCTGATGAGTCTACGTTCTTAAATTTTGGATCAATAGCTTCTGGATCAAAAAATCCTAATTGTCCAATTTCTCTAATGGTTCTAACAAGATCTTCTTTACTGTATTTTTCTCCTGGTTTTGTTCGTAATTCTCGGTAAATTACTTCATCTTTTGTTTTGTCATTTCCTACAACAGTAATTTTGTTAAAATAGGCAATAGGTCCTTCAACCACTCTAACTTCAAAATCAATGGTATCGTTTGCAGTTTTTACTTCAACAGCATTGATATTTGAAAATAAATAGCCACTATTTTGGTATAAATTGGTAATGTCTTCTCCGTCTGGTTTTGTTTTATCAGCGATTCTTTTTTCTAGTAAAACGCCATTATAAACTTCGCCCTTTCTAATTCCTAAAATGCTTCTTAATCCTTGATCAGAATATACTGTATTTCCTAAAAATTTAATATTTCCAAAGTAATATTTATTACCTTCTTCTACACTAATATTTATTGAAAGTTTGTTTTTTTCCTTATTAAAAGCTACGCTATCGGAAACTATTCTTGCATCACGAAATCCTTTTTCTTTGTATTTATCAATTATTTTTGCAAGATCGGCCTCATATTTATCTTTAATAAATTTGGAGGATTTAAAAATTCTAATAGGATTTATTTCTTTGGTATCAGACATTGCACTTCTAAGTTTTTTGTCTGAAAATTTTGAATTACCATTAAAAGTGATACTGCCAATTTTAATTTTTTCGCCTTTGTCAATTCCAACAACAAGTTTAACCCTGTTGTTTTCTGTGGTATCAGTAACTACATTAATATTGACCTTTGCATTGTAATATCCGTCTTTTTTGTATTTATTTTCAATGTAATTTTTTGTAGTAGTTAGAAGGTTTTCATTCACTACTTTTCCAGGAGTTAATCCATTGTCTTTTATAAGGTCTTCAATTTTTCCTTTTTTTACACCAGTAAATTTTACTTTCGTTAATTTTGGAAGTTCATTTATGTTTAACTCTAGAAAGACACTATCGGCTTTAATTTGAGTCACAAAAAAATCTATTTCGCTAAACAAGCCAAGTTTCCCTAATTTCTTTATTGCGTTACTAATTTCTTCACCTGGCACAGTAATATTTTGCCCTTTTTCTAGTCCAGCAAATGTGATAACGGTTTGTTTGTTAAAGTTAATTTTTCCTGTTACTTGAACATCTGCGAGTATATATTTTTTTCCTTGGTCAAAAGGGATTCGTTCTTGAGCTGTTAACTGAGTACTACTTCCGAAAAATATAATCGTTAGTAATAATTTTATGCTTTTATTTAACACTAATACTTTATTTAATTTGTTCACTTGTTTTTCCAAACCTACGTTCTCTTTTTTGATAGCTAATAATCGCTTCATATAAATCATCTTCTTTAAAGTCTGGCCACAGTACATCTGTAAAGTACAATTCTGAATAGGCTATTTGCCAAAGCAAAAAATTGCTAATTCGATGTTCGCCACTTGTTCTAATTAATAAATCTACTTCGGGTAAATCACGTGTGTAAAGATGCTGATTTATTATTGATTCATCGATGTTGTCGATTGAAATTATATTATTTTTAACTTTAGCGCTTATATTTTTAACAGCATTTATGAGTTCTTCGCGAGAACCATAACTTAATGCTAATGTTAAAACCATTCTTGAATTACTTTTAGTGGTTTCAATCACTTCTTGTAATTTTTTTTGTGCCGATTTTGGCAATAACTCTAAATTTCCAATGGAATTAAGCCTGATGTTGTTTTCTTGAAGTGTTTTTAATTCATTTTTCAATGAATTAATCAACAACTCCATCAATAATTCCACCTCTAATCTAGGTCTATTCCAATTTTCAGTTGAAAAAGCAAATAATGTTAAGTTCTCAATACCAAGTTTAGCAGAAGCTTCAACAACCTTTCGCACAGATTTGGTGCCATTTTCATGACCTAAAGCTCTCAACAATCCTTTTTGTTTTGCCCAACGACCATTTCCATCCATAATAATGGCTAGGTGTTTGGGTAGATTGTCTTTATTAATAGTTGTTTCTAAACTCATTTATGTATACAATAACATGGTTTGTTTCCGAAAGTATAAGTTAAAGTAATACCTGAAAAAACATACCAATCATTACTATTTAAATCTCCAAATTTTATTGAAGATAAAACTTTTTTTTTGGGGTCACTTCCGTCTAGGTCGTCTGTCATGGTGTATCGCGCTCCTACTTCTAAACCTAAAATTAAATTTTCAAATAAAGTTGTTTTCACTCCCAGTGTCATTGGAATTGCCAAATCGGCACTTCGAAATGCTACTCTTGGTTCTCCAAAAAAATAAAACAACTCATTATATGAAAAATAACTTAAACCACTATAAACATAGGGTGTTATTTTAGTCTCAGAATCATGTAAGTTAAAATCAAAAAAATTGAATTCAAGCCCTAAAGATAATTCTTTTATATTATTTTCAAAATTATAACCTCTTTGAGTTCTTCCAGGCGAATTAGATTTTAAATCTGACGACGTAATTTTAGATTGATTATAACTGATTCTCCAAGAATGCCTTGGGCTTTTATTCCATTTATATAATAAACCATAAGCAAATTTATCTGGTGCTATATAGTTTGTTGGTCCTACATCTCCAATATAATTACTCCCCCCAAGAAACACTCCTATTTCGTGAATTTGAGCATCAACACTTGAAAACCCTAGTATTAAAAAAAATAAGATATAAATTCTATTCATTCTTTTTTAAAATAGCTTGCAAATATAACAATTATAGGTTCTAAATAGCCTAAGAATTGGAATTTCTGATCATGATTATTTAAATAAACCCAATTATTCCAAATAACAATAATTAAAAAACGAAAATAGATCGTTTGTAGTATGCCGATTTTAAAAATAGTGGTTAATTTCTTTTATCTTCTCCCCAAAGAAGTTTGTTGCGAAGTGTTTTTAAGAAAGTTTCTTCTTGAACTTCAACCATTTTAATTTTAAAAGGTGTTTTTTTGATCGTTAAAACCGACTCATTTTTTACGGAAGCAATTCTAGAGTCTAGGGAAACTAAATA
>CANKLD010000046.1 GCA_947483095.1 Bacteroidota bacterium
AAGTGATTTGTAGGCTCATCCATTACCAAAACATTGATAGGCTGCAACAATAATTTACACAATGCCAATCGGTTTCTTTCCCCTCCAGATAGGACTTTTACCTTTTTTTCCACATCATCCCCTCGGAATAAAAAAGAGCCTAACATGTCGCGAACTTTAGATCGATTGGTGTCATTGGCGGCGTCTTCCATAGTTTGAAGCAGTGTAATTTCACCATCTAAATATTCTGCTTGATTTTGAGCAAAATAACCTACTTGTACATTATGTCCTAATTTAATTTCCCCTTGAAATTCAAATTCATTAACTATTGCTTTAATAAATGTGGACTTTCCTTGACCATTTTGACCAACGAAAGCTATTTTACTTCCGCGTTCAACTAACAGAGAAATGTCTTTTAAAATGGTTTTGTCGCCGTAATTTTTAGTCACTTTCTCTGCTTCAATAACTACTTTGCCGGGAACTTTTGATACTGGAAAAGAAATATTCATCACTGAATTATCATCTTCATCCACTTCAATACGTTCTACTTTGTCTAGCTTTTTGATTAACGATTGCGCCATGGAAGCTTTGGATGCTTTGGCACGAAACTTCTCGATTAGTTTTTCGGTTTCTTCAATTTTCTTTGCTTGATTTTTTTGGGTAGCCAATTGTTTTTCACGAATTTCATGGCGTAATTCTAAGTATTCAGAATACGGTTTATTGAAATCGTAGGCTTTTCCAAGAGAAATTTCTATAGTTCTATTAGTCACATTATCCAAAAACATTTTATCGTGGGATACAATTACTACCACTCCAGGATAATTTCTCAGGAAACTTTCTAGCCAAATGATACTTTCAATATCCAAGTGATTGGTAGGCTCATCGAGAAGTAAAACATCATTTGATTGTAATAACAATTTGGCCAATTCAATTCTCATTCTCCAACCACCAGAAAAAGTTTCGGTTTGATTATTGAAATCTTCTCTTTTAAATCCTAATCCAAGTAGGATTTTTTCGGTATCTCCTACATAATTATAACCACCCAATAATTCAAATCGATGCGTAAAATCGGATAAATCTTCAATGATTTGGCTGTATTCCTCACTTTCATAATCGGTTCTAGTTACCAATAAATGATTTATTTGCTCCAGCTTTTTTTCTACAATTTTAATCTCTGTAAATGCTTCATAGGCTTCTTCCAAAACGGTTCTTCCCTGTTCAAAATCTATATCTTGACGGAGAAAACCCAACCTAACTTCCTTTTCTTGTGAAATCACACCAGAATCGGGAGCAAAATCTCGAGCTAATATTTTTAACATCGTAGATTTTCCAGCGCCATTTTTCCCCACCAAACCCACTCGGTCACCAGCCCCTAAACGAAAGGTTACTTCTTCAAATAAATAGGTGCCTCCAAAAGAAACTGATAAGTTATGTATATTAAGCATTAATTAAGATTTTTTTAAAATTGTATGATTAAATTTGCATACCAAAACTGGTAATTTAAAATTTTTTGCAAATGTTAAAAAAAGGATCCAAATTAAATAGTATTTTAACAGGAAGTTGTCCTAAATGTCAAAAAGAAAGCATGTATAAGGAAAAAAATAGGCTTAAATTGACAAAAATTCTATCGATGAATGACTATTGTGGGCATTGCGGATTAAAATACCAGATTGAACCTTCTTTTTTTTACGGTGCTATGTATGTGAGTTACGGGTTAAATGTGGCAATGGGTGTTGCCGCTTTTATTATATCTTATGTATTTTTTAATTCTAGTTTGAAGCAAGCTTTTATTGCAATCATTATCTCAATGGTAGTTGCTTTTCCTTATGTTTTGCGATTGTCTAGAAATATTTACATCAATATGTTTGTGACTTACGACGAGAATTTCAAAAAATAATTACATTTTCTTATCGTATCTTTTAATATCAATTGCTGTATCAAGGGGTTTTTGATACTCAATTGAATCAAATAAGGCGATTGCCAATGATGGTCCTAACATTACGCCTCGAGTTCCAAGTCCGTTTAAAATATGTAATCTAGGAAAATTGGAATGGGTTCCCACAAGTGGTTTTCTGTCTCTTACAGTGGGTCTAACACCTGCAAAATGATCTATTATTTCAAATTTGCAATCTAAAATTTCATTAATACGAGCGAGGAGTTCCGTTTTTCCTTCTTCCGATGGGTTGCTTGTTTTATCTTGCCAATTATAAGTAGCACCCACTTTAAATAAGTCATTTCCTAAAGGCAAAATAAAGACGCTTGTATTAACAATTACATCCAAATTAAGTTCAGGAGCTTTAATGATAAACAACTCCCCTTTTGTGCCTTCTAATGGCAAATAATTGAAATACGGATTAGCATGTAAACCAAAACCTTCAGCAAAGACAATTTGTTTTGCCTTTATGTTTTGGTACTCCATACAGTCGTCAAAAAATTGAATGGACTGATAATCGAAAGTTTCTTGAAGTAAGAGATTATTTTCTTGTAAATACTTTTTATAAGCAGCTAACAATAATTTAGTGTCAACATACCCGGTTTGTAAAACTTCCCCATAATCATATGGCGAATTAATTCCTGAGTATTTTGTTTTAACTAAATCCAAGGATAAAAAGGGGGCTAACATTTTATTATCGGAAGCGGCAAACCAATTATTTTGTTCCTCGACCGAAAAAAATTTACGTAGAATTGGAATTTTATAATCTACTTTAATTTGAAGTTTGGATTCCAGTTTTTGATAGAAATTATCTAAGACTTGTAATTGTTGTTGGGCTTGCCATACTTCGCTAAATCGCTTTAGAATGACAGGATTGTATAAACCACCAGCAATTAAAGAAGAACTTTGCGATTGATTGTCAATAATAAGAATAGATTTCTGATTTTGCAATGCCGTTTCGGCAAAAGAAATACCTGCTAATCCAGAACCAACAATCAAATAATCTATCATTTTAGAAATTTAGGGGTGGAAAATTATTCAATCTCCAAAGTATTGTTCGTAAAATCAAATTTGATATTCTTTAATTTTTTTAAAGCACTTAGTCCGAATAAATTTACTCCATCTAATTTAGTATTGATTCCGCAGGATACATTTTCAATGGTTATCGATCCAATTTTAATTTCTTTCATATTAAAACGGACACTTTTATTTACATTTCCACTGGCATCCATGAAATAACCACCTTCTAATATATCTTCTTCTCCAATAGTTTTTGCTTTAAATAAAGTGAGAACAATATCGGGGGTTAAAAAAACTTCAGCTGCTCCTGTATCTAAAATCATATCTATTTTAAGTACTCTATTAAAAGTAACGTTCAATTCATAAACGCCTCCGTCGGTAGGGATTAAATTAAGTTTATTCTCATTTTTATTAGAAATAGTTGGACCTGAAATGTACTTGCCCTCAATCCAAGTTCCTATTAAAGTACCTCCTTTGGCATATTTCCAGATCCCTTCGCCGTGAATATTATCGTTTTTAAAACTTCCTTCAAACGAATCTCCGTTTAATTTTTTTAGAATTCCACGACCATTTTTCGTAAAATTCAATATTTCTCCTTTGTAAATAGATCCGTCTGTATATTTAATACTTCCCATTCCAGTTAAAGTATCATTAACGAAATTCCCTTCCAATTCGTATCCGTCTGGATAGGTTGTTTTCCCTTTACCATTTAGATTGCCTTTAATAAATGAACCTTCAAAAACAACATTTTCTTTAGTAATTAATTTACCTAAACCACTAATTCCATTTTCTTTCATTTCGCCATTATAAACCGCACCATCAGCATAAAATATTTGACAAATTCCATTGGCTTTTCTGTCTTTCCATTGACCGGTTACCTTTGTTTTATCTTCATAAATATAGGTTCCTTCACCATTTTCACAATTTCCAACTATACATTGTGAAAAGGTAAATGTTGAATAGATTAAAGTAATAATAAAAAACAACTGTTTCATAATACTAGTTTTAGTTGATAATAAACAAATATAGGTTTTAAAATTAAAATATAATATTTAGCAAAAAAAAACCTTTTAAACAATTACGTCTAAAAGGTTTTGTTTTATAAAAATGAAATATTAGTAATTCCACATATCGTGTTCAAAATCTCGAATTTTTTCTTTTATTCTTTCGGCTTCTAACAATTGGTCCATAGCGTTGTTAGGCTTGTAGCCAGCAATTGCTCTGTCACCCTGAACGTTCTCTTCTTGATAAATCACAGCGTTGAATTTTCTTGAATTTAACAATGTATCGAAATCGACCGGCATTGCTGAATTCCTATTATTGAATGATTTTGCATCATGCAAAACATCCCTAACTGATGGAAAATAAAGCCAAAACAAAGGAATTGGAAGTATTTCAGAAACTGTAATACCATCTTGTGGTTTTTTTGAACTTGCTTCAGGAGCAAAAGGACATATTCCAATCAATCTGTATTTTAATTCACTTAAACGTTTATTAAAATACCAATAACCCTTAATTTTGTATGATTTTATATCACGTTCCTCAACGGTATAAGGATTAATATACTGAGGATCATAAGGCAACTTTTTATTTTTTGTAAGTTGATACGTTTGATAATATTGTTCAGCTTCCTCACTTTTTCTAAGAGTATCATTATATGTAAGATTCACAACAATGTCTTTATAAGTTTTTTTTGTTGTAAAATAAGAGTCTTCATATACTTCAGTTATCTTACCATTTTTTATTCCGTTCAGCAAAACCCTAAACAATGATCTTCTTTCTTTACCTATATTAGCAGTATCAATTGGATAGTACAAAGGAAAATTAATCCTTTCGTCTAAGTCGATTGTTTCCCAAGTTGTTTTACCCATCAAAATGTCTCTATCATCAACATTACCATAAGGTAATGCTTTGTCATTATCAGAAATTAATTGGGAAGGTGATTTTTTACCAATTTCAGCAGGTGTCTTTGCATTAAGCAAATTGGACTGAGCTTGAGATAAAAAATATCCTAAGGTAAAAATAATAACTAGTAAAAAATTTCTCCTATTCATCTTTCTATATTTGTAAGATTGTTTAAATAAGTAATTATATTTATTGTAATTCATATACAATTGGGGAGGCATCTCTAGAAATAACACTTGATTTTTCAACCTTCGTTTTAATGTCAAAAATAGTAATAATATCTCCTTTTGAAGCTCTAATCAAAGCAGCTTTACATTTGGCATCAAGTTTATCTCCAGAAACTTCCAAAGAGCCTTGACCTGAAACCTTGAATCTAAAACCAGTTACATTAAATTTTAAATCATAAAGGAAATCCTGTAATCGAGCACCAATTTGGGAGGATTCTAGTCTTGATTTAGCGCCAGAAACTCTTCCTGTTTCTCCTCCGATTGCACCTTGAGGTGCTGGAATATTCTTAATTCTAAATAATTTCTTGTCCGAAACTGTTTTGCCATCAGGCAAAGTAGCTGTTACAGACACTGTTACCTCTGTTCCTGCTCCGGGATTAAGATTATATTCTCCTGGCTTGGCACCTTTCGTTAAACCTGGACCAGAAGCCTTAACCTTATTATCAGGAACACCAGCAAAAGAGATCGTCAATGGATTAGGCAATCCTCTGTAAACCACATTCATTTTATCAGCTGAAACTGTCGCTGAATTTGGCTTAGGAACTACAACATAGTTGCCTTTAATTGGTAAACTAACCACTTTTCCACCTTCATCAAAATTGAATGAACCTGTAATTTCATGGTCTCCTACTGCACCAGCACCGAATGCGAAGTCAGCCTGACCGGCAGTAGCTTTAACAGATTGGCCATTTACAATTACTGATTTTGCAACCAAATCCGGATCAAATTTTCCTAAGATAATTTTCCCTTTAACTACTTCTCCTTGAAAAAAAGCTGTTTTTTCAGGAACTACAATTGGTTGATATTTTGTAAGTGAAGCTGCTGCTACTAGGTCAGATTGAAACATTCCTGTAATAACATCACTTTCAGTAGCTTTAATATCCGCTTGCAATTGTGTTAGTTTTGTAACCGATGCAATCAATGGAAAATGATGGTAGTTATATTCTAACCAGGGCAATAATGCATCTTCTTTTTTAGAATAAACTTTTTCAGTAGCAAATCTTTTCTCGATTTTTTTCATTTCTACATCAGCAATTGAGCTTCCTCCGATTGCTTTAATTTTAGCTGCGTAGCCTTGAATATATCCTAAAAATTTCTTTGCTTCAGGAGATTCTTTGGCTCCATCATAGAACATGTCGTCAATTTCATCAGTTTTGTCCATTTTTTCACATGGATAATTTCCTTCTTTATCCCTAGGGAATTTTTCAGTGATTTTGGTTTTGATACCTTCTAAATAATCACTAAATTCTTTAGAGACCGCTCTTATTTTAATAACTTTATCTCTTTTCGCTCCATAAATTCCAGCTTGTTCCGATGCCTTTTGTTGAAGCTGGGCAAAAGAGCTTGCGTTTCTAGTATCTGTAATTGAGTTAGAGCTCTCTATTTTATTATTTAAAATTCCAAATGCTGATAATACTTCTTTTGACATGTTTAATGCCAACATTGCAATGAAAACCAAATACATTAGGTTAATCATTTTCTGTCTAGGGGTTAATTTTCCTCCTGCCATTTTTTCTAATTAGTTTTAGTGTTAATTAATATAGTTAAAAAACTAATTATTATTTGTTACTCATTGCAGAAAGCATTCCTCCGTATACATTGTTCAATGAAGACAAGTTGGACGTTAATGATTGCATTTGTTGGTTTAATTTTACACTGTTTTCTGCAACTTCTTCATTCAATTGAGTGGTTTTAGAAGCGCTATCCAATTGAATTTTATACAATGCGTTAATCGATTCCATTTGATTTGCAGCCAATGTTAACTCATCACTGTATTTTTTAGTAGAAGCCAATGACTCTGCAGTAGGTGCAATAGTTTTAGATGCTTCTTCAAAGTTTTTAATACTTTTACCAAGGCTTTCCATTAATTGACCATCAATTTTAGCTTCTTTTAACATGGCATCTAATTTTTTTGATAACATGCCTTCAGCATCTCCATCAGCATTTGATTGTGCTTTGTTTGCTTTAGCAGGGGCAGCATGTTCATCAACTAATTGTGGATATACATTTTCCCAATGGTAATCAACTTCCGGTTGTTCAAAAGCAGATAATCCAAATATTAAAGCTTCTGTTACAAGACCTAAAGTTAACATGGCATTACCTGTCAATGGACCTAATTCATAGTGAGTAATTTTAAATAATGCTCCAACGATTACTACCGCCGCTCCCATACCGTAAGCGAAATTCATTGCTTTTTTGCTTAATATTGCCATAATAAAAATAATTTAGTTTAGTTAATGTTTGTTTGTTTATTGTTTATTGTTTACTTTTCTTTGTTAATTTTCCTGTTGTTTGAGTTCCCATATAATCTTGAACTGTTCTAAATCCAATATAACTTCTTGCGGTATCAGCATATTCATAATCTCTGGCACTCACTTGTATGTAATAGGCTGCGTCTTTCCAAGAACCCCCTCTAACTACTTTTCTTTTATTATCTAAATCTTGAACAGAAGGGTTCATCGTTGAGGTAAATTCATAAGAAGCACTATCATAGGAATCAGAAGTCCATTCAGCTACGTTTCCAGCCATATTGTATAAACCATATCCATTTGGATCATACGATTTTACCTCTACAGTATATAAAGAATTATCCGCTGCATAATCTCCTCTGTTAGGTTTGAAATTAGCTAAGAAACATCCTCTATCATTTTTAGTATAAGGACCACCCCAAGGATACATTCCAGATTCTAAACCTCCTCTAGCAGCATATTCCCATTCTGCCTCTGAAGGCAATCTGAATGAATTGACTTGATTTCTTCCTTTTTTCTTTTTTATGTAAGCGTTTTTGTAGGATGTTCTCCAAGCACAAAAGGCTCTAGCTTGTGTCCATTTAACTCCAACAACAGGGTAATCTGAATAAGCCTGATGCCAAAAATAATCATTGTGCATAGGGTCATTGAAGGAATAATTAAAATCCTTTACCCAAGCAGTTGTATCGGGATAAATTGGTTCATCCTCTGGTTTCATATAACTGGATCTAGGTTTTTTCAAAAGTTGCTCTTTAGCAGCTTTGTGAATATCCATCCAAGTATAACGATAAACCAATTTACTTACATCCATGGTTTTTAAACCATTGTACGAATCATCAGGAGATAAATACATTTCATCCATCACCTGAGAATAGGCTTCATCAGGATATTTATTTGCCGCTTTAATTAATTTTAATTTTGGATCGCGATTTAATTTATTATCTACTGTTACATTCGTAGTCGCTTTATTAAACATATATGTTTCATAAGGAGAAGAAGGAGAAGCTTTAGGATTTTTAGATACATCTCCATTTAAATAGGCGTAATCATTAATACTTGCCTTACCGCCACCATTTGTTGCGCCAGTAGTATTTCCTCCAGAAGCACCCATTATACTCATTGATGGATTAGCAGCCATTTCAGCTAAATTTACTCTAATTATAGAATCTTTAACCCAATCTACAAATTGACGGTATTCTTTATTACTAATTTCAGTTTCGTCCATATAAAAAGAACGAACAGTTACCGTTTTTGTGTTCGCATCTTGAGTATTTGCAGCATCATCACTTGATCTACCCATAATAAAGGCACCGCCAGGAATTAAAACTGTACCAAAAGGTTTCTCTGGGTGCCATTTTTTTCCTTTAACCCCAACTAGTTCTCCTTTATCACTTGAACCGCCGCAGCCAACAAGCAAGAATAAAATTGCGGTAAATGCAATAAACTTCTTCATATGCGTTTGTATTATTTGTATTTTTGTGTTTGAGGGCATAAATTTATTTAATATTTTCATAAAAAACAATTTTTTTTTAATTTCAAAGACGCTAAAAAAGGCTGTTATTAAACAATTTTCAATTTAACTATTTGTTAAATAACACTTTTTCTTTGTGCTTTCCACCATCTTTCAGGCATTTCATTATTACAAGCCACAATATATTCTTCATGTGAACAGGGTAATAACGTGTTTCTTTTTAATTTATTATTTAATGGCAATATAAAAGGTATTTCAATCCACCATCTTTCGGTTTTATCACTCTTATAAAAAATCAACTCTTCCTCTTCTAAAGGCACGATATACTTCAAATAATTGTCTTTACTGCCAAAAGGATATTCATTAGATCGATAATGAAAACCTTCGATAAAATACCA
>CANKLD010000047.1 GCA_947483095.1 Bacteroidota bacterium
GATTATGATGCAGATCGTCACTTTTTCCTTTCTCAGTATTTTCGAAATAGATACGATGAATCCCTCAAAAATTATCCATATGTAGACAGTAGGGTACAAATTACTAGAGTGGAAGCTTGGATAACTAATAGACAAAATAGAGTGTCGACAACTAATAATAATTTAAGAAATATTATTGCATTACAAGATTTAGGGGAATCCCAAATTTCAGGATTAAATGATAATGAAGTTGTAGTTGCTAATCCTTCTACTGGATTTTTTGTTGCATTACCGAATAGTCCAGTAGACAATAGAAACAATAAATATGATCCTGCATTAATTGATAATGGAGGTAGATTGAATGGAAATATTAGGGAAATAGCAACCTCAAGTTCAGGATTTACAGGCGTTACCGTTAGCGAAGGGCAGGATTATTCTAAATTAGAAAATGCAAGAAAATTGACTAGTTCGGAATTTACATTTAATACACAGTTAGGTTATATTTCTTTACAACAAAAACTGGCTAATGACGAAGTTTTAGCAGTTGCTTACCAATATACAGTTGGAGATATCGTTTACCAGGTTGGAGAATTTGGAACTGATGGTGTTCAAGCTACTGAAACAGAAAACACATCGCCAGGGTCTTCACAACCAATTGCTGTTTCAACTCAGAGTTTAATTTTGAAAATGCTGAAAAGTAATTTAACAAGTGTAGAAAACCCAACAACTCGTATTACTACCCCAATTTGGAACTTGATGATGAAAAACATTTATCAAATTCCTGGAGCTTTTCAATTGCAACAAGCCGATTTTAAATTTAATATATTATACACCGATCCTTCGCCTTTAAACTACATTAATTTAGTTTCACCACTTCCTCAGCCTCAAGATTTAGTAACAAGTACGCCTTTATTAAAAGTTTTTAATGTTGATAAATTAAATTATAATAACGACCCACAAACCGGTGGCGATGGTTTTTTTGATTTTATTCCAGGACTAACAGTTGATCCTCAAAATGGTAGAATAATATTTACAACAGTTGAGCCTTTTGGGAAACACTTATTTGAAAAATTAAGAAATAACAATACGGAAGATTATAATATTGGAAATTATAATTCCAACCAAACAAAATATGTTTACAGAAACATGTATCGCCAAACTCAAGCGACGGCATTACAAGATAGCGATAAAAATAAGTTTCAATTAAGAGGAAAATTTAAATCATCAGGCGGCGAAGGAATTTCAATTGGGGCTTTTAATGTGCCAAAAGGATCGGTTGTAGTAACTGCTGGTGGACGTGTATTAGTTGAAGGAGTTGATTATAGCGTAAATTACCAATTGGGAAGAGTTCAAATTTTAGATCCTTCACTTCAAGCCTCCAATACACCTATTCAAGTTTCTTTAGAAAACAATGCTGTTTTCGGCCAACAAACCAGAAGGTTTATGGGTTTCAATGTCGAGCATAAAATTTCAGAGAAGTTTTTACTAGGAGCTACATTTTTAAAATTGACTGAAAAGCCATTTACTCAAAAATCAAGCTACGGACAAGAATCAGTAAATAATACCATTTTTGGTTTCAACACTAATTTTTCTACTGAAGTTCCATTTTTTACAAGATTAGTAAATAAATTGCCAAATGTAGATACTGATGTTATCTCTAATTTATCTTTTCGTGGAGAAGTTGCCTTTTTAAAACCCGATACTCCTCAGGCGGATAAATTTCAGGGAGAATCAACTATTTATATAGATGATTTTGAAGGATCACAAACATCAATAGATATGAGATCGCCATTTTCATGGAGCTTGTCATCCACGCCTCAAAAGTCGGCAATTAGCAGCTATGATTTTAATGCGGACGCAACTGATATTAGCTATGGATTTAAAAGAGCCAAATTATCTTGGTACAGTATCGACCCTTCGTTTTATGCGTCAAGACCATCGGGAATTTCAATTCAAGACATTTCCCTAAATTCAACAAGGAGAATTTATAGCGAAGAACTTTATCCTGTAACTGATATTGCAGTAGGACAAACACAAGTTGTAAACACGCTAGATCTTACCTATTATCCAAAAGAAAGAGGAGTATATAATTACAATCCTGCAGCTGCCACGACGAACCAATTGCCTAATCCACAAAGTAATTTTGGGGGAATTATGAGGTCCTTGAGTTCTACTAATTTTGAACAAAGTAATGTAGAGTATTTACAATTTTGGCTATTAGATCCCTATTATGATCCAGGAAATTTAACGAATGAATCTTCTGTAACAAATACAGGAAAAATCTATTTTAACTTAGGATCTATTTCTGAAGATGTATTAAAAGACGGCAGAAAACAGTTTGAAAATGGACTAGGCGCAGACCAGTTTTTAGTTACTCCTCAACCTATTTGGGGAAATGTGCCCGCATCACAATCTTTAATTTACGCATTTGACACCAATGAAGCCAATAGATCAAATCAAGATATTGGATTAGACGGTTTGAATAATTATGAAGAAGCCTCAAAATTTCCAAATTTTTCAGATTTGCCTGATCCTTCAGCCGATGACTATGAATATTATCTTGCCGCTCAAGGGAATGTTCAAGAAAGATATAAAAATTATAATGGAACCCAAGGAAACTCTCCTGTAAATGTAACTGATTCAAATAGAGGATCTACCACGCTTCCGGATGTGGAAGACATTAATCGGGATAATACAATGAATACTATTAATGCTTATTTTGAGTATAGCATTGATTTACATAAAAACATGACTATTGGCGTAGACAGATACGTTACCGATATAAGAGAAACTGATGCTGCTAATTTACCTGCAGGCGCTAATCCAACACGGGCAAGATGGATCCAGTTTAAAATTCCAATTTCACAACCTGAAAATACAATTGGAGGAATTACAGATTTTAGATCAATTGGTTATATGCGAATGTTTATGACGGGTTTCAATGATAATTTGACCGTTCGTTTTGGAGCTCTAGATTTAGTTCGTGGAGAATGGAGGCGCTTTATAAATACTCTTGATGCAGCTGATAATGACCCTTCTGATGACAATACCGATTTAGATGTTCTTACTGTAAATATTCAAGAGAATGGAAACAGAAGTCCAATTCGTTATGTATCTCCTCCTGGAGTGGTTAGAGAACAATTGTATAACAATAATTCAGTTATCAATCAAAACGAGCAAGCTTTAGCAATGAAAGCTGGCGGTAACGGCCTAGAACCGGGTGACTCAAGAGCTGTTTTCAAGAATGTAAGTGTAGATATGCGTCAATTCAATAAACTAAAAATGTTTTTACACGCCGAAGCACTTCCCGCACCCTCTGATCCAACACCGCTACAAAATGATCAAATGGTTGGTTTTATAAGATTTGGTAACGACTTTACTCAGAATTTTTATCAAGTTGAAATACCTTTAAAAGTAACCCCCGAAGGCGCTTCCTCTCCTTCGGATGTTTGGCCTGAATTAAATGAGATTAATTTGTCTTTATCTTTATTAACCCAATTAAAAGTTTTAGCTCTCAGCGGGAACGCCCCTGCAGAAGACCTTAACGGAATTCGATTTATTGATGACGACGTATTGGATCCTTCATTAGCAACAATTACTAGTAGAGGTAAATTAAGACTTGGAATACGAGGAAATCCTAATTTTGGATTGGTAAGAACCTTAATGGTAGGTATAAAAAACAAAGCTTCAAATACCAGTAACATTCGCGGTGAAGTTTGGTTCAACGAACTTAGATTGGCCGAAATGGATAACGAAGGTGGAATGGCAGCTGTAGTTAGTTTAGATACTAATTTAGCTGATTTAGCAACAATATCTGCTACTAGTAAGAAAAGTACTGTTGGTTTCGGAGCATTAGAACAAGGTCCAAATGAAAGAAGCAGGGAAGATTTATTTCAATATAATATTGTAACTAATTTGAATATTGGTAAACTATTGCCGAAAAAATGGGGAATCAATTTGCCTTTTAACTATGCGGTTGGTGAGGAAACAATTACTCCAGAGTACGACCCGTTTAATCAAGATATTAAATTACAACAGTTGTTAGACATCACTTCGAATCAAGCGGAAAGAGACAATATCAGAAACAGAGCAATTGATTTTACCAAAAGAAGAAGTATCAATTTTATTGGAGTTAAAAAAGAAAGAGGGGAAAAACAAAAGCCACATATTTACGATCCGGAGAATTTAACGTTATCCTATTCTTACAATGAAGTAGAACGACATAATTTTGAAATTGAAAGTTATGAAGATAAACAGGTAAATACTACTGTTGATTATGCCTATACATTTCAGCCAAAACCTTTTGAGCCATTCAAAAAAACGAAAATTTTCCAAAAAAGCGATTATTGGAAGTTACTAAGTGACTTTAATTTTAATTATTTGCCTTCAAATATTTCCTTTAGTACTAACATTATTAGACAATACAATCGACAGGAATTTCGTCAAGTGGAAGTTGCGGGTATCGGATTGGATCCATTATATAGAAGAAATTTCTTATTTAATTACCAATATGGATTCAATTATAATTTGACAAAAGCTTTAAAATTTAACTTCACTGCTTCGTCAAACAATATTGTTAGAAACTACATCAATGATAATAATATGCCAGATAATACCGTAACTATTTGGGATAACTATTTAGATGTTGGAGATCCAAATCAGCACACACAACAATTGACAATGAATTATGAATTGCCGATAAATAAAATTCCATTGTTCAGTTTTATTAAATCTACCTATTCTTACACTGGAAATTATAGCTGGCTAAAATCGTCTGCGGCTTTAACTTCTATAGAAGCAACAGATGGAACAATTTACAATTTAGGGAATACTATTCAAAATTCAGCAGCACAAAAATTGAATACTTCCTTTAATATGGAATTGTTTTATAGATATATTGGATTGGTAAAAACCGCCAAAAAACCAGTTCAACAAGCTCCAAAAAAAGCCCCAGTTCCGGGTCAAAAAGTAGTTAATAATCAGCCACAACAAAATGGTTCTGATGACAATTTATTTATTGCTGGACTTAGAGGTGTGTTGACAAGTGTAAAAAATATTCAAATTAATTACACTGAAAATAAAGGAACCGCTTTGCCAGGGTATCTCCCAGGGTTAGGGTTTTTAGGAACTTCAAAACCTACATTAGGTTTCGTTTTTGGATCTCAAGATGATGTAAGGTATGAGGCTGCAAAAAATGGATGGTTAACCAATTACCCACAATTTAATCAGAATTTTACGCAAGTAACCAACAAAGCCTTGAACATAACCGCTAATATCGACTTGTTCCCCGATTTTAAAATTGATTTAACAGCCGACAGAACCTATGCTGACAATTTCTCAGAACAATATGATGTTTCAGGGGGACAATATAATTCTAGATCACCTTATTATACAGGAAACTTTGCTATTTCTACCATTATGATTAAAACAGCTTTCAGAAATAGTGATATTAACGAATCTTCGGCATTTGATGATTTTAGAGGGAATAGAATTATTATTGCCAATCGTTTGGCAGTAGAAAGAGGAATTGATTTGTCTAATCCCGTAAATATAGATGCTGAAGGTTTTCCAAAAGGGTTTGGAAAAAACAGTCAAGCGGTATTGCTTCCTTCCTTCCTTGCGGCATACACAGGAGCAATAAATGATAAAATCGGCGAAGCTGCAAAAGGCGTTTCATTATCAGCATTTAGAGATTTTCCAATTCCAAACTGGACAGCAAAATATAATGGATTAATGAGATATGAATTTTTTAAAGAGAACTTTAAACGATTCTCTATTCAACATAGTTACCGATCTTCCTATACAATTAATTCATTTAGATCTAATTTAGATTACAATTTAAATCCAAATGGGTTGGATAAAGGAGGGAATTTATTTAATAAAACAATTATTGGCAATGTGAATTTGGTAGAACAATTTAATCCTCTAGTAAGATTGGATTTTGAACTTAAAAATTCAATGAAGTTTTTAGCAGAAATGAAAAAAGATAGAGCTTTATCGCTGAGTTTTGATAATAATTTATTGACCGAAGTGAGCGGATTAGAATTTGTTGTTGGAATGGGTTATCGATTTAAAGACATTGCTATTTCTTCTAAATTTTCCGATAATTCGCAAGGGGTTCTAAAGGGAGATATTAATATTAAAGCAGATTTTTCTTATAGAAATAACCAAACAATTGTCCGTTATTTAGATTATAATAACAATCAATTGGCTGGAGGACAGAATCTATGGTCAGCAAAATTAACAGCCGATTATTCTTTAAGTAAAAATTTAACAACCATATTTTATTATGATCATTCCTTCTCTAAAGCCGTAGTTTCAACTTCATTTCCTATGACTAATATCCGAGCTGGTTTTACACTCAGATATAATTTTGGAAATTAATAAATAATACATTTGTAAATAATATCTTTGTAAAAACTAATTATAAAAACTAATAATAAAATGAATATTCCTTCAAATTTAAAGTACACAAAAGACCACGAATGGGTAAGTATTGATGGTGAAATTGCAACAGTGGGCATCACTGATTTTGCTCAAAAAGAATTGGGTGATATTGTATATGTAGAAGTAGAAACATTAGATCTAACTTTAGTTAAAGACGAAGTTTTTGGTACAGTTGAAGCGGTGAAAACAGTTTCAGATTTATTCTTGCCATTATCAGGTGAAATTGTTGAATTTAATGATGATTTAGAATCTAATCCGGACACTGTAAATGGCGATCCTTACGGAAAAGGATGGATGGTAAAAGTAAAATTTTCTAATCCTTCAGAAATCGAGGATTTATTATCAAGTGAAGATTATAAAGCACTAATAGGTGCATAAAAATAGCTATTTATCGGCTGCGTTAATTTGGACCTTTTCAATTCTGCGTCTATGTTTAGGGCCAGCAAGCGACATACCCAAAATTGAAATTAATAATATTGATAAATTGACTCATTTTACATTTCACTTTGTGTTTATTATTTTATGGTATTTGTATTTTAAATCAACTACTAATATAATTAATTATAAAATTCCTATTATTTTGTTTTTTGTTTCATTGGTCTTCGGAATCGGAATTGAATGGTCTCAACAAGCATTTACAACTTCCAGAAATGGGGATATTTTAGATGTGATTGCAAATATTTCAGGAGCTTTTACAGCTTTGGTAATTTTACTTTCGGCGCATTATTATTCAAATAACAAGACCAAAATCTAACCGTTTTTTTATTTTAGAAAGCCGATGGATATAAAATCATTTTTGGATTCTACCTACTTAAAAACAGCTACTCAAGCTGGGATAAGTGATAATGAAAATAGAAAATTGGTATTTAATTGTATTCAAGAAGCAATTGACGAGAAATTTAAACTTGTTATGATCCTTCCAGAAATGGTTCCCCAAGCCAAGAAAATGGTAACGGATCAAAAATCAAAAATAAATATTGGAACTGTTATAGATTTTCCAAAAGGCAACTCCAACTACTCCAAAAAAATTAAACAAGCCGAACAAGCCATTATTGATGGTGCTGACGATTTGGATTTTGTTTGTAATTATCAAGCCTTTAAAAAAGGAAATACCCAACTTGTAAAAGAAGAAATTCTAAGATGCACTGAATTTGTTATCCAAAACAACAAAGTGATCAAATGGATTATTGAAGTTGCAGCTCTAAATAACCAGCAAATAATCCAACTTTCGACTTTGATAAAAAATGTAGTTATTTCCAATTTTAAAGAAGACGTTTATCCCTCAGTTTTTGTGAAATCGTCAACAGGGTTTTATAAAACTAAAGACAATTTGCCAAACGGCGCAACTCTTCCTTCTATAATGATGATGCTCGAAAACGCTTCTCCATTACCAATTAAAGCGGCAGGCGGAGTAAGAAATCATGAAGAAGCGATAAACCTTATCCGATTAGGTGTGAAAAGGATTGGAACTTCTGCGGCTAAACTAATTGCTCATGGCGAATCTTCCTCTGATAATTATTGATTTCTAAACTTTTGTTAAATTATAATTTATAGCATTATTTTAAATAGTTTTCCTTTTGTGATATGCTATTTTTTAAAGTATCTTTGCACTAGTTTAAAAACCAATAAATCAGCTTTGAACGCTACAATAAACAATCTTTCCTTTAAATCTATTTACACTGATTTTCTAGAAATCACGAAAGCCAGATTGGCAGTAAGTGTTGTTTTTTCTTCTGTAGCAGGATTTATGTTAGGTATTTCTTCTTTTCACTCTCTAGATTGGGTGGTTCTAATGAAACTAGCAATTGGAGGATATTGCATGGTGGGCGCTTCTAATGCATTTAACCAAGTAATTGAAAAAGAATTAGATGTGTTAATGGATCGAACAAAAAACCGTCCAGTACCCTCTAAAAGAATGTCTCCAAACTCCGCTTTAACAATTGCCTTTTTGTTAACTACTGTTGGTGAAGTACTTCTATATACTATCAATGAAAAAACAGCAATGTTTGGTGCCATTTCAATATTTATTTACGCCTGTATTTATACTCCATTAAAAACGATTACTCCATTATCAGTTTTTGTTGGTGCTTTTCCAGGAGCAATTCCATTTATGTTGGGTTGGGTGGCGGCTACTGGGAACTTTGGAATTGAAGCAGGAACTTTATTTTTAATTCAATTTTTTTGGCAGTTTCCTCATTTTTGGGCAATCGGTTGGTTTTTGTATGAAGATTATGAAAAAGCAGGATTCTTTATGTTGCCTTCGGGAAAAAAAGACAATTCTACTGCGCTTCAAATAATATTATATACGCTGTGGTTAATTATTGCTTCTTTATTACCGGTATTAGGCTTTACAGGACAATTTTTTATCACAAAAATTTCAGCGGTTGTGGTGCTTTTATTAGGACTTTGGATGTTATTTTATGCAGTTAAATTATACCATACACGAACAGCAAAATCGGCAAGAACCTTGATGTTAGTTAGTGTTTCTTATATTACTTTATTACAATTGGTTTATATTTTAGATAAATTTTTACGATAATTATGAGTATGTCAATTAATGAAATCAAAGAAAGAAACGCAAGATCATACAAATTGATTTTGTTGTTTGGAATGGTAAGTATGTTTATGATGTTTGCCGGATTAACAAGTGCATTTGTGGTTAGTAAATCCAGAGTAGACTGGGTAAAA
>CANKLD010000048.1 GCA_947483095.1 Bacteroidota bacterium
CCAGTTGTTGCAACAACTTCTTATGCGACAGGAACGCCTTCACCAGCCGCTAAAAAAATATTAGACGAAAAAAACATCCAACCTTCAACTGTTGTTGGAACGGGAAAAGACGGAAGAATCACTAAAGAGGATGCGGTAAACTCCGTTCCATCAATGGGAACTCCTACAGGAGGCCCTAGAGGTGTTGAAAGAACAAAATTATCAATGTTGCGACGTAAAGTAGCGGAAAGATTGGTAGCTGCCAAAAACGATACGGCCATGTTAACGACATTTAATGAAGTGAACATGACGCCAATTAACACCTTGCGTAATGAATACAAAGAGGCATTTAAAGCAAAACATGATGGAGTTGGTTTAGGATACATGTCGTTTTTTACCAAAGCGGTTACTAGAGCTTTGGCCTTATTCCCAGATGTAAACTCAATGATGGACGGAGATTATAAAATAGGTTATGATTTTTGTGATATTTCAATTGCCGTTTCTGGACCAAAAGGATTGATGGTTCCTGTAGTTAGAGATGCTCATAATTTAACTTTCAGAGGAATTGAAGCAGAAATAAAAAGATTAGCTATAAAAGCGCGTGACGGACAAATTACTGTTGATGACATGACCGGAGGAACTTTCACTATTACCAACGGAGGCGTTTTTGGAAGTATGTTGAGTACACCAATTATCAACCCACCACAATCTGGAATTTTAGGAATGCACAATATTATTGAGCGCCCAATTGCGGTAAATGGTAAAGTTGAAATCCACCCAATGATGTATGTTGCGTTATCGTATGACCACAGAATCATTGACGGAAGGGAGTCGGTTGGATTCCTAGTAGCGGTTAAAGAAGCGTTAGAAAACCCATTGGAATTGTTGTGTGATAACAATCCTAAAAAGGCGTTTGAATTGTAAAAGTTTGCAACTATTTAAAAATATAAAATCCCGTTTAGTTGATACTAAACGGGATTTATAATAATATGATTAAAAGAAACTTAATCACATAAAATAATAATTAGAAATTTGTTACTGTGGGTGGATTCGTTAAATAATTGGTGAATTGACCATGTCCAGTAGAATTCCATGTTGCCCCATAATATTGAACAGAATTTGAACTATAAATGGTGTTTCCTGATAAATCATGATTAATGTTTGTTACATAATGTAAATTATTAGTAGCTCCCATATCAAAGTTCATCACGAAATGGTAGTCTCCAATAGTGCTTCTAGTCCAATCAAAAGTGATATTATAATTTGAATTATTTGCAGACCCCAAAACAGAAGTGTTTATAGAATAATTCCAATGTCCAGCTGTACTATCCGTATTTTGCCATCCCGTTATTGAAGAATATACTACAGAATTTAGTGTCATTGTATAAGTAAACTGATACTGATTACCAACTAAATTGTATGAATAATTTACTGTATAACCACCGTAACTCCAAGTGTTTGTATAGGCACTTTTTCCAGTAGTATTATTCATATACATGGAGCCCATGTTCATATACGCTTCCATTTGAATGATTTGCGAATAGGTTTGAGGAGAATTTTTTTGTAAGTTTGAAGGTACTTTGGCAGCCAAATCTAACTTAGTTAAAGAAGGTATAAAAGTAGAGGAGGATTCATTATCACTACTACAACTCGTCATAATTATCGCAATAACGATAAAGCTTAATATTTTTTTCATTTATTATTTAAGTTAAATTTATACCACAAATATAGTATTACTAACCAAATAACCAAATTATTTATTTTAATTTATTTGGTTTAATAAAAAATTAAAATATTGAACCACATGGTTTTAGTGTCTTAAAATCTAAGTTTCTCCCGCATGAATCCATTTGTGAAGCAATATTAAATCTGGTTCTATAATAGATTGGCAAAATAAAAATCCTTTCATAATTTAACCTTTGAAAGGATTTTCCGTTCGCAAATACAAATCGAACGAATCAAAATACTAACTTTGCAACGCTAATTTATTATGATGACAATCACCGCTACCGCACGAATACTTTCGTGTGGTTCTACTATTTAAAATATTGAAAAACACAAACACCTTCTAACATTCCTTATTCACCTGCATAGTCAGTGGCGCAGCTGGTTATGAAACTTGTAATTTCTAGTCATAACTTGTTCTTTTTACCAAAATTAGTAAAAACTTTCATTATTATCAAGAACCATGCGAAAGGATTCGCACGGCAGCGGGGGCGTTTGAGCCTTAATAGGTTTATAAAAAACGAGTTACGACTCGTTTTTTTTATAAAATTAAGTGCCAAAAAATAATTGTGCCCAATAGGTTTAATCAAAATATTGAATTAATTTACTACATTTGTACTATGATTTCAGAACAACAAATTAATATCATTATCAACACTTTAAAACCATTTAAACCAAGTAAGATTGGGATTTTTGGCTCCTATTCCCGTGATGAAAACTCAAAGGAAAGCGATATAGATATTTTATATTCTTTTGATTCAAAATACAGTCTATTTGATTTGGTTGGACTACAAATGGAGCTGCAAGACAAACTTCAAAAAGAAGTTGATTTAGTAGAATTTACAGCAATACATCCTAGATTAAAAGCACGTATTTTAAATGATGCAAAAATAGTATATGAAACCTAGTTTAGAAAGTGATTTATTTAGACTTAAACATATTTAAGATTGCATAGAAAAGATTACAATTTTAGTAAATTCTTGTAAAACGGTTGCAGTTTTTAAAAGTAGATGGATAGAACAAGATGCTATGATTAGGAATTTTGAAATTATTGGGGAAGCTTCTAATCATATTTCGGATCAAATTAAAAATGATTATCCAGATATAGAATGGTACAAAATTAGAGGAATGAGGAATTTCATGTCTCATGAATATTTTGGAGTTAGGCTAGAAACCATTTGGGATACGGCAGTAGAAAATATCCCAATTTTAAAACTTCAAATTACTGAAATCATTTCAAATATAGAAGAAAAATAGTACTTCGAATTTATCTACACAGAACGTCCTTTAAGATTTGTCAATCTTAATTTATTTCAGATTCTTAAATCATTTCAATCAATATGCATTGTTGTAAAACGTTATAATATTAAGACTTTTTTGTTATTATTTCATACTTTTTATTTCTAAAAAAATGGTTTCCCATGGAATATTATAATTTGAATGATAAACAATATTATTATTGTTGTCTCGGATGAATAAATCTGAAAAACCCATCTTTTTACTATTACAATCTTTACATAGTTTTGAAATCATTAATTCATTTCGAACAGAAGGGTTTTTTCTATTACCATAAATACTAGTGTCTAATATGTAAACTGGTTCATAATATTCTAATTTTTCAAAGTATTTTTTTATAGATTCAATTTCATCAAATCTACTACTTATAACAATAAACAATTGGAACAAATTTTTGTCTAAATTCACATAATCTATTAAATCTGGAAAAGCACTAAAAGAAAAGTGACAAGTATTAGAAAAACTATAAACAATTTTATATTTTGCTTTTTTTTCATTAATAATGGTATCTAATGTTTTAATGTCTGTTACAAAAAGGTTAACTTTACCTTGCTCCAAATTTTCACTAAAAATTTTATTTAAATTATCCTTTGCGTTAATAATTGTGTCTTGAGCATAGCAATAAAATTGTGTTAACAAAAAGAGTGCAATAATTTTTTTCATTTTGAAATGTTTAAAAAAAACTGCCGAACATTGTATTCGGCAGTTAAATATTTTATGCGTTAATTTATTAATCTAAATAGATTCTATAACCTCCAAAATTCCCTAGTGAATTGTTGAAAGGATAATCACCTTGATTAAATGTTAAATTTTGCCCTACAGCTTGTTTAACATTTAATTCAAAATCGACATCTATTCTTAGAGTAAGTGCATCCGCAGGAATATCAGAAGGAATTGTTTCTGAAAGTAAGATATCAATAAAGTGCTTGTTTAAAGTTGTGTCAAATTCTAATAAAGTTGCACCACCATTTGTACTTGTGTTTTTTTGAGATAATTTATCAAATTGAGGAAACCAATCGGCATTACAAAGACCCCAACCAGCACATTTTTAACATGACTATTCCTAATTATATTAAAAAATAAATAATGAATAATAAGCCCAAAATTAATAAGATTCTTACTAAAGTTTTTTGAACGGATTTAGTGCCGTTTTCTTTATCATAAGTAAGCTCGTTTTTAATTTTAATAAATAAAAGAGGTAGTATAATAATTATAAAAAATGTAGAAGTTATATTTATATATTCTCTTCCTAAAATTAAATTTACAATAATAAAGACAAAAACTATAAAATAGTTTATGTAAGTATAGTTATCTATAAATGATTTTTTTAAATTTTGTTTTTCCATTTTTATTAAATATTTAATTCATACAAGATCCATAGTCTTCTCTAGCATCACTTTTGCAATCAGATAAATCCCAAGCACAAAAGACCCCAACAACTAATCCTGGAAATAATCCATCAGCCGCCGCTATAACAGCAACAAGTGCACATTTTCCATAAGTTCTATTGCATCTTCCTATATCGGTATTATATTGTCCTGCACAAGACGTAGTTTTTGCATTACTATTTTGATTAGCAATATAATTTTCTAAAACTAAATCATATTGATTATTTAGTAAATCAGCTCTTTTGTTTTCATCTAAAAGGTAAAAATCTGGATTTTTAATTCTAAAATTGTTTTGCAAATTTATTCTTTCTTTAACAAGTTTTAATATAGTTTCACTATTTAATATACCTGCTTTTTTTAAGACAATTTTAATGTCGTTTTCTGTTTTAGAAAGTAATAAGGAGTTTTTATAACTAGCGTCACTATTAATTCTTTGATTTTTAGCAAATTCGTTGTCAATTTCAATCGTTTTGTCTAAAAAATCTTCAGAAAGTTGTTTTAAATTTTGAGTTATTTTTTGTTCATTTATCTCGGTTTTAATTTCTCCATCTTTTTCACATGAGATAAAAATAAGGCTAGACAAAATTACTACTAATGATAGAATTTTAAATATTTTTTTCATAATATATATTTTTCTTCCCTTATATTGATACGGACTACCGCAAGGACGATAACTTTAGGTACTATTTTTTAAGTTTTTTAACTTTGGTTAATGTACCGCCCCGCTGTTTACTAATTTTAATTTCGAGTCGCATCTTTTATGTTAAATAATCCATTTGATTATTTTTTTTAGTCATTTTTCTGCGTTTTCGTCGTCAAAAATTTTTGCCAACTTGTACATTGGCGAAACCACCTTTCACAATAACCCCAAATTGAGGTAAATCGGCGAAGTTTTGTTTCGCATTATTTTTTTCTATTTTACAAACCACAAAACAACCACAACAGTTGTATTTGTCTCTTGGACTGCGCATTCTTTTTGAGGGAGGTAATAGCGGCAAAACGAAATGCTTGCCTTTGAACAAAGAAATAATGGAATTTTATTTCGATAATAAATACAATTGATTGTATATTTTATAAATGTACTGATAATATTAATGTGAAAATTCTTAATAACTAGAAATTTAAAACTTTAACACTTCTTCGGGTTGTATAAAGATTGAAAATGACAACTAATAGGAAATGCTTCTATTTTTCTAGTACTTAAAAAGAAAATAAAAACGCTTTTTCTAGCCCAGACAGTAGCGGCATCCCCAGCTAGTGCGAGCGTCTCGCTTGTGTCCAGAAATACCTGACAGGTTTTCAAAACCCGTCAGGTGTAGACAATTTAATTTTTTAGTGGTTTTTATGAAATTTATTATGAAAACCAAAACGCAATTTCTAGCCCAGACAGTAGCGGCATCCCACGCCCTAGCGTGGATATAGCGTATGGCAGGTGGAATCGTTAAGTAAAACGAAATCGTGTGCTTCTAAAAAAACCAATTATTGTCTAGTTTCTAAACGGGATTTTATTTGTAAATTGAATTCAAAACCAATCAAAATAGTACCTTTGTTTTTTGAAAAATTAAAATGACAATCACCGATACCCATACCCATTTATATTCTGAAGAATTCGACATTGATCGTAACGAAATGATGCAACGTGCTATAAATAATGGCGTGACTCGTTTTTTCATTCCTGCAATTGATTCCAATTATATCCAAAAAATGTATGCTTTAGAATCGGATTATCCGGAAAATGTGTTTTTAATGATGGGGTTGCACCCAACGTATGTAAAAGACAATTATTTGGACGAATTGCAAATTGTAGAACAGGAATTGGCAACCAGAAAATTCTATGCAATTGGCGAAATCGGGATTGATTTGTATTGGGATAAAACCCATTTAAAAGAACAGCAAATTGCTTTTAGGAGACAAATTCAATGGGCAAAAAAATATAAATTACCCATTGTAATTCATTGTCGAGACGCTTTTGATGAGATATTTGAAATATTAGAAGAAGAGAAATCAGCCGATTTATTTGGAATTTTTCATTGCTTTTCAGGAATCTACGAACAAGCATTACAAGCTATTTCCTATAATATGAAACTCGGAATAGGAGGAGTAGTCACTTTCAAAAATGGCAAAATCGATCAGTTTATCAATCAAATTGACTTGAAGAATATTGTTTTAGAAACCGATTCTCCATATTTAGCGCCAATTCCTTTTCGTGGAAAAAGAAATGAAAGCAGTTATATTCTGAATGTAGTTGATAAATTAGCTGCGCTTTATGGATTATCATCTGAAGAAATTGCTATCCAAACTACGGAAAATTCCAAAGCCGTTTTCGGGGTTTAATCACTTTAAAAGTATAAATTCGATAAAATTTCGTTCATTTGTGAATAAAACTTAAATGTAAATGTCAAAATTTGATTCTATAAGACCCTATTATGACGCCGAAATAAACAGTGCTTTAAAAGACACCGTGGACCATCCAATGATGAAGGCATTAATGGAATTTACATTTCCCGGAGTTGATGAAGAGGTTTGGAAAACACAATTGAAGAAAACCTATTCCATTAGAGATTTTCAAAGTAATTTTATTTATCATTCCATACAAAAAGTAATAGAGCTTACTTCTGAAGGGGTAACTACATCGGGATTCGAAACGTTAGAACAAAACACCTCTTATTTATTTATTTCCAATCATAGAGACATTATTTTAGATACTTCTATTTTAAATGGGTGTTTGTTTGACCATGGATTATTGATGACCGCCTCAGCAATTGGGGACAACTTGGTTAAAAAATCATTCATGAATATCTTAGCGAAAATAAATAGGAACTTCCTTGTTTTAAGAGGGTTACCGCCAAGAGAATTATTACAAAGTTCCAAGTTATTGTCGGAATATATTGCTCAGTTATTATTAAGAGAAAACAGATCGGTTTGGATTGCACAGCGGGAAGGACGCACCAAAGACGGAAATGACGCTACAAATCCTGGAGTTTTAAAAATGCTTGCCATGGGTTCAAACGAGGAAAATGCGATCAACTATTTTAAGAAAATTAAAATTGTTCCCGTGTCCATTTCTTACGAATATGACCCTACAGATGCCTTAAAAATGCCACAATTACTAGCTGAAGCAAATAATGAAGTGTATGTAAAAGCGAAAAATGAGGATTTTAATACGCTACTAAGTGGAATTATGGGCCCGAAGAAAAGAATCCATATTAGTGTTGGAAAAATACTAGATACCGAGTTGGATGCTATAGGGTTAGAATTTGAAAACACCAATAAACAAGTTCAAGCGTTGGCTCTAGTTTTGGATAATTCAATTATCAAAAACTATAAATTATGGCCTACCAATTATATCGCTTATGATATTTTAAACGCTTCAACAGAATTTTCTCATTTATATACTCCAGATGAAAAAGCACTTTTTGAACGTAGATTAGAAATGAGAATTGATCATTCTAATGAATTCTTAAAGCAAAGTTTCTTAGCAATGTATGCCAATCCGGTGGTCAATAAAATGAAATTAGAAGATGCAATCTAAGTCTAAAATAGTATTACTATATACAGGTGGCACCATCGGAATGGTGAAAGATTTCGAAACGGGTGCCTTGAAAGCTTTTAATTTCAGCAAATTAATATCTAAAATCCCCGAATTAAAACAACTAGATTGTGAAATAGAAACCATATCATTCGAAAAGCCTTTGGATTCCTCCAATATGACTTCGATTCACTGGATTTCTATTGCTAATACTATTCTGAACAATTACGATGCATTTGATGGTTTTGTAGTTTTACATGGTTCAGATACGATGTCCTATACCGCTTCGGCACTGAGTTTTATGCTGGAAAATCTATCTAAACCGGTAATTATAACTGGCTCTCAATTGCCTATTGGAGATTTAAGAACCGATGCAAAAGAGAATCTAATAACCGCAATTCAAATCGCTTCTTTACAAACAAAAAATAAAGCCGTTATTTCAGAAGTGGGTCTTTATTTTGAATACAAGTTGTACCGTGGAAATAGAACTACGAAAATCAATGCGGAACATTTTAATGCATTTGCTTCACCAAACTACCCTGAATTAGCGGAATCTGGGGTGCATTTAAAAATAAACACTCCTTTTTTATTACCTAAATCAAGTAAAAAATTTAAAATCAATACTGAATTAGACGATCATGTAGCAGTAATTAAATTATTTCCAGGAATTAACGAATCGGTATTGTCTGCAATATTAAATATTCCAAACTTAAAAGGAATTATATTAGAAACGTATGGATCTGGTAACGCCCCAACAAATGAGTGGTTTATTTCACTTCTTAAAAAAGCCATTAAAAGCGGTTTACATATTGTCAATGTTACCCAATGCTCTGGCGGAAGTGTAACTATGGGCCATTATGAAACAAGCACCTTATTGAAAAAAATTGGGGTCATTTCCGGAAAAGACATCACTACTGAAGCTGCGGTTACCAAATTAATGTTCCTACTTGGGAAAAAAGTTCCAGCAAAAGATTTCAAAAATTATTTTGAAACTTCAATCCGTGGTGAAATATCATAAATCTGCTCAATTAACTTTTATTAACGACTTTTTTTTTAGTTATTTGCAAACCCAAATAGAGAGGTGGCCGAGTGGCTGAAGGCGCACGCTTGGAAAGCGTGTATATGGCAACATATCGAGGGTTCGAATCCCTTCCTCTCTGCAAAGAACGAATGCTTCCTGAAAGGGAAG
>CANKLD010000049.1 GCA_947483095.1 Bacteroidota bacterium
ATCAGAAGTTCTGCCTGGCACAGCAAAAACATCCCGATTGTAGTCGTTGGCTAAATTGGCAGTTATTAAGGAGCCTCCTTTTATTGCAGATTCAATTACAATTGTAGCTTCAGAAATACCGGCTACAATCCGATTTCGTTTTACAAAATTCTCCTTTTCAGGATTGGTGTCGCTCCAATATTCAGTCATAAAACCTCCGTTTTTTTCCATTTTAGAAACGTATTTTTTGTGGGAACTTGGATAAATTTGATCCAATCCATGGGCGACTATTCCAATAGTTTGTAAATCGTTTTCTATTGCCGCTTGGTGCGCAACAATATCGACACCGTAAGCAAAACCGCTAACTATTATTGGATTTAAGGGCGCTAATTCGGAGATTAGGGATTTGCAAAATTCAGTTCCATAAGAGGTGATTTTGCGTGTGCCCACAATACTTATTATCTTCCTATTGTTAAAGTCAATATTGCCTGAAGAAAAAAGCAACAACGGTCCATCAATGCAATGTTTTAGTCGATTAGGATAGGTTTTGTCTTGAAAATGAGAAACGGTTATTCCGTTATTTTCGATGTATTTTAATTCTGCTTCTGCTTTAGCAAATATGGATTTATTTTTTAATTTTGAAATTAAAACAGATCCAATTCCGTCAATTGAGGCAAGTTGGGATGATTTAGTAGTGAAAATTGCAGCTGCTTCTCCGCAATGGGTGAGTAGTTTTTTAGCAACAATATCGCCCACACCTTCTACTTTTTGTAACGCTAATAGATAATACAATTCAGTTTCATTCATGGCATATATTTATGTAAGTAAGATAAGAATTTTTTTGAAAATTGTTAATAAATTTTACGAATAAAATTTTGATAACTATTTTGATTGTATAACTTTGTTATTATGAATTTAGAACATTACATTTCTCAGCTATTATATCGATATCAATGTGTAACGATTCCTGGTTTTGGGGCCTTTTTAACTGATATTCAATCAGCTCATTGGCACGAAGCCAGTAATGGATTTTATCCTCCGAAGAAATTAATTTCTTTCAATTCGTTTTTGAAAAATAACGATGGATTGTTGGCAAATCATGTAGCTCAAAATGAGAAAATCTCTTATGAATCAGCGGTATTATCTATTGAAAATGAAATTACCAAATGGAAGAATGAATTGCAATCTGCAAATAAAATTTCCTTTAAAAGTATTGGAGAATTTAATTTAAATGCTGAAAAAAACATCGTTTTTACCCCTTACGAACAAGTTAATTATTTAGCAAGTTCATTTGGTTTAACCTCTTTAATAGCTCCTTCAATTAAGAGAGAAGTAATAGAACATGTCTTTGTAGATGTTAAAGAAGAGGAGGTAATTCAATTAATTTCTGATAGAAATATTGGTAGAACTTATCTAAAATATGCTGCATTAATAGTGTTTTCTCTATCATGCTCTGGAATAATGGGCATTAAATTATACCAGGATAAGGTAGCTTTAGAAACCTTAATAGTAGAAAAAGCGGTACAACAAAAAGTTCAAAGTACCATTCAAGAGGCAACATTTGTTATTAGTAACCCATTACCATCAGTTACTTTATCTCTAAAAGAGGAAAATAGGCCCTATCATATAGTTGCAGGTTCCTTTAGACTTGAAAAAAATGCTCAAAAAGTATTTAAACGTCTCACGAGAAAAGGCTTTAAAGCCAAAAGATTAGCGCCAAATTCTAATGGATTATTTCCTGTACTTTACGGAAGTTTTTCTACTCTTGAGGAAGCTGAAAGAATAAAATCAGATATTCAAAAATTAGAAAATCCAAATGCTTGGATTTTAATTGAAGAGTTTTAAATAAAAAATCCCGTTAATATCGGGATTTTTTTATGTTGTCTAATTACCTTTGTAAAAAAAATATGCATCCAAAACATCCTTCAGAATCTTTAACAGTATTAACTGATTTAGTTTTGCCAAGTGAAACCAACCCTCTAAACAATCTTTTTGGCGGGGAATTATTAGCAAGAATGGATAGAGCGGCAAGTATTTCAGCCAGAAGACATTCCCGAAGAATTGCTGTTACGGCATCAGTAAATCATGTTGTTTTTAATAGAGCGATACCTTTAGGAAGTGTTGTTACGATTGAAGCTAAAGTGTCACGAAGTTTCAAAAGTTCTATGGAAGTCTATATAGATGTTTGGATTGAAGATAGGGAAACAGGTACGAGAAGTAAGGCCAATGAGGCTATTTATACTTTTGTTGCTGTTGACGATTCAGGTCGTCCTGTTGAAGTGCCTGCTATAATTCCAGAAACTGATTTAGAGAAAGCTAGATTTGACGCAGCATTACGAAGAAAACAATTGAGTTTGGTTTTGGCAGGAAAGATGAAACCAAATGAAGCCACAGAATTAAAAGCACTTTTTGATTAAAAAAAAAGGGAGTCAATTTTAGACTCCCTTTTTTTACATATTATATAACCAGCTCGACGGATTAAAATAGGTTGTATTTTGCGAAATGGTGAATTTCAGAATAGTTTTTCCACTATCACCGCTAGTTCTAACTCTGCCAATGGTTTGTTTTATAGAAACTTTATCTCCTTTGTTCACGGAAACCGAACTTAGATTTTGGTATACCGTGAAAAAATCTCCATGTTGAATCATAACAGCAGTATTCACCGGAGAAAACACCATAATACTGGTTACCACTCCGCCAAAAACGGCTCTTGCACTAGCTCCTTTTTCTGTTTCAATATCTACACCGCTATTTTTAATTACCAGAGATTTAAATTCTGGGTGAGGATGTTCGCCATAGGCAGAGTAAATTGACACCATCTTTTCAACTGGCCAAGGCAAACGTCCTTTATTGGCTTTAAAATTATCAGCTAAAATTTTCCCTTCGGCAGTTAATACAATTTTAGCAGAAGATTCTATTGCTTTTGTTTCTGCAACCACGGCTTCTTTGGTAGGAATTTTTGTATTATTTGGCGATGCTTTTCTGTTTGCTTCTACCGCTTTTCTATTGGCTTCAGCTGCTTTTCTATTTGCTTCCGCAATCGCTTCACGAATCAATCGGTCTATTTTTTGATCAATTGCTTTTGTTTCCTGTTGTTTTTTCTTGATTTCAGCAAGATATTTTTTCTTGTCTTTTTTAATTGAATTTGCTAAAACTTCTTGTTCTCGTTTTTCCTTTTGAAGTTCTAAACGTTCTTTTTCGTTTTCTTCAATCAATTTTTGTTTTGCACTTTTTTGAACTACAATTTTCTGATTGTAAGTATTAAGCTCAGTTGTTTTTCCTTTAATTTCAATCCCTTGATTTTTTCTATAGCTCGTATATTGTTTCATATATTGAACTCTTTTGTAGGCTTGTAGAAAATTTTCTGATGATAATAAAAACATCGCTCGACTTTGTTCGGAACGACTTTTATATGATTTTACAATCATTGCTGCGTAGTCCTTTTTCAAAATCTCTAATTCTTTTTGCAAACGATTAATTTCTAACTGATTAATATACATATCATTACTTAACAATTTTGTTTGTTTTTCAGTTGTATTTATCAGTTTTTCTTTTAGTTTTATTTTACTTGATTGAATCAAAATTAGTTTTGTAACCGATTTTTCTTTTTTCTTAGTTGTTTGCAACAGCTCTTCAGTTTCACGAATCTCTTTCTGGATTTGAGCTTTACGCTCCTCCAATTTTTTTTGCTGGTCTTCCTGACCCAAAACGGAACAGGAAATGCAAAGTATTAAAAAACTAAAAATAAATTTTGACATATTGAAGCTATATTTTTGCAAATTTAATTAATAAAAACTCTCTCGTAAGAATTTGGAACAGAATATGGAAAAGAAAGTTCCTCATTGAAAGAAATTGAATTATAATTGATATTTATTGTTGTTTTTTCTGATTTTTGAATGGCTTCGATTGAAATTCCTGATGGCAAATTGTATTCTTCAGCAGATTTACGTGCGGGATAAATTATTAGCAACATTCTTTCTAATCCTGGTTGGGAAATCTCTTCTTTTTTAACTAAATAATTATCCCCAGATAAATAGAATGTTTTGCTGATGCCTGAATTTGAAACAGAGGCTAGTTTGTATTTATTGTCTTCTAGAGTGAAATTGTATTTGCCCGTTTTTAAATTATCAAATGCTTCTCCTAAAAGTAAGTTTTGAACTTTTTGAAAGTCCAATTCGGTTCCTAAAAGGTTGCTTAAAGTCGAATAATTTCCGTCAAAATAACTGCTGTTTAATTTTTCATAGTATTGTACTTTTTCAGGAGTTATTAATGCTTTAGCCACCGTAATTCCTAATATTCTAATACTAACTAAAATAATTTCATTTTTCTTTATTTTGATTTCCGCAGTAACATTTTGAGATTGGTTAGGATCTTTATAACTCACATTGGATTTGATATATAAGGTGTTAAAATTCAACTTATTTTTATAATGATTTTCAATTATTTTATCCGCCGTTAGTTTATTATTTATAGTTGTTTCAGCAATTACTGCTTTTTTTGCTGAGCAGGAAACAAGGAAATAAAATGATAGTAAACCAATATATTTTTTCATTAATTTTTGTTTTTTAAAGCACTTTCGGCTTTTGAAAAATAGTATTCTTTTTTCTTTAAATCTCCCAATCCATTATACGCCTCGCCCAATTGAATATTGAAATTGATTTCAAGTTTTGGATTATCAACAATAAAATCTAAACCAGATTCTAGCACGTCTTTTGCTTTTTTAAAAGATCCTTTTTGGTTATAAGCCAATCCTAAATAATAATAAAATTGAGGTTGCGTTGGATAAATTTGTAAAAAGAGTTCTCCTTTCTTTTCTATAACGTCAAAATCCCCTTTTTCAGTATAACATTCAAACAAAAGTAATGCCGTTTCTAGTTCGTCGGGTATTTTTTTTAATTGGATTTCATAAAAACGAATTGCTTTTTCCCAGTTCTTTTTATTATGATAAAATTTGCCTAATTCTTTAGCAACTTCAACCGATTTATCAGTATCAAAATAGGAAACGGCTTTCTCTAAATCGGAATCAAACTGCGGTTTATCTTTAATAAATAGTAGAAATTCATTAAATATTCTGTGTTTTATTTTTTGATCTATTTTCAGACTCCCTAAAACAAAATTCATTGCTTTAACTGCATTTTCCCCATCATTATTTTTCAAATACAATTTAAATAAACTCACTTTTGCCCAATCTGAATTCGGAATTTCCAATTCTAATTTCTTTGCAATTTGTTGCGCTAATTCTTCTTGATTGTTTTTATTGTATAAAAATATTAATGCAATATAATTCGATTCCTCTTTTGGGTTTTTCTTAATTTGTTCCAATAAATTAATTCGTTCTGCACTATGAAATTTAAGATCTTGAAGAATTTGGGCTTTATAAAGATCTCGCATTTCTAATTTCCCAACCTGATCATTCAATTCGTTTATTAGCTCTAATGCATTCTCATATTGATCGGTGTTCATGTAAAGCGACACCAATTCTTCTTTGTATTCTTTTTTAAATTCTATCAGTTTTAAAACAATTGGAATTGCTTTTTCAAATTCTTTATTTTCATAACATACATCGTACATTCCAGCCCAAAACCAGCGGTTATTTGGATCTATTTTTGTTGCTTTTTCAAATGATTCGTAGGCTTTTTTGTACTCTTTTTCTTCGAAATAGTTCTTTCCCAGTTCAAAATAAATAGTAGCATTATTGGGTTGAATTTTCAAACATTTTTCTAATTCGATAATTGCTTTATCATAATTTTCAATTCCTTTTTGCTTTAATGATTCATAGAACGAATCTTCAAAGTCATCTTTTTCTAAAGCCACATCTTCGGGCATATTTTGTGCCCATAGCGATGCCGTATTGCATTGCAAAACTGTAAAAAGGAATATAAAAATTAGTTGTTTCATTTATTCTAAAATGGAGTAATCTCCAATACTGATACTCGTAAAATTACCATCAAAACTGGCAAAACTTCCTATCATTGCGTTGTCTAAATTGGCGTTTTTTATGGTAGATTGATTTTGAACTAAACTATTTTTTATAGTTGCATTTTGAACTGAACACCCATTTCCTAACGAAACATTTGGACCAACAGTAGCATTTACTAGCGTTACATTTTTACCGATAAAACAAGGCTGAATGATGGTGCTATTTTCACAAATAACAGAGGAATCAACTAGATTTTCACCGTCGGCATAAAGGAAACCTAGTAATCTTGAATTGGTTTCTACAGTTACATTTTTATTTCCGCAATCCATCCATTCGTCTACTTTTCCTGGGACAAATTTTAGCCCTTTCACTTTCATGTTTTCAAGTGCGTCTGTCAATTGATATTCTCCACCTTTAACAACATTATTATCTAATAAATATTGTAATTCGGCTCGTAAAGTTTCCCCAGATTTAAAATAGTAAATCCCAATTATTGCAAGGTCAGAAACAAACTCTTTTGGTTTTTCTACGAAGTCAACAATTTGATTGTTTTCATTTAATTGGACTACTCCAAAAGCACTTGGATCTTCAACTTGTTTTACCCAAATTACACTATCGGCTGAGGTATCAAGAGAAAAATCGGCTCTAAAAAGGGTATCGGCATAGGCAACTACTATTGGCCCTTCCATGGATTCTTTAGCACACATTATTGCATGAGCCGTTCCTAAAGCTTCATTTTGATAGCAAATGGTTCCTTTGGCACCCAATTTTTCGGCGATTGCAATCAGTTCCACTTCTACTTGTTTTCCAAAGTCTTTATGGATAATAAAGGCAATTTCCTCAATTTCTTGATTGATTACTGACGCGATATCCTCCACCAAACGATGAACGATAGGTTTGCCAGCAATAGGAATTAACGGTTTTGGAACGGTTAATGTGTGTGGTCTTAATCGGGAGCCACGGCCCGCCATTGGCACTATTATTTTCATATAAGCCCCCTAAACCCCCGAAGGGGGAACTGCTACTGGGGAAAGTAGGATTTTATTATTTATACTATTTTCTTTTCAACCCCTTTGGGGGATTAGAGTCTACTTAACTCCGGTGCTTCCAAAACCGCCTTCGCCTCTTGCCGTTTCTGACAATTCTTGAACTTCAATCCATTGGGCACGTTCGTGTTTTGCGATGATTAATTGCGCGACTCTTTCTCCATTTTCGATAACGAAAGGATCGGGGGATAAATTTACTAAAATTACACCAATTTCTCCACGATAATCAGCATCTACAGTTCCTGGCGAATTGAGAACGGTGATTCCTTTTTTGGCTGCCAATCCGCTTCTAGGGCGAACTTGTGCTTCATAACCTATTGGCAATTCAATGAAAAGACCTGTTTTTACTATGGTTCTTTCCAATGGATTTAGCGTGATAGATTCAGTTAAATTAGCACGTAAATCCATTCCTGCTGAAGCGATGGTTTCGTAGTTTGGTAATTCGTGTTGTGATTTATTAATGATGTTTATTTTCATTTTTGTAATCTAAAATTGTGTTTGATACTCTAAGCGTTTTTAGCCCCGATAGAAGCGGCATCCCTC
The DNA here is from genome assembly GCA_947483095.1 of Bacteroidota bacterium. Next base: position 7,489 of record CANKLD010000049.1, read on the forward strand.
GCTTTTTAGCGAGGATATAGCGGATAGCGGGAATGGCTTCTAATTATTTTTACGATTTAAAATTTTGTTCAATGTTTCTTTTTCGTTGTGGTATATAAAATACATAAATACTAATAATAAAGGCACTCCGATGAAATAATTTTCACGGAAATAATAGAATGAAATAATGGAAAACAGAATCGATAATCCTAGGTAACCACTAATTTTTTTGAAGTCGTAAGGGATAGGATAATATCGATTACCGAGAACATAGGATATTGCCATCATGCTTCCATAGGCAGCAATGGTAGCTATTGCCGAACCATAATAACCCATAATTGGGATTAAGGTGAAATTTAAAATTAACGTAATCAATGCCCCAAAAATTGAAATATAGGCGCCAATATAGGTTTTATCAATTAGCTTGTACCAAACGGATAAATTCGTGTAAATTCCAAGGAAAAAGTTAGCTAAAATAATTAGTGGAACCACTTTCATGGCTTCCCAGTAGGAGGGATCACGGAGCATTATGTATTTTAAAATATCGGCAAAAACGATTACAGAAAGTAAAATAAACGACCCAAAAATGACGAAATATTTGGTAATTGTCGCATAGGTTTGTGGCGCATTTTCATTTTTAGCATGACTGAAAAAGAAGGGCTCAATTCCCAACGTATAGGCGGTTCGAAATAAAACCATAAATAATCCGAGTTTGTAGCAAGCGGAATAAACGCCTGCTTCGGCTTCGGCAATATTGGCAGGAAGTAATTTTCCTAATAGGATTTTGTCAAATTGTTCGTTGATTGCAAAGGCTATTCCGGCCACTATAATTGGCAACCCGTAGCGCATCATTCGTTTCCAAAGCGCAAAGTCAAACTCCCAATTGACGTGAAAATAGTTTGGCGATAATACTATAAATGTTAAGAAACTAGCAATGATATTGGAAACAAAAATATAACCTATTTCAAAATTTTCGGTATATAAAGAGCCTAAGAAACTATCTGGATTTCCTTGAGCGATTTTCGGCAAATAAATTAGGAAGAAAACGTTTAAAGACAAGTTCACTACTACATTTCCGATCTTAATAACGGCATAAACCATAGGTCTTTGGTAGGCTCGAAGTTTAGAAAACGGCACAATTACCAGGGCATCTAAAACGAGAATCCAGGTGGTATAAATGATATATTGCACGTCGATTCCAGACCAATCGGCGAGTTGATTTTTCAATAATAACGCGGAACAAAGAAATAGCAACGTTGACCAAAACAAGGAAATAGTGGTAGTTTCTATTACCGCTTTTTTATTGGGTTCGTTATTATAGAATCTGAAAAAAGTGGTTTCCATTCCGTAGGCCAAAATCACATTGAAGAAAATCATCCATGCAAATACGATGGTCACTTTTCCGTAGGCTGCTTTAGGGAGCAAATCGGTATATAATGGGACTAATAAAAAACTGAACATACGCGGTAAAACTGTTGCCAGTCCGTAAATTGCAGTTTGTTTGAAAAGATTTTTATATAAACTCAAAATTGCTGATTGTAATTTGTACTTAACAAAAATAAGTAATTTTTAGCACATTTTCTAGGGAAA
>CANKLD010000050.1 GCA_947483095.1 Bacteroidota bacterium
AAAATCATTTCAGTTGCCGTTCGGGAAATGAGCGAAGGGGAATTACTTCAAATAGAAAAAGCACGAAGACTGGACATTACCGAAGCTATTTATTATGAAATTATCCAAAAGAAAACAGCCACTTTAATCGCTGCTTGTTGTGCGCTTGGCGCAAAATCGGTAATAGATGATGAAATTCAGGTGGAAAATATGAGAAAATTTGGAGAGCTTATAGGAATGGCTTTTCAAATTAAAGACGATTTATTTGATTATTCTGAAGAGGCAATTGGCAAGCCAACAGGCATTGATATAAAAGAACAAAAAATGACTTTGCCTTTAATACATGTTTTGAATAATTGTACTTCAAAAGAAAAAAGCTGGTTGATCAACTCCATCAAAAATCACAATAAAGATAAAAAGAGAGTTAAAGAAGTGATTGCATTTGTAAAAAACAATAACGGACTTGCCTATGCGGAGCAAAAAATGATTCAATTCCAACAAGAAGCGCTACAATTAATAGAAAATTATCCGCAATCAGACTATAAAAATTCTTTGATCATGATGGTAAATTATGTCATTGAAAGAAAAAAGTAATATCCAATAACTCAAAAAAATTGGTAACTTTGAGCCTTAACCTTTGAACCTAAATAAAAATTGATTTCAAAATCAACCATAGATACCGTTTTCGAAACTGCTCGTGTTGAGGAGGTTATTGGTGATTTTGTACAATTGAAACGGGCAGGAAGTAATTTCAAAGGATTAAGTCCATTTTCTGACGAGCGCTCGCCATCGTTTATGGTATCTCCAGTAAAACAAATTTGGAAAGATTTTAGTTCCGGAAAAGGGGGGAATTCGGTTGCCTTTTTAATGGAGCACGAACATTTTACCTATCCGGAGGCTATTCGATATTTAGCTAAAAAATACAACATCGAAATTGAAGAAACGGTTCAAACCGATGAGGAAAAAGCCAATACCGATGTTCGAGAAAGTATGTATTTGGTTTCCGAATTTGCTAAAAATTATTTCCAAGATGCTCTTTTAAACACTGAGGAAGGAAAAGCCATTGGTTACACCTATTTTAAGGAAAGAGGTTTTACCAATGAAACCATTAAGAAATTCTCACTTGGATATTCGCCTGAAGCCTGGGATGCTTTTACAAAAGAAGCCCTCGGTAAAGGGTATAAATTAGAGTTTTTGGAAAGCACGGGATTGACAATTCCACGTGACGACCGACCTTTTGACCGATTTAAAGGACGTGTGATATTCCCAATTCAAAGTATGTCGGGAAGGGTTTTGGGATTTGGAGGAAGGATACTTACCAATGATAAAAAAGCAGCTAAATACCTCAATTCACCAGAAAGCGATATTTACCATAAAAGCAAAGTGCTTTACGGAATTTTTCAAGCGAAACAAGCTATTGCAAAACAAAATAATTGCTTTTTGGTTGAAGGTTATACCGATGTAATTCAATTCAACCAAACGGGAATTGAAAATGTAGTTTCTTCATCAGGAACCGCTTTAACACCCGATCAAATCCGATTAATTAATAGGTTGACCAAAAATGTAACGGTACTTTTTGATGGTGATGCCGCCGGATTGCGAGCTTCCATTCGAGGAATCGATTTAATTCTGGAAGAAGGAATGAACGTAAGAGTTTGTGAATTTCCTGACGGTGAAGACCCAGACAGTTTTGCTAAGAAAATGCCTTATGAAGATTTGGTTTTGTATTTAGAAGAGAATTCTAAAGATTTTATTCAATTCAAAGCGTCTTTATTGATGAAAGATGCCAAGAATGATCCAATAAAAAAAGCCGAGTTAATTCGTGAAATTGTAGCAAGTATTTCTAAGATTCCAGACCGAATTCAACGAGAAATTTACATACAGGAATGTTCCAGAATAATGGATATTTCGGAGCAAGTTTTATTGAGCACGCTAGCGCAATTGATTAAAAAAGACTTTTCTGAAATTGGTAAAAAAATAAAACAAGACCAAAAATCATTTGAGGTTATAAAGAGTGAATCTTTAAATCAGGTGGAAAAAGTGGATGTTTTATACCAACTAGAACGAACCATAATTAAGATTTTACTTCTTTATGGAAATAGTAAAGAAGAATTTGAAGATGTTTTGTTAAAAACAAATGCCATCGGCGAGGTTGAAAACACGGTTGAGAAAAAAGAATATTTTGTTCACCAAAGAGTGTATTTGAGTTTGCAGGAAGATGAGGTTGAATTAGCAAATCCTCTTTTTAAAGACATTTACACCAATCTAATAAATTATTTTAATCAGAATGAGGCTTTCAATATTGAGCATTATTTAATGCAATTGCCTCAAGAATTTGCTCAAGAAGTAACCGATATTTTGATGGAAGATGAAAAATTGGCATTGCACGATTGGGGCGGTCAAAATATATTTGTTAAACAAAAAAACGAGACGATCAGCCAATACGTTTCCGAAACAATTTTAACCATGAGATGGTATTTAGTAGACAAAATCATCGAAGAATTAAAAGGATCAATTTTGCCAGACCCAACAGTTGATAATTCAGACACGATGTCATTAGCAATGGATTACTCCAAGCTCATTAATTCCTTTTCAAATAAATTAGGAAGAGTAATGTCTAGATATAGCAATTAGAAATAAAAATAAAGCATAAAAAAACCTGTTCAAAACGAACAGGTTTTTTTTATAAATGAAAAGTGGAATTAATTCACAACCAGTTTTTTGGCGGCAGTTTTTCCATTTTCTGAAATTTTTACTATGTAAATACCGCTATTTAAATTGGCGATATTAATGGTAGTATTTGAAGTGGTTGTTTTTATTACTTCTTTCCCTAAAACGTCAAACAACGAAATGGTTCTTTCCGTATTTAAGTTAGACTCAACATGTAAAACACCATTTGAAACTGGGTTTGGATATACTTTTAAACCGGCTATTTCGTTGTTTTGAGTTTGAAGTGTTACAGAAAAATCAGCAGCATTTCTTGGAATAAATTGTGGAGTTAAAACGGGTGGGTTAGCTGTTGAAACATTATCATATCCTAAAGCGGTGATATTAAAAGGCACTGTTGGAATAATTGCTCCAATGTAGTTTGCTTCAGCAAATCCAGTTCTTAAAATACCGTTAGTTGTTCCATCAAAAACATTGTAATTAGTTGCAGATGTAAATGTCTGCCCTACGGTTAATGGAGTGACAGTAGTAACTCCCGCGGTTACAGTAGAAACCCCTGTTATTGTAATATTATTAAAGCTAATTAATTTGCTTTCGTAGTTATCTACATTTGTATTTAATGCGTTAATGGCAATGTTTTCAGGCGTTAATGAATTTCCTGAAGACACTACGGTTTGATCTTGTAAAGGAACCAATTCTAATATTCCATTAAAATTAATTAATTGACCTGAAACATTACTCATGCTGTCTCCAACCGCAAAAGGGGTTGTTATTTTTCCAGCGCTATCATCTATCAATATACCGCCTGTACTATCTTGAATGAATTTTTGATTTCTAGTAGTGTTAACTGTAACAGTTCCTGCAGGAGTACGAACGTGTGAAACTACTGCTGCTCCTGATAATGTGTAGTATGCATTCAAAGTTCCTGATCTTAATTCAGCAATATTTGCAACCGTAGATATTCCTGTAATTGTAAATGATACACTTGCAGAAACAGATGGATTTAAAGGATTATGGTTATTGTCAACCAAAGTATAAATTAATGTATGAGGGCCTGCAGACAATCCACTTAAAACAATTGGATTGGTGTCGTACTTCATTACAGGAGCTCCTCCGTCTAAAGAGTAGTGAATATGACCATTTCCAGTTCCATTTGCAACAGTGAAATTTGAAACTGTAATTGCTGAAGTTACACTTGATAATGGTAAAAAAGTGGTGTTAGCTGCAGGGGTGTTAATTATTAATATTGGTGCTATTGAAGATTCAGTTGCAGTAAAACTAAAATCATCAATTGAAAATGCGCCATCATTTGATGCATCATTAGTATCGGTCCATTTTATCCATAAATTTGAGTTATTTGCCCAAGCAAGAGAAATGTCACTTGATATAGAAGTTTTATTTGCTGATAAGTTACCATCTACGGCTGCCGCTATTGTGGTTGCGGTAAGTTTTTCAACTAGGTTTAGGCTCGGCACTGTAGTCCAAACTCCGGTATTTAAGCTAGTAGCATCCAAGCTGTAAGAAAAAACTAAATTTTCAGTAACCACTGCATCGGATCCAGATCTCCATTGTTCCATTACACCTGCTAAAGATATTTTTGAAATCAAGGCGCCGGAAACATTTCTAAAAGATGCTCCAAAAGCCGGAACCGTTGATCCAGAAGCTAAAGAACCAAGTCCTCTATCAGTTGCTGCTGTTGTTCCAATATTGAATATACCTCCAGAGTTTGATGATCCGTCAGTTACAACAGGTGATAAAACTTGATTTACAGTACCAGTACCTGATGATCTTATTCCAGTCCAGTCAGTTGGAAATGTAGTTCCTGTAGCTCCCATTCCGTCAAAATTCTGTGTGTAAGGAGAATTTAAAGCTGAAATAGTAATTTGACCAAACGAAATCGCAGAAAATGTTATTGTAAATAACAATAAGTAAATTTTTTTCATAATTATTTTTTAGATATTAAAATAGTAACAAAAATAAGAATTAATTTAAACTTATTATTAAATTCTATGTAAATATTACATTAAATTATTAACAGGAAAATAGTATAACTATTTGACTATAAGTTTTCTAGTCGCAGTAGCTTCTCCTTCTTTGATTTTGATGATGTAAACACCTGGAGATAACGCGGAAATATTTAACTCTCTTGAGTTTAATATGGTTTGAAGTACTTTTTTCCCTAAAACATCAAAAATCGTGATTTCTTTGTCTAAGGACAATTTTGAAGTAATGTAAATTTTACCATTGCTCACAGGGTTTGGATAGAAACTCAAGCCCTCAATTGAAGTTTCTTGATTTCTAGCTTGCACCTTACTATCTTGGGCTTTCGCGTCAAAAGAAAATAGTAGAAGTACCGATAAAGCAATATAAAAGTAATTTTTTAGCATTAAAAATATTTTCGTAAAGGTAACATTTTTATATATAATCCACAAATTTTAACAAAATTAATAGATTTTAATAAATTCTATACCAAAAAGTGTTACTTGCCATTATACGAAGTCATGGTAATTTCTAAACCCGCTAATCCAAATGATTTTATAATTTCAGATGCTATTTCTAGTCGTTCAGGAAGTTTTGTTTTTTCTTCTTCATCCCAATTACCTAAAACATAATCAACCTGTTTTCCTTTTTTAAAGGCATCACTAATTCCAAATCTAAAACGAGCATATTCTTGAGTATTTAAAACTTGGGTAGTATTTTTCAATCCATTATGGCCGCCATCACTTCCCTTTGATCGAATTCTAATAGTTCCAAATGACAAATTCAAATCGTCAGTAATAATTAGAACCCTGTCCAAAGATATTTTTTCTTTTTCCATCCAATAGTGTACTGCTTTTCCACTCAAATTCATGTAAGTGTTTGGCTTTAAAAGGAGGAAGGTCTTTCCTTTAATTTTTAATTCAGCAACAGCTCCGAATTTTAAATCATTAAAACTAGCCCCTTCTTTATTTGCAATAAAATCTAGGACTTTAAAACCTATATTATGTCTGGTATTGGCATATTCAGCACCAATATTTCCAAGTCCAACTATTAAAAATTTATTCATATCATCCGATTTGTCTGAGGTGACTTTTATATTAAATAAATTATTTAGCCATTTTATCATCTTGCTAAAGTAAACTATTTATATTCTTTTGGAATCAAGCACACCGGAATTGGATTCATTTTGTGCTGATTTACCGTATTTAATCTTTTATAAATCGAAAATGCTATTTGTTCTCTGCTTGAAAAATCAGCGGTAGTTTTACCATTTTTATCCTCATTCATAGCCCATTCGAGTTCATCGTAACTGGCGCCAAGTTGCTCTTCATCTGATCTTGCATCGCCAAATAGGCCGTCCGATGGTTCGGCAATCAATATTGAATTTGGAATCTCTAAATAATCTCCCAAAGCAAAAACATCCGATTTCATTAAATCGGCAATCGGACTTAAATCAACGCCGCCATCACCATATTTTGTGTAAAAACCAACACCAAAATCTTCTACTTTATTTCCAGTTCCCGCTACTAAAAAGCCGTTAATCCCTGCATGATAATACAAAGTGGTCATTCTCAATCGCGCTCTAGTATTTGCTAAAGCAAGGTGTTTTTTATTTTCATCCTCCCCAGTTGGAACTAATTTCACAAAATCATCAAAAACGGAAGTCAAATCGGAGATAACACTTTGAACATTTGGAAACCTATTTTTAAGCTGTTCAATATGTTCTTTTCCGCGATTTACGTGGCTTTCATTTTGATGAATTGGCATTTCAACACACAAAATTGGAAATCCCGTTTGTGCACATAAGGTAGAAGTAACTGCCGAATCTACTCCACCCGAAATACCAACAACAAAACCATTGGTTTTTGAAGCAATTGCGTACTCTTTTAACCAGTTCACAATATGTTGGTTCACTTTTTCAACTTGAATTGTACTTTTTTTAGACATTTTTTGTTATAGTTTATAGTACTGCAATGTATATTTGCAAAAATAATAATTATTTGGAGCAATTTCCTGCTTTCCGTTGCAATCTTTTTTTTCGTGCCTCAAAAAAAGGATTTCCACTGCAAACGAAGTTCACTGAACTCCGCTGGAAATAAAAGTTAGGTGAAGTACTCAGGGCTAAAAAATGTCTAATATGAAAAAATGGTTGTCTTTATTCTCATTATTGGTGCTTTTGGCATCTTGCGATAAAAAAAGTAAAATCGAAAAAGAAATCGACGAAATTCCAATGTCAATTAAAGTAGAACGTTTCGATAAAATTTTCTATGAAACTCCTGCGGAAAACCTCCTTAAAGTCAAACAGCAATACCCTTATTTTTTTTCTGCCGAAACTCCAGATTCAGTTTGGGTCAATAAAATTAATAATCCACTTTACCGAGAATTGTATTCTGAAGTTCAAAAAAAACATTCCAATTTTGAAAAAGTAAATTCCGATTTAGAATCGCTTTTCCAACACATAAAATATTATTTTCCAAATACTAAAACTCCAAAAGTAATTGCCTTGATTTCTGAAATGGATTATCAAAATAAAGCTATTTATACGGATAGTTTAGTATTAATTTCTCTTGATTTATATTTAGGTAAAAGTCATAAATTTTATGAATTTCCAGAATATTTAAAACAAAATTTTGAGCCGCATCAAATTATGCCCGACATCGTTTCGAGCTTTTCTGTAACCAAAATACCATTTGGAAACAATAAAAGTTTACTTTCCTACATGGTTTATGCCGGAAAGCAACTCTATTTAAAAGATGTTTTATTGCCGGAATGTTCCGATGCGGATAAAATTGGCTACACCCTAGAGCAAATAACTTGGTGTCAAGAAAATGAAAGTTACATGTGGCGAAATTTTATGGAAGAACAATTGCTATATAGCACCGATTCAAAATTACCAAGCCGATTTATTACACCAGCCCCTTTTTCAAAGTTTTATCTTGAAATTGATAAAGAATCACCTGGGAGAGTTGGGACTTGGGTAGGCTGGCAAATCGTTCGTTCATTTATGAATAATAATGAGGTAAATTTGCAGCAATTATTGCAAATGGATCCTATAGAACTATTTCAAAAATCCAAATACAAACCTAAAAAATAATGGCAAATTCAACCTCTGAAATTAATTTTTTCATAGATTTAGACGAAAATAAAGTACCAGAAAAATTAAGCTGGTCCGCACAAGATGGCGGGGTAAATTCTGAAGAAGCTAAAGCAATTATGCTCGCTATTTGGGATAGTAAAACGAAAGAATCTTTGCGTATTGATTTATGGACAAAAGACATGCCGGTGGATGAAATGAAACTTTTTTTTCATCAAACTTTAGTTGCTATGTCAGACACTTATTTGCGCGCAACTGGTGATGAAAAAATGTCGGAAACAATGAAAGATTTCTGTGATTATTTTGCCGAGAAATTGGAAATATTAAAATAGAATCAACTTAAAACTCACTATTGTTTTTAAAAACTTCTTGATTTACTTCGTCAATATAAGTCAATAATTCCATTTTTCCGGTCATTTCTGTTGCTGAGGTCACAAAATGATGCGGCATTTCAGCCCAATTGTTGGCAAACATTTGTTTTTTGTAAGCAGCAATATGTGAATTAATTTTCACTTTACTAATTTTATCTGCTTTGGTAAATACAATACAAAAAGGAATTTCACTTTCTCCCATATAGGACATGAATTCAATATCGATATTTTGAGCTTCGTGACGGATATCAATTAAAACAAAAGCGCAAACCAATTGCTCTCGAGTTTCAAAATAATCAGTAATAAATTGTTGGAATATCGATTTGGTTTTTTTAGAAACCTTGGCATAACCATAACCCGGTAAATCAACAAGAAACCAATTGTTATTAATTAAAAAATGATTTATCAGTTGAGTTTTTCCTGGTCTCCCTGATGTTTTTGCTAAATTTTTATGATTGGTAAGCATGTTTATCAAAGATGATTTTCCAACGTTTGACCGACCAATAAATGCATATTCTGGCAAAAAATCTTTGGGACATTTATCTACTTCAGAATTGCTAATAATAAATTCGGCGGTATTAATTTTCATATTCAATTTTGGTTTTTGCAAAGGTAGTTAAAAAAAACACCAAACAATTTTAGAAATTATTTGGTGAAATTAGTTTATAAATTTACCTTTTGTAGCCATTTGAGCATGACTTCGTTGAATTCATCTGGCCGTTCCATCATCGCGGCGTGCCCACATTTATCAATCCAATATAAAGTTGAATTAGGTAAAAGCTTATTAAATTCTAATGCCACTTCGGGCGGAGTTACCGTGTCGTTTTTACCCCAAATTATACAAGTTGGAATGTGCATTTTAGGCAAATCTTTTGCCAT
>CANKLD010000051.1 GCA_947483095.1 Bacteroidota bacterium
TGAGGTTCAATCTTTAGGAAAAGGAAAATCTACAACAGGGGTTCAGGTTTATGATATGACAGGACGATTAATCGAACAACGTCAAGAAGAATCTAATTCAGTTGAAGTAGGAAATAATTATCCATCTGGAGTTTACATTGTAATTGTAACGCAAGGGGAAGAAATGAAAACACTTCGAGTGATTAAGAAATAATTTTAATTTTTATTTATCAGAGAAGGCTGTCCTTTCGGACAGCCTTTTTTTTATAAAGATTCTAGCTGAATAAGTTAACCATTTTAAGAGCTGACTAAACAAATTAGTAGTAAATACCATTTAGAAATATAAAATAATATAAAAAAATGTATGATATAGTCCAAAACCCCTTGTAAATTCTATGATTCTTTGGATTACTATAAAAAACGAAAGTTCCAATATTTGGTATTTCCAGAGAGGGTTTCATTATTTGATCAAAAATAGAAAATATCGAACATCAAAAACCAATGCTTTATTTAGTCAAAAAAATAATTTCAAAGGTGAGGATAAGCTAACGTTACCCTCGTAAAAAGTTAAGAATAGAAACCTTAATTTATATAAAATATACGAAAAGTTTGTATCTCTGTATCTCTTCAAATTAAAACTTTATTTAAAAGACAATTATCAAATGCAGCAAGTGCATCAGACCCAATCATCCACAAACACAAGGAAAGATTGTACGCTATCACAGAACCATTATAAACGTTGTGAAACTTTATAATTACTTGGCGCCAGAAAAATTAGAAGCTGCTTTACAAAAGTTTGTTAAACGATACAATAATGAGTGATATCGTGAATCATTAAAAAACTTAACACCTGCGGATGTGTATTTGGGAAGAGGTGAAATGATATTAAAAGAAAGACAAAAATTGAAGAAGATTGCAATTATTAATCGTAGAAATGAGTACCAAAAATTAAAATTAACAAGAAATAAAAAAAAACATTTATATTTGAATTATTAACTAAATACTCTCTTAGGAAAAGTTCACTTTAGATTGAAAATATAATATTATGAATACTATTTACAAATTAAAATATTCAAATCGTTATAATATGTTACTTCTATTAGTTTTTCTATTTAGCTTTAATACTTATAAGGCTTTCTCCCAAGACTGTGGGTTAACATTTAATGGACAGAATCAACCTCTTGACGAAAGAACAGGTCTCAATTTAACACCAAACGGATTTGTGTCTTTTACTAATGAATTTGATATCACATTCGATATTAAATTGATTTAATGCAAAAAAGTTTATTTGGTAATATTTTGAGAGTAATTAGTGATAAGAATCAAAATATTGATTTAATTATTTCTAACAATCCAACATTGCTTAAATGAAAGAGTAACAGCGTTTTTTACAAAACTTTCTATCCCGCACCAATAGAAGAAGAATCAGATTCTTCTGTAATTGGAGGATTAATGGGGCTTTATGCTATTGCCTTCTTAGTTACGGGTTCGATGTTTGTTTTTATGGGGATTCCATCCTTTGAATATCTTAGTGAAAAATTAGCAGTTGGTTCGGGTTTAATTTGCTTAATAGGTTCATTAATTTTTTATAGTAAGAGGAGAAAAAAAGTTAATTAATATTATTTCACAAAAAAAATTAAAATTGATTTTGAAATACCGATTCTTGTCAAGTTAGAAGTTGACTTTGGCAAATAATCACTAATTATTAAATTATGTATTACATTGGATATGATATCGGTAGTTCTTCAGTTAAGGTAGCCTTGGTAGAAGCAACTACGGGAAAAAATATAATAATTATAAATGAGCCACAAGAAGAAATGGCCATCACTTCATATCATAAAGATTGGGCAGAACAAGATCCAGAACTTTGGTGGGAATATTGTTGTACTGCAACAAAAAGAGCTATTAAAGAAGCTAATATAGATGTTACCAAAATTTCTGGCGTAGGTATTTCCTATCAAATGCATGGATTAGTAGTAGTGGACATAAATGGGAATTCTTTACGTGATTCAATTATTTGGTGTGATAGTAGAGCTGTAACAATTGGCAACATAGCTTTTTCTGAAATTGGAGAACAAAAATGTTCGGAACATTTATTGAATTCGCCGGGGAATTTTACCGCTTCTAAATTAAAATGGGTTAAGGATAATGAACCTGAGATATATAATAAAATATATAAATTTATGTTGCCGGGGGATTTTATTGCATACAAACTAACGGGAGCAATTGCTACTACAAAAAATGGATTGTCTGAAGGAATGCTTTGGGATTACAAAGAGAATACCTTAGCCAATTGGTTATTAGATCATTATGGGATTAATACCTCATTGACCCCAAGAATTGTTGAAAATTTTGTTAATCAAGGAGAAATAAATGATAAAGGAGGCAACGAATCTGGGCTTCCTAAAGGTATTCCTGTGATTTATAGAGCAGGAGATCAACCTAATAACGCTTTATCATTGAATATTTTACAACCTGGAGAAGTGGCTGCTACTGGAGGCACTTCGGGGGTAATTTATGCAGTAACCGATCAATTAAAATCGAAAGAAACTTCTAGAATCAACAGCTTTGTCCATGTTAATTATACCGATGAAAAACCAACAGTTGGCAAACTTTTATGTATAAATGGAGCTGGAATTCAATACCGTTGGCTTAAGAATTTTAGTCAAGGTGATTCTTATGAGAATATGAATTTAAAGGCTGAAAAAATACCTGTTGGATCTGATGAAGTAGTAGTTATTCCTTTTGGCAACGGAGCCGAAAGAATGTTGAATAACAAGAATGTTGATAGCCATATAATTAATTTAAATTTCAATAAACATGATCATGGACATTTGTATAGAGCAGCTATTGAAGGAATTGCTTTTTCATTTGTTTATGGAATGGAGATATTAAAAAATGATAACACTGAAATAAAAGTGATACGCGCAGGAAATGATAATTTGTTTCGTTCAGAAATTTTTTCAAATACAGTTGCTACTCTTATAGGACACGACATAGAAATTTATCACACTACTGGCGCTGTTGGAGCAGCAAGAGCGGTTGGACTTCAGGATGGTAATTATGAAAAATTTGGTAAAAATATTTTAAAAAATGACTATGTATTGACACATTCACCATTGCAAAATTGTGAACCTTATATAGTCGCTTATAATAATTGGAAAAAAGAATTAGAAATAATAATAACACATAAATAATACGATATGGTAGTTTTAGGTAACAAAGAGTACTACAAAGGAATTGGTCAAATCCAATATGAAGGGAAGGATTCAGATAATCCTCTAGCATTTAAATATTATAATCCAGATCAAATTGTAGCCGGAAAAACAATGCGTGAACATTTTAAATTTGCCATCGCCTATTGGCATACCTTCTGTGGTCAAGGTTCCGATCCTTTTGGTCCGGGAACACAAAAATTTGCATGGGACCAATCATCAGATCCTATTCAAGCAGCAAAAGATAAGGCAGATGCCGCTTTTGAATTTATTAGTAAAATGGGTTTTGATTATTTCTGTTTCCATGATTATGATTTAATTCAGGAAGGAGCTACATTTTCTGAATCAGAAAATCGATTGAATATCATCACGGATTATATAAAAGAAAAAAAAGCAGCTTCAGGCATAAAGTTACTCTGGGGAACAGCGAATTGTTTTTCTAATCCACGTTACATGAACGGAGCTGCTACTAATCCCGATTTTAATGTGTTGGCAAGAGCTGGCGGACAAATAAAATTAGCATTAGATGCGACTATTGCCTTAGGAGGCGAGAATTATGTTTTTTGGGGAGGTCGTGAAGGTTACATGTCTTTGTTAAATACCAATATGGGAAGAGAATTAGACCATTTGGGACAATTTTTAAGAATGGCTCGCGATTATGCTCGTGCTCAAGGTTTCAAAGGGAACTTTTTTATTGAGCCAAAACCAATGGAACCCATGAAACATCAATATGATTTTGATTGTGCTACAGCCATTGGATTTTTAAGAGCTCAAGGTTTAGAAAAAGATTTCAAAATGAATATTGAAGTAAATCACGCTACATTAGCACAACACACTTTTCAACATGAAATGGAAGTAGCTGCTAAAGCGGGAATGTTAGGAAGTTTAGACGCCAACAGAGGAGATTATCAAAACGGATGGGATACTGATCAATTTCCAAATAACATTCAAGAAACTACCGAAGCGATGTTGGTATTCTTAAAGGCAGGTGGTCTTCAAGGTGGCGGCGTAAATTTTGATGCTAAAATTAGAAGAAATTCTACTGATTTGGAAGACGTTTTCTACGCACACATTGGAGGAGCAGACACATTCGCTAGAGCCTTATTGACAGCGGATAAAATCATCACTTCATCATCTTATACCAAATTAAGAATAGAAAGATACAGCTCATTTGATTTCGGAAAAGGAAAAGAGTTTGAAGAAGGAAAATTAGATTTTAAAGCTTTGTACGAAATCGCCAAAGAAAACGGAGAACTTTCTTTACAAAGCGGAAAACAAGAATTATTTGAAAATATTATTAATCAATACATTTAATTATTGAAGATAATATAATGCATATTAATTAACCAATTAAACCATTATGAAAACATTACATTTATTAGACTATTTAGTTTTTTTAATTTACTTTTTAATTATTGTAGGATATGGGTATTCTGTTTATAGACGTAAGAAAGTAAAAAATACTACTGAATCACATGACTATTTTTTAGCTGAAGGCTCTTTAACCTGGTGGGCAATTGGAACTTCTTTGATTGCTTCCAATATATCTTCAGAACAATTTATCGCTATGTCAGGAAATGGCTTCAAGATGGGTTTAGCTATTGCAACCTATGAATGGATGGCTGCTTTGACACTAATTATTGTAGCAGTATTTTTTATTCCCGTTTATTTGAAAAATAAAATATATACCATGCCTCAGTTTTTGAGCGAAAGGTATAATGGAAATGTAGCGATGATAATGGCAGTTTTTTGGTTGTTACTTTATGTAATTGTGAATCTAACTTCAATTCTTTATTTAGGAGCACTAGCTATAAATGGGATTTCTGGAATTGAAATTAATCTTTGTATGTATGGTTTGGCTTTTTTTGCAATTGTTATTGCATTAGGAGGGATGAAAGTAATTGGTTACACAGATGTTATACAAGTTGTGTTTTTAATTTTTGGAGGTTTAGTAACTACGTATTTAGCTTTAGATAAGGTAGCCGAATTAAATGGACAGCATGGAATGGTTGAAGGATTTAACTATATGTTGAATCAGTCAGGGGATCATTTTCATATGATTTTAACGAAAGAAAATACTAACTTTCCGAGTTTACCTGGATTGACGGTTCTATTAGGTGGTATGTGGATTGTAAATCTTAACTACTGGGGTTGTAACCAATACATCACTCAAAGAGCATTAGGTGCTGATTTAAAAACGGCAAGATCAGGAATCCTTTTTGCTGCATTTTTAAAATTATTAATGCCAGTTATAGTTGTTCTCCCTGGGATTGCAGCCTATGTTATTTATATAAAAGGAGGGCTTCAAACAGAGATGTTAGGAGCGGATGGAATTATTAACCCGGATAAATCATATCCAGTGTTATTAAATTTATTACCTGTTGGACTAAAAGGGTTATCTTTTGCTGCTTTAACTGCTGCTATTGTTGCTTCACTAGCAGGGAAAGTAAATAGTATTTCTACTATTTTTACTTTGGACATTTTTAAGAAAAAAATAAATATTCAGGCTAGCGAAAAGAAAATGGTTCAAGTGGGAAAAATTGTAGTGGTTGTAGCCATGTTATTAGCAGTTATTATTGCACCAATGTTGGGAATTGATAAAAAGGGAGGTTTTGAATTTATTCAAGAATATACTGGATTTGTGAGTCCAGGTATTTTTGCAATGTTTATTTTGGGATTCTTTTGGAAAAAAACAAGTTCAAATGCAGCGATGTTTGCAACAATTGGAGGGTTTATTTTGTCGGTTTTCTTTAAGTTTTTGCCTAGATTAATGAATTTAGAATTTTTGAGTAACTATGGATTTGCAACACTAGTAGAACAAAAAGACAAAACAATGCTTTACGAAATTCCTTTTTTAGACCGAATGGGTTTTGTATTTGCAATTTGTGTCCTATTTATGATTTTGATTAGTTATTTAGACGAAAAGAGAGGAATTAAATCTAAAGGTCTTGAGATTGATACCAATATGTTTAAAGTTAATAATTCTTTCGCAGTAGGAGCATTAATTGTAAGTGGGATTTTAGTTGCTTTGTATTCAATTTTTTGGTAAAATTATATTGGAGTTGCCAATATTTTTGTCTTCATAAGCGAGTGATTCTGTAAACGTTCACCTGTAAATCGTCAGCAAAAAGTGTACTGATTTAGTCAAAAACTAAGAGAGTGTATTCAAAAATTATTAATTTTTAACTAAATACTCTTAGGGAAAGTCCATTTTAGTTTGAAGACATACATACTGGGTTTACTTCAGGTATACCTCATGTTTTCCTAGAGTTTATCCAAGATTTCCCCCAAGTAAACCAAAAATAAAAAGTAAAGAAATACATTAGGTTTAGCTTACAGAAACCTATGGTTTATTTATTTTTTTACGATGTCTTTTATTGATAAATTAGTTAATGGTTTTGTAGTAGTTTATGACCTACAATTGCAACAAAGTTTATTCCAGTAAATGGGAATAATCTTCAGGCAGTTCTGCATCAATATCTCTTAAATACAATTCAAGTGCAGACATTGTTGAGTGGCCAGTAATATTCATCAAAATACTTTTGGCTTCAAATGGAGAATAGGATTTGCGAAGTTCTCTATAAAGTTTGGTTATAAAAGTATGTCTAAAACTATACATTCCATAATCGGAACCCAATCCAAAATGATCTTTTACAATTGACTTGAATCGTTTGGAAAAATGGTCTCTGCGATTGTTTTCTGTAGCAATCCATTGACTACCTATTTTTGTCGGGGTGAATAAAAAATCCTCTTTATTCATTTGGGTTAAATCAGGTAAATCTTTAATTAAGATTTCAGGTATGATTTTGATTTTAACAAGTTTATTTTTCGCTCTAACATATAGTTTTTTGTCCTTAACATCCAAGTCTCCTACTTTTAATCGACAAACCTCTACCGGACGTAAAAAATTATAGGAAATAAATTTTATAAAAAGCAGGAGTAAAGCATCGTTTTTCTCAAGATAGGAGTAAATGGTTTCCTGCATATCCGGAGTATAGGTTTTGTTACGTTGGGGTTTAGTTTTTAAGGTATTTATTCTTTTTATGAAATTCTCGGGTATGATTTCGTCATTTGCTAATACTTCAAATAAAGAGCTTAAGTCTATTCGGGTATTATTTCGATTTCGGGCACTAGTGGTTTCTAAAATGCTATTAAGATATTCGTTGGTTTGTTTGCGATTCAGTGAGGTAATTGGAGCATTTTCATCCAATGCTTTTTTGAATCGATTAATTCTTCCTTCAAAGTTCATATAAGAGGTATCGTTTAGCGATTTTTTCTTAATCTTTAAAGCGTAGGCAAAAGCTTCTTTAATAGACAAAACGGGTTCTATTATTGCTGGTTTTACTGGCTGAGGAATTTCTGCAACATTAGAATCAGTTGCAACTGGAGCAACAACTACCATTTTATTTTTCCTTGGAGTTGCTTTTTCTAATTCAAGTAAACTGGTATAGGAATCTGAATAAGGGTTCAAACCTTTTTCCAATAGATATTCAAGAGCATCTCTTAATTGAGTTAATACCAACAATCGCTCTTTTTTAGTTTTGTATCTATTACAGCCACCTTTTATATTAGGCATACGTTTTAGATTTCCAGTGGTGGAATCTATAAATTTATAATAGATATACCAATCTTTAGAAAGGGCTTGTTTTTGGTCTTCTTTGGAAAGTTCATTCCATAAAGTGATATCCACACCACCGGTGTAAATTTTAGGTACAGAAAAATTTTTTTTATCCAAAGAGTGTCTGTTTTGGTGTACGTTTTGGTGTACTCTTTGTAAAAGTAATAAAATATTCGACATAAAAAAAGCGGTTTAGTGTACACTAAACCGCAGTTTCATTGAATTTTCTTTCGTAGCGAGAGAGAGATTTGAACTCTCGACCTCAGGGTTATGAATCCTGCGCTCTAACCGACTGAGCTACCTCGCCATTTAACGGTTATTTGCACCTATCAATGCGGGTGCAAATATAAAACATAAATCAGACGTTGCAAATATATATTGAAGAAAATAAAATATATTTTAATTTGCTTTTTTATTAGTTTTTTAATCTATATATTTCACAAAATTTTAAACAAGTCATGAATACAAAAGTAAAATACGAATTAGAATTTCAATTGAATTCTTCACCCCAATTATTGTATCAATACATATCAACTCCTTCAGGACTTTCTGAATGGTTTGCTGACAATGTAAATTCTCGTGGTGAGTTTTTTACTTTTATTTGGGATGGATCCGAAGAAAAAGCTAGATTATCCTCAAGAAAATCCGATGAGAAAGTAAAATTCCGCTGGATAGATGAAGACAATAAAGACACCGATTATTTTTTTGAATTACGAATTCTAGAAGATGAAATCACCAAAGATGTTTCACTTATGATAACTGATTTTGCCTTTGAAGAAGATTTTGATGAGGTAAAATTACTTTGGGAATCTCAAATATCCGATTTAAAACATGTCATAGGTTCTGTTTAGATTTTACCTATTTATAACTTATATTTGTCACGCTCAAAACGTGACTTTTTTTATGATAA
>CANKLD010000052.1 GCA_947483095.1 Bacteroidota bacterium
ATAACCGAGCTACGCTACACCCCGAATAATAATTTTGCGGAGAGTAAGGGATTCGAACCCTTGGTACAGTTTCCCATACGCATGTTTAGCAAACATGTCCTTTCGGCCACTCAGGCAACTCTCCTTAGAAAATTTCTCTTCTCTTTAAGCGGATGCAAATGTAACGTACTAATCTATATTTTACAAATAAATACTCGCATTTTTTAAATGTTTTTTATAGGAGATATAAAAATCGTTAACAATCAATATAATAGCTTAAAATATTGAAAGATTAAGTTATAGTTTATATAATATAGAATTACTGTTAATTATAAATGTGTTTATAATAATCTAACATTTGTAATTTACTATTAACCCAAAATGATTAAATTCGCAGTCTAAAACTAACACTAATGACACATACAAAAGTAGTAATTGTTTCCGCAGTAAGAACTCCAATAGGTAGTTTTATGGGCGGATTATCAACAGTAACCGCACCACAACTTGGAGCAGCAGCTATTAAAGGTGCATTAAATAAAATAAATTTAAGCCCTGAATTAATTGATGAGGTGATTATGGGAAATGTCGTTCAAGCTGGAGTGGGTCAAGCACCAGCGCGTCAAGCGGCTATATTAGCAGGACTTCCTAATACAACTATAGCAACTACCATTAACAAAGTTTGTGCTTCTGGCATGAAAGCAGTTATGCAAGGTGCTCAGGCTATTATGACTGGCGATGCGAAAATTGTAATCGCCGGCGGTATGGAAAACATGAGCCTGATTCCTCACTATATTCATCTTCGAAATGGCTATAAATTTGGACCTGCCACCATGATTGACGGAATGCAAAAAGACGGTTTGTCTGATGCCTATGACAATTCCGCTATGGGAGTTTCTGCCGATTTATGTGCTTCGGAATATAAAATTTCTCGCGAAGAGCAAGATGCTTTTGCAATTCAATCCTATGAGCGTTCGGCGAAAGCCTGGGAAGCAGGAAAATTTAATTCTGAAATAGTTCCCGTTTCTGTACCACAAAGACGTGGAGAACCAATAATTATTGATAAAGACGAAGAATATACTAATGTAAAATTGGATAAAATTCCATCATTAGCTCCCGCTTTTACAAAAGAAGGAACGGTAACAGCCGCAAATGCATCTACTATTAATGACGGTGCAGCAGCCCTAATTTTAATGAGTGAAGAAAAAGCAAATGAATTGGGATTAAAGCCTTTAGCGTACATAAAAAGTTATGCTGATGCAGCTCAAGAACCGAAATGGTTTACCACTACTCCATCTGTTGCTTTACCAAAAGCGTTAGATAAAGTAGGCTTATCGGTTAAAGAGGTTGACTTTTTTGAATTCAATGAAGCCTTTTCTGTTGTTGGTTTAGCCAATTCTAAAATTCTAGGATTGGATGCATCCAAAGTAAATGTAAATGGTGGCGCGGTATCTTTAGGACACCCCCTAGGTTGTTCAGGTGCAAGAATAATTGTAACTTTGATCAATGTTTTAGCCCAAAATAATGCAAAAATCGGCGCTGCTGCAATTTGCAATGGCGGTGGAGGTGCTTCAGCAATAGTAATTGAAAGAGACTAATTAAATATGTTTGGCATTTGTAATTTAGCGATTATTCCTTTAAGAATAGAACCTAACGACCGAAGTGAAATAGTTTCGCAAGTGTTGTTTGGTGAACATTTTGAAGTAATTGAAAAGCTGAAACAATGGACCAAAATAAAATTACAATTTGATGATTATGAAGGTTGGATAGATACCAAACAATTTCAACCGATATCAAAAGAAGATTATAAAACTTTGTCGGCTAAAGAAATAATATTAAACGGCGATTTAATTGAATACATAAACGGTGATACTAATTTCATGATGCCTATTCCGCTAGGTGCAGCACTATCTTTTTTGGATAATTCCAATATCAATAAATCCCATTATGATTTTGAAGGTGCTAAAATTAGTGGCATAAAACCCAAATCAGAATTGATAAAAACCGCATTTATGTATTTGAACGCTCCCTATTTATGGGGTGGAAAAACACCTTTCGGTATCGATTGTTCCGGATTTACACAAATGGTTTATAAGTTAAATGGGTACCCGCTTTTGCGAGATGCCTCACAACAAGCTTCGCAAGGTGTTCCGTTGAGTTTTATTGAAGAAAGTGAGCCTGGAGATTTAGCCTTTTTTGATAATGACGAAGGGAACATCATTCACGTGGGAATAATAATGGAAAATAATTATATCATTCACGCTAGTGGAAAAGTTAGAATTGACAGGATTGATCATTTGGGTATTTACAATGCCGAAACCAACAGGCATACTCATAAATTAAGAGTGATAAAAAAAATCATATAAAAAAATCCCGACCTTGTAAGTCGGGATTTTTATTGCATTTAAATGAAACTTATTTTTTCAATTGTGCTTTTAAAACTTTAGCTTCATCAAACATTTCAAGAGCATTATAAACTCCAATTAATGTTTTTATAGCTTCTACATTTTCAGAATCTAATTCAGTTACCTTTTTTAAGTAAGGAATAGCACTTTTATAAACATTTTCTCTTTGTTTTTTTAGAACATCATATTTTTTCATTTCAGGAGCTGAAGTCCCTAATTTGTTCATTTTTTCAATTAAAGACTTTTCCGCGTCTAATTTTAAAATAGCAAGATTTAAATAAGCATTTATATAGTTAGGATCTATTTCAATAGCTCTTAAATAATATTTTTCAGCTTCAACTAATTCCTTATTATTGTAAGTAATTACGCCTAAATTGAAAACTAAATCGGCGTTATTTTGATTTTTTTCTAGTGCTTCAGAGATTAACCTTTTATAGTTTACCATATCATTTGATTTTAAATACAAATCGGACTCGGTAAGTATCAAAGATACATCTTCAGGACTTTCTTTACGAGCTTCTTGAATAGCCATCTTTGCTTCAGCAGAATTTCCTAATTCAACATATATTAAAGCTATATTTTTAAATATTTCAGGTCTTTTGGATGGGATTTTTTCGTCACGTGGGTCGGAATACAATTTTAACTTTATCTTAGTTTCTCTATCAACTTTTGCTTCAGGAGTATTCCCAAAATAGTCTTCTTTATCTGAAAGCACATTTTTAGCATAATAAGCAGTGCCTTCACCAGTATAATTTAGAGATTTTAATTCTTGGTAATATTGCAATGCTAAATCATATTCTTTAGAGTTAACAGCATAATTTGCAGCAAAATATAATTTTTCAACATCTTTTTTATCTAGTTCATATATATTAGCTAATACAAGAGCTGCGTCTTTAAGTTTTGACTCATTTGCCAGAGCTATAGCGTAATTAATTATAATAGGTTTAAAAGAAGCTATTGTTTCTTGAATATTTTTAGTGTAAACCTGTTTTCCTGATTTTATTTCATACTCTTGAGTCGCATTAGCAACGACTACAAATTGATTGACTTTATCAACAGCTAAGATTTTTGAAGACAATAAAGGATCTGTATTTTTAGCTGGATTTGAAAGTGCCAATGTCATTTCTAATACAGGTAAAACCCCTTTATAATATGCAAAATAAACTTTATCATCCTCGTTAGATACAGCAACTAAAGGTTCTGCAGCTGCTAAGGTAGTTTTGTAAAGTTCCAAATCAGAATCAGAAATTTTTTTCTCTTTTGCGTATATTTTCTTTAATGTTTTTAACTCCTCCTTTTGTGCAAATGCAGTAGTTGAAAGTAGGATGGATACAACAAGTAATACAACTTTACTTTTCATATTTTTTAAATTTTTAATTAATCTTCGTTTTCATCGTCTGAGTCATCATCTGAATCTTCGTCCTCGTCTTCAACAACTTCATCATCGTCGTCATCGTCGTCATCTGCAACTCCGTCGTCTTCAAGGATTTCTAAAACTGGTTTCACTCTTTCGATAACGGATGCTTCAATTACATTTCCATCTTCATCAACCACTACTTCTTCCACATCGTCTTTCATAACTTTGGTTACCGCAGCAATGGAATCGTTTTCTTTAATATTAATAAGTTTAACCCCTTGCGTGGCTCTACCCATTACTCTTAAATCTTCAACAGCCATTCTAATTGTTAACCCTGATTTATTGATAATCATTAAATCATCAGCATCAGTAACCGAATTAATAGAAATTAATTTACCTGTTTTTTCAGTAATATTAAGGGTTTTAACTCCTTTTCCACCACGATTGGTTATTCTATATTCTTCAATGCTAGAACGTTTTCCGTACCCTTTTTCAGCAACCACAAGAATTTCACTTTCCATGTCATTTACCGAAACCATTCCAATTACTTCATCGGACTCATCTTTCAATGTAATTCCTCGAACTCCAGAGGCTGTTCTTCCCATTGGACGCGTTTTACTTTCTTCAAAACGAACCATTTTACCCGACTTCACAGCGATCATAATTTGGCTATTCCCATCGGTTAATTGAGCCGCTAATAATTCATCACCGTCTTTAATGGTAATTGCCGCAACTCCGTTTACACGAGGTTTAGAATATTTGTCTAATGATGTTTTCTTCACTTGGCCTTTCTTAGTAACCATGATTAGGTTATGACTAGTGGTGTAATCTTTATCTTTAAGGTCTTGTGTACAAATGAATGCTTTTACTTTATCATCACTTTCAATGTTGATTAAGTTTTGCAATGCACGTCCTTTTGCTGTTTTACTTCCTTCAGGAATTTCATAAACACGCATCCAGAAACATTTTCCTTTTTGAGTAAAGAACATCATGTATTGATGATTTGTTGCCACAAATAGGTGTTCTAAGAAATCTAAATCTCTTGTTCCCGCACTTTTTTGACCCACTCCACCTCTATTCTGAGTTTTGTATTCCGTTAAATTAGTACGTTTAATATAACCCGCGTGAGAAATTGTAATAACTACATTTTCATCTGCAATTAAATCTTCAATACTTACGTCACCACCAGAATATTCAATAGTTGAACGACGAGCGTCTCCATATTTATCGCGAATTTCAATTAACTCCTCTTTGATAACTTCTGTTCTCAAATTAACATCTGCTAATAAAGCTTTTAAATGCTCTATTAATTTCATTAATTCTTCAAATTCAGCTCTTAGTTTGTCTTGCTCAAGACCTGTCAATTGGCGTAAACGCATTTCAACAATAGCACGAGATTGAATGTCAGATAAATTAAATCTTACTACTAATTTTTCTCTAGCTTCGTCCGTATTTTTTGATCCACGAATTAAAGCAATTACCTCGTCAATATTATCAGAGGCAATGATTAAACCTTCTAAAATATGAGCTCTTTCTTCCGCTTTTCTTAATTCGAATTGTGTTCTTCGAACCACAACATCATGACGGTGCTCGATGAAATAATGAATCATATCCTTCAAATTCAACATTTGAGGACGTCCTTTTACCAAGGCAATATTATTTACACTAAAGGAAGATTGTAATTGGGTAAATTTATACAACGTATTCAAAACTACGTTTGGTGTAGCGTCTCTCTTAAGTATATATACGATACGCATTCCGTTTCTATCCGATTCATCTCGAATATTGGCGATGCCTTCAATTTTCTTATCATTTACTAAATCGGCTGTTTTTTTAATCATTTCAGCCTTATTCACTTGGTAAGGAATTTCTGAAACTATAATTGATTCTCTTCCGTCAACTTCTTCAAAGTTAACTTTTGCTCTCATTACAATTCTACCTCTACCTGTTTTGAATGCTTCACGAACTCCTTCATAACCATAAATTATACCTCCAGTTGGAAAATCTGGGGCCTTAATATGGTTCATCAATTCGTCAATTTCAATGTCTTCGTTATCTAAATAAGCAAGAGTTCCATTGATAACTTCCGTTAAATTGTGCGGGGGCATATTGGTAGCCATACCTACTGCAATTCCGGTAGCTCCATTAATTAATAAGGTAGGAACTTTTGTTGGCATTACTTTTGGCTCATACAAAGTATCGTCAAAATTCAATTGAAAATCAACGGTTTCTTTTTCGATATCCGCCATAATTTCTTCCGAAATCTTGCGCATTCTAGCCTCAGTATAACGCATTGCAGCAGGGCTATCGCCATCAACAGAACCAAAGTTACCTTGACCATCAATCAATAAATAACGCATGCTCCATTCCTGAGCCATACGAACCATGGCGTCATATACAGAAGTATCTCCGTGTGGGTGATACTTTCCTAAAACTTCTCCAACAATTCTTGCGGATTTTTTATGGGCTTTATTTGAAAAAACTCCTAAATCATACATGCCATAAAGAACTCTTCGATGTACTGGTTTCAAACCGTCTCTAACATCCGGAAGTGCTCGTGATACAATTACCGACATCGAATAATCGATGTACGCTGATTTCATTTCATCTTCAATGTTAATAGGGATTAACTTTTCTCCGTCAGACATATTATATAGTTAAATTAAAAATTATTTTTGAATTAAAAATCTTGCTAATATAGTCTTTTTAAACTATTTTATTTACTTTTTAAAGCACTAATTTCGATGATTTATTAACAAATTTTACCTGTTATTTAGTTAATAAATTATTTACTCGAAATTCTTTTTAAATTAGATATTTTTTCGTCAATTAGCTATCTACTTTCATAGTAGGTACGGTTTTTGATTTTTATGAAAATAATTTACTAAATTTACAATAAGTAATACACAATATATGGATGATAATTTTTCACCAAGAGTTAAAGATGTAATAACCTATAGCAAAGAAGAAGCCTTCCGTTTGGGACACGACTTCATTGGTACAGAGCATCTTATGCTTGGAATTTTGAGGGATGGAAACGGAACGGCAATTGATATTTTAAACCATTTATCTGTTGATTTGGATTTTTTACGCAGAAAAGTAGAAATCCTAAGTCCTGCTAATCCTACTACAGAAATTGGTTTAGATAAGAAGAATTTACATCTTACTCGTCAAGCTGAACGCGCTTTAAAAACAACTTTTCTAGAGGCTAAAGTGTTTCAGAGCACTACAATTAGTACCGCTCACCTACTTTTATGCATTTTAAGAAACGAAAATGATCCAACTACAAAACTGCTTAACAAATTAAAAATCGACTACGATACCACCAAAGAACAATATTTAAACATGACGCCAAATAATGCAGAAGACGAATTTTTGGAGAATTTGCCTAGAGCAGAGTCTTACAATGACGAATCAGGACAAGATGACAGTCTCAAAGGTGACAATTTTAATAATCCTGCTAATAAGTCAAATAAAAAGTCGAAAACTCCTGTTTTAGATAATTTTGGTCGCGATTTAACCGAACTTGCTGAAGAAGGTAAATTAGACCCTGTTGTAGGACGTGAAAAAGAAATTGAAAGGGTTTCTCAGATATTAAGCCGTCGTAAAAAGAACAACCCATTACTAATTGGTGAACCTGGAGTGGGTAAATCCGCTATTGCAGAAGGTTTGGCTTTGCGAATTATCCAAAAGAAAGTATCTCGTATTTTATTCAATAAACGGGTGGTAACCCTTGATTTAGCTAGTCTTGTGGCGGGAACAAAATACCGTGGACAATTCGAAGAGCGAATGAAAGCGGTGATGAATGAACTGGAAAAAAATGACGATATTATTCTTTTTATCGATGAAATTCACACCATCGTAGGTGCTGGAGGTGCAACTGGCTCATTGGATGCATCCAATATGTTTAAACCTGCTTTAGCTCGTGGCGAAATACAATGTATAGGAGCGACAACTTTAGACGAATACCGACAATATATTGAAAAAGATGGCGCCTTAGAACGTCGTTTCCAAAAGATAATTGTGGAACCAACATCGGTAGAAGAAACGATTACCATTTTGAATAATATCAAAAATAAATACGAAGACCATCATAATGTAACCTATACAGACGAAGCAATAGAAGCGTGCGTGAAATTAACCAACCGATACATGTCCGAGCGGTTTCTTCCAGACAAAGCTATTGATGCTTTAGATGAAGCAGGTTCAAGAGTTCACATTACCAATATTGATGTGCCGAAACAAATTTTAGATTTTGAACGTCAATTGGAAGAAGTACGCGAACTTAAAAATTCTGTGGTAAAAAGACAGAAATATGAGGAAGCTGCTAAACTTCGTGATGATGAAAAACGAATCGAAAAAGATTTAGCCGTAGCACAAGAAGAATGGGAAAAAGAGGCTAAAAATAATCGTATTTTAGTAACTGAAGACAATGTTGCCGATGTCGTTTCTATGATGACAGGAATACCTGTAAATCGTATTGCCCAAACTGAAAGTAATAAATTAGCTATACTACCAGAACTTATTCAAAATAAGGTAGTTGGGCAAAATGAAGCGGTTATAAAAATTGCTCGTTCTATTCAACGAAATCGTGCCGGTTTAAAAGATCCAAATCGACCAATTGGTTCTTTTATTTTCCTAGGACAAACTGGGGTTGGTAAAACCCAATTAGCGAAAGTTTTAGCCAAAGAATTATTCGATTCTGAAGACGCTTTAATCAGAATTGACATGAGCGAATACATGGAAAAATTTGCAATTTCAAGATTAGTTGGAGCGCCTCCAGGATACGTAGGTTACGAAGAGGGCGGACAATTAACTGAAAAAGTAAGAAGAAAACCTTACAGTGTTGTTTTATTAGATGAAATCGAAAAAGCGCATCCCGATGTTTTCAATATGATGTTGCAAGTATTGGACGATGGTTATTTAACGGAC
>CANKLD010000053.1 GCA_947483095.1 Bacteroidota bacterium
ATTTATCTGAATTTCATTTTTGCTTTTACTTAATAATATGGGCAGTTTTTGATTCAAAAAATAAGCCAATCGATAATCTTCTAACGAAGTGTGAATTGCAATGAGTTCATAATCAACTTCATCAAATTCATCGATATGTAATTTATGAATAGCCATATTCGTTTAAATTATGATGTAAATATACTATTTCTAAGCAATTAAAAAGTTACTAAATGGATATGTTTCCTTTATTTTACTAACGAAATCGTTGTAGATTTGATAAAATTAGGTATTATTTTTTATCGATTTTATCTTGAAATGCAAAATATGCCCTTTGACACGCTTTTTCTTCTGCTTTCTTTTTTGAAGCAGCTCTTGCTTTTGCAATCACTTTATTATCAATGCTGAATTTAACTCCAAAAAGGCGTTCTCCACTTGAATCGTTGTCTTCAAAAGTGTCAAAATGAAACGTTTTTTTCTCTTTTTGACACCATTCTATAAGTAAGCTTTTATAACTGATAATTTTCCCTTCTAATTTTGAAATATCAACGTAAGGAAGTATCACTCGTTTTTCTATGAATTTTTCACAGTAGGAATACCCCTGATCTAAATATATTGCACCAACTAATGCTTCAAAAAGATTCCCGTGAATGTTTTCACCAAAATGTTGAGCCGGCACTTTACTGTCTAAAAATTGCAATAAATTTAAATCCCTACCCAATTCATTTAAATGCTCGCGACTCACGATTTTCGATCTCATTTTTGTCAAATACCCTTCATCGCCAGACGGAGAAATATTGTATAAAAAAGCAGCAATTATTGAGCTTAACATGGAATCGCCAAGAAATTCAAGTCGTTCATAATTGATTGGGTTTCCATCAACATCGGTTTTGCTTGAAGAACGATGAATGAATGCTTTCTTGTAAAAGTCTAATTTTATCGGAGTGAAACCTATAATATTTTGAATAGTATCAAAAAAAATCCCGTCTTCTTTAGATCGGGATTTTTGAAATATTTTCTTGATAATATTCATCGAAGTGAATTAAATTTCCAATTTTTTTACCAACACACATGCATTGTGACCGCCAAAACCAAAGGTATTACTCATCAATACTTTTACGTCTCTTTTTTGAGCCTTATTGAAGGTAAAATTTAATTTGGAATCAATTCCTTCATCATCTGTAAAATGATTAATTGTAGGAGGAACAATTCCGTATTTAATAGAAAGGATAGATGAAATAGTTTCAACTGCGCCAGCTGCTCCTAATAAATGTCCTGTCATTGATTTTGTTGAATTCAAATTCATAGTATAGGCATGATCGCCAAAAACATGAAGAATTGCCTTACTTTCAGCAATATCTCCTAGTGGAGTTGAAGTTCCGTGCATGTTTACACCATCCACATCCGTAGTTTTTAAACCGGCGTCTCTCAAGCAGTTAATCATTACATTTTTAGCTCCTAATCCTTCTGGATGAGGTGCTGTAATATGATGCGCATCAGCTGACATTCCACCACCGCCTATTTCACAATATATGTTAGCCCCACGCGCAATTGCATGTTCGTATTCTTCCAAAATCAATGCCCCAGCACCTTCACCTAAAATAAATCCATCACGATCTTTGTCCATAGGACGAGAAGCCGTTTTTGGATCATCATTTCTAGTTGATAAAGCGTGCATTGCGTTGAAACCACCTATTCCAGCTATACTTACTGCGGCTTCAGAACCACCAGTAATCATTGCATCGGCATGACCTAATCGTATATAATTGAAAGCGTCGATAATTGCATTGGTAGAAGAAGCACATGCAGAAACGGTTGCGAAATTTGGTCCTCTGAAACCATATTTTATAGAAATATGACCACAAGCAATATCCGAAATCATTTTAGGAATAAAAAACGGGTTGAATCTAGGAGTTCCATCGCCTTTGGCAAATTCTAACATTTCGATTTGAAAAGTTTCTAATCCTCCTATTCCCGAACCCCAAATTACACCAATTCTATCTTTATCTAAAGTAGTTAAATCAAAGTTGGCATCTTGAACTGCTTCATCAGCAGCAACTACAGCATATTGAGTATAACGGTCCATTTTACGAGCTTCTTTTCTATCGATAAAATCTTCAACATTAAAGTTTTTCAGCTCGCAAGCAAATTGAGTTTTGAATTTTGAAGCGTCAAAATAGGTTATTGGCGCCGCACCACTAACTCCATTAATTAGGCCATTCCAATATTCTTCAACTGTATTTCCAATAGGAGTAAGCGCTCCTAAACCTGTTACTACAACTCGCCTTAATTCCATAGTTTAATTATAGTTATGAATTAAAAAATACCTATGCATTCTTCTATGTATAAATCATAAAAAAGACAAAGGTATTACAATAATTTTATTTGGGATTGAACAAACAATCTGAATTTTATAATTTAAAAAAACAAAAACACCCGAAATGGATTAGATTACGGGTGTATTTTTTTATTTTTTAGCTTCTTCAATATAAGAAATAGCTTGACCTACAGTAGCAATGTTTTCTGCTTGATCGTCTGGGATTTGAATATCGAATTCTTTTTCAAATTCCATAATTAGCTCAACTGTATCTAAAGAATCTGCTCCTAAATCATTAGTGAAGCTAGCTTCTGTTACAACTTCGTTTTCGTCAACGCCTAATTTGTCTACGATAATCGCTTTTACTCTTGATGCAATGTCTGACATAATCTATAGTTTTAAATTTAATTGATGGCAAAAATAAAAAACTTTATTTTAATTCCACGCATTAGTTAATTAATATGGGGCGAAATTAAAAAAATATTTTAATAAAGACGCTAATTTTCTATTATTTATCATTTTTTATTCTTTTTTTTGTGTCAAATTAAATAGTACAACATGAAAAAAATAGTGATTTTTGCTTCTGGTTCGGGTACAAATGCCCAAAACATTGTACTTCACTTTAATAACTCTTCAAAATCAAATCAATTTCATATTTTTTCGAATAATACCAATGCAAAAGTTCTAGAAAAAGCTCAAAAATTATCTGTTTCAACACAAATTATCTCCAAAGACGACTTGTATTCTGATATTTTACTTAATTATCTAAATGAAATTCAACCCGATTTAATTGTTTTAGCAGGGTTTTTATTAAAATTTCCAACCAATTGCATTGAAGCTTTTCCTAATAAAATTATAAATATTCATCCCGCACTTTTGCCAAAATATGGAGGCAAAGGAATGTATGGAATGCATGTTCACCGCGCTGTAGTTGAAAACAAAGATGCTGAAACAGGTATTACAATTCATTATGTAAATGAAAATTACGATGAAGGTAACATCATTTTTCAAAAAAGCGTCTCCCTAACTGGAACGGAATCTCCCGAAGACGTTGCTGATAAAATTCACGAACTCGAACTAACTCATTTCCCATTGATTATAGAAAAACTAATAAACCAAGACCTAACACCCAACACCATTTAATAATGGATCACGAAGTACATATCTATACCGATGGTGCCGCAAAAGGCAATCCAGGCCCAGGAGGTTATGGAATAGTTATGGAATTGGTCGGGAAACCCTACCATAAGGAATTTTTTGAAGGGTTTAGACATACCACTAATAATAGAATGGAATTGTTGGCGGTGATTGTAGGATTAGAAAAATTAAAAACCGAAAACACGAAAGTCTTAGTGGTTTCAGATTCTAAATATGTGGTTGATTCTGTTATAAAAAAATGGGTTTTTGGTTGGGAAAAAAAAGGATACGTGGGTAAGAAAAATCCGGATTTGTGGAAACGATTCCTAATTGTATTTCGAAAACACCAAGTTGACTTCAAATGGATTAAAGGACACAATAATCACCCTCAAAATGAACTTTGCGACGAATTAGCTGTTATGGCATCGATGCAAAAAACACTTTCTGTGGATGCTTTTTACGAAAAAGAAGACGCCAAACTTTTCTAAATATTGTCAGAATCTCCCTTTGCAACTCTGCAACAAAAAACTTATCTTTGCCCCTTAATTAGAGATTGCTTCATATCTCGCAATGATAAAACATGAATAAATTATTGATTGTTGGAACGATTGCTTTCGACGCTATTGAAACCCCATTTGGGAAAACAGATAAAATTTTAGGTGGCGCTGGAACGTATATTGGGCTTTCTGCTTCCCATTTTAAACTTCAATCCGCTATAGTTTCTGTTGTTGGTGACGATTTTCCACAAGAATATTTAGATTTATTAACCGATAGAAATATAGACATTTCAGGACTTGAAATCGTAAAAGGCGGAAAAACATTCTTCTGGAGTGGCCTTTATCACAACGATTTGAATTCAAGAGATACACTAGATACACAATTAAATGTATTGGCAGATTTCCAACCAAAAGTCCCTCAAAATTTTAAAAATGCTGACGTGGTGATGTTAGGAAATTTACATCCATTGGTTCAAAGCAGTGTCTTAGATCAAATGGAAGTAAAACCTAAATTAGTAGTTTTAGACACGATGAATTTCTGGATGGATTGTGCCTTGGAAGAATTATTAAGCGTGATCAAAAGAGTGGATGTAATTACCATTAACGATGAAGAAGCACGTCAATTGTCAGGGGAATATTCATTAGTGAAAGCGGCGGCTAAAATCCACACGATGGGTCCAAAATATGTAGTTATTAAAAAAGGCGAACACGGAGCACTTTTGTTTCACAATAAAGAAGTTTTCTTTGCACCGGCATTGCCATTAGAAGAAGTTTTTGATCCAACTGGAGCAGGAGATACATTTGCAGGGGGATTTGCAGGATTTATTACACAAAGTGAAAATGTGACTTTTGAAAATATGAAAACCGCGATTATCTATGGATCAAATTTAGCTTCTTTTTGTGTTGAAAAATTTGGAACAGAAAGAATGGTGGGGCTTAAAAGCGATGAGGTAAATGCCAGATTACAACAATTCAAATCTTTAACACAATTTGATATAGAAATACAATAAATTTATGCCTCGAAATTTCGGGGCTTTTTTTATAAATAATTAGCTATGATTTTAATAAATATTTACTAACTACATACCAATATCTCTCCCTTTCCTTTGGAATGGGTTGGGGTTAGGAACAACAACAATTACA
Source organism: Bacteroidota bacterium (assembly GCA_947483095.1). Next base: position 5,074 of record CANKLD010000053.1, read on the forward strand.
ATGAGCGACGCATTACAACACGAATGTGGAATAGCATTTTTAAGACTTTTAAAACCGCTTGAATTTTACAAGGAAAAATACGGGACTGCTTTTTATGGCATCCAAAAAATGTATCTCCTAATGGAAAAACAGCACAATCGTGGTCAAGATGGCGCTGGTTTTGCAAGCATAAAGTTAGACATGGATCCTGGCGAAAGATACATCAGCAGAGTTCGTTCAAATGATCCACAAGCCATTCAAGATGTATTTTCACAAATAAACGATCGAATAAACGATGAAATGGCATCTCATCCTGAATATACCGATAATATAGCGCTTCAAAAAAAGAAAATCCCCTATATTGGTGAAGTTTTTTTGGGACATGTTCGGTATGGTACTTTTGGAAAAAATAGCATCGAAAGCGTCCACCCTTTTTTACGTCAAAACAATTGGATGCACCGAAATTTAATTATTGCGGGAAATTTCAATATGACCAATGTAAAGGAACTTTTCAGCAGCCTAGTCGAATTGGGGCAACACCCAAAAGAAATGGCCGACACTGTTACTGTAATGGAAAAAATAGGACATTTTCTAGATGATGAGGTAACTGATTTATACCAAGAATGTAAAAATAAAGGCTTGTCAAAAAGAGAAGCTTCACCAGTAATAGCTGAAAAATTAGAAATAGCAAAAATTCTTCGTCGTGCCTCAAAAGGTTGGGACGGTGGTTATGCAATGGCGGGACTTTTAGGTCACGGTGATGCCTTTGTATTTAGAGATCCCGCGGGAATTCGCCCGGCGTATTTTTATCAAGATGACGAAATTGTAGTGGTGGCTTCGGAACGACCAGTTATCCAAACTGTTTTCAATGTCGATTTTGATAAAGTGCAGGAATTGCTACCTGGAAATGCCTTAATTATTAAGAAAAACGGAAAGATAACCGAAGAAGAAATCATAACGCCTACAGTTAAAAAAGCGTGTTCTTTTGAACGAATTTATTTTTCAAGAGGAAGCGATGCTGAAATCTATCAAGAGCGTAAAAACCTTGGAAAATTAATTTTGCCAGCTGTTTTAGAAGCAATTGATAACGATACCGACAACACCGTTTTTTCGTATATTCCAAATACGGCCGAAACTTCATTTTACGGAATTGTGGAAGCAGCTCAAGATTTTTTAAATCAAAGAAAAAATAATTTCATCCTTGAAAACAGAAATTCCCTAACAAAAGAGAGCCTACAAGAATTACTATCTGTAAAAATTAGAACCGAAAAAGTAGCCATTAAAGACGCTAAACTTCGAACTTTTATCACTGAAGACAGTAGCCGAAATGATCTGGTTGCCCATATTTACGATGTTACGTATGGCGTTATAAAACCTACGGACAACCTCGTAATTATTGATGACAGTATTGTTCGAGGAACTACTTTAAAAATGAGTATTATCAAAATGATGGATCGTTTGAAACCGAAAAGTATCATCGTAGTTTCATCGGCACCCCAAATTAGATACCCAGATTGTTACGGAATTGATATGGCAAAATTGGAAGGATTAGTGGCGTTTCAAGCGGCATTAGAGTTATTAAAAGAAAGAGATTTATATCATATCGTTGAGTCTGTTTATTTGAAATGCAAAGCACAAGAAAATTTGAAAGACAGCGAAGTAGTTAACTTCGTAACAGAAATTTATGCACCTTTTCAACCGCAAGAAATATCAGATAAAATTGCAGAAATGCTAAAAGATTCTTCTGTGAAAGCAGAAGTAAAAATCATATTCCAAACAGTAGAAAACTTACATATTGCCTGTCCTAGAAACCTAGGAGATTGGTATTTTACAGGGGATTATCCTACGCCAGGCGGAAACCGAGTGGCAAATCGAGCCTTTATTAATTTCTATGAAGGCAAAGACGCAAGAGCGTATTAATTTTAAAGTCATCAATTAAAAAATGCAATTTAGATTTTTAAAATCCAAATTGCATTTTTTGTTTTCTGCTTGAATTCCCCCTTGGGGTTAAGGAGCCTACTTCTCTAAAGCGTATCTTCTTGCAACTTCAACCCAGTTGATTACACTGAAAAAAGCTTCAATATAATCAGGCCTTCTGTTTTGATAATTCAAATAATAAGCATGTTCCCAAACATCCATTCCTAAAATTGGAGTTCCACCGCAACCCACACCAGGCATCAAAGTATTGTCCTGATTTGGAGTTCCGCAAACGTCTAATTTCCCGCCTTTATGAACGCAAAGCCAAGCCCATCCTGAACCAAATTGGGTTGCTCCCGCTTTAGCAAATTTAGCCTTAAACTCTTCAAAAGTACCAAAAGCACTTTCAATAGCGGCTAATAAATCGCCCGTTGGAAGTCCACCACCATTTGGAGACATTACCGTCCAAAACAAATTGTGATTGTAAAAACCTCCGCCATTGTTACGAACAGCGCCGTTTTTCATGTCAAGATTGATCAAAATATTTTCAATCGTTTTACCTTCTAAATCTGTTCCAGCAATTGCCGCGTTCAAATTTGTAGTGTACGCATTATGATGTTTCGAATGGTGAATTTCCATCGTGCGAGCATCAATATGGGGTTCCAAAGCGTCAAACGCGTAAGGTAATTGTGGTAATTCAAATGCCATAATAGAATAGTTTATTTGTTAATTATATTTATTTCAAAAATAAACAATTAACTTTGGAAATGAAAATTCTATTTGTTATATTTCTATCAAATAAATCTATAATTCAATTGTCATTACAGGAACGGAATTTTTTGGAGCTACCCGCCTGCCGGCAGGTTTCCTGCTTTCATTCCTATCCACGCTAAAAAGCGTGGGATTTTCCCTTCAATCAGGGCTAGTACATTTGGGTAATAATTGAATTTTTAATAAATCCAGAAATCTAAAATCTAAATGCAAAGACCGTCATTCTCCATTTACGATGCATCTGCAGGCTCAGGAAAAACCTATGCATTGGTCAAAGAATACCTGAAAATTATTTTGGTTGCCAAGAAAAATGATGCCTACAGAAACATTCTCGCCATAACGTTTACCAACAAAGCGGTTCACGAAATGAAAAGCCGAATTGTTGGAAATTTATTAGAATTTACAAAAGACAACCCAAACGAAAAAGCGACCGTTTTAATGGAAGTTTTGTCAGGTGAAATCCAAATTTCAGTTTCAGAAATTCAATCCAAATCCAAGCAAATCATAAAGCACATTATTCATAATTATGCCGCCTTTGATATTTCAACCATCGATAAATTCACGCACAAAGTAATTCGTGCTTTTGCCCACGATTTAAATTTGCCAATGACTTTTGAAGTGACTTTAGACACCGAAAATCTTTTAACAGAAGCTGTTGATGCCATAATCGCGCAAGCCGGTGAAGACGATGTGTTAACCAAATTGCTCATCGATTTCACCATGCAAAAAACCGACGAAGATAAAAGTTGGGATATTTCTCGTGAAATTTTAGAAACGGGTCGC
>CANKLD010000054.1 GCA_947483095.1 Bacteroidota bacterium
ATTGTGAATTTCTATCCCCGATTTACTCCAATCTATTTTGCAATTGTCTTTATCTAATTTATAGGCCGTTTTAATTTCTGAATGTTCTTCTTGAATTGTAGGGTTTACTTGCCCAGTTTCAATCAATTTTATAGTTTCAATAACAGTTTCACTTCCTAAAACCATTAATCTATCGTGAAGTTGTCCTGCATTTTCATCTGAATCTATTGCTATTTCAGCACTTAAAATCATTGCCCCAGTATCAATTTTATCGTCTATATAAAACGTAGTAACCCCAGTTTGTGATTCTCCATTAATTATAGCCCAATTGATAGGCGCTGCTCCACGATAGTTTGGAAGCAATGAAGCATGCAAATTAAAGGTTCCATATTTAGGCATTTCCCATACTACTTTTGGTAACATTCTAAATGCGACAATTATCTGTAAGTTGGCATTTAATGCCTTTAATTCTTCTAGAAAATCTGAATCTTTTAAATTGGTTGGTTGTAAAAGCGTAAGGTTTTTTTCTAATGCATATTCTTTAACTGCAGAGTATTTTATTTTTTGTCCACGACCCGCAGGTTTGTCAGCAGCTGTAATAACTCCTACAACCTCAAAGTTGTTCTTTATAATAGTATCCAAAATGCCAACTGCAAATTCTGGGGTTCCCATGAAAACAATTCTCAATTTATCCATTTCTATTTTAAGGTGTATCTGTTGTTGGGGGTAATAATTATTTTTCCACTTTCTAATAAGTGCTGAAGTGCAAAGATAATTGCATCGGATGACTTATCAATATGAATTTGAATTTCTCTCGAATTTAGTGCTTTTATTTTTAATAATGTTATAATCTGGTTTCTCAAATCTTCAGTACCAATATCGTTATTTGTAGTTGATATACAATAGGAGCAAATACCACAATTTTCATTTGTTTGTTCATCAAAATAATTCAAAATCAGTTTGCTTTTACAATTGGATTCATCATTTACATATTCAATAACCGAATTTAATTGCTCTCTTTTTAATTTATTCTGAATTTCTAAATGTTTTGAAATACTATTAATGGTTCGTTCATCTTCCCGAATTACATTAAAAATAATTCTTGTGTCATTACTTTTTGCGTGATATTCGATGATTCCTTTTTCCATTAATTGCAATAATAACGAACTTACATTATTTTCTGTAGTTTCCGCTTTTTTAGCAATTAAAGTTAAATTTATTGCTGCAGGCACTTCATGAATTCCCGGATAAGTGCGAAGCAATGCTAAAAGTATAGGTTCTTCTTTGGTATTCAAACTCATGTATCGAATAACTTCTTTCGATGGAATAATGAATTTTACCGTAACTTTTTCTGAAAATTCTTGCGATAAAGTGACTATTCCTTGACGGTCTAAAAACTGTAATGCATTGTAGGTTTTAATTATTGGAAATTGGTATTTGCTACAAAACTGATTTAAATTAAATGTAAATTGCTCCTCAATTCCATCGCCATAAGCGATTTGAAAATAATTACACAATTTAATATACATATTATTTAAGAACTCTTTGTCTGGTAAAACAGAAATAAATTGATTTTCAGCATTCAATTTATCATAGGAACTGGTCAATAAAACGGCATAAGCTTTTTCTTCGTTTCTTCCAGCACGCCCTGCCTCTTGATAATAATTTTCTATATTTTCAGGAAGTTGAATGTGGATTACGGTTTTAACATTTGCTTTGTCAATTCCCATCCCAAATGCATTTGTGGCAACAATTACTTGGGCCTCTTCCGACATCCAAAGAGCCATATTCTTTTCTTTTTCCTTGGCAGATAACCCTCCGTGATAATAGGTTGCCCGAAATCCCATGGATTGCAATTGGGATGAAATATCCAAGCATGACTTTCTGTTGCGAACATAGATTATAGAAGGTTCTGGATTTTTTTTCAAAATTTGTTCCATTTTGAAAAGTTTGTCTTCGGCTTCAGTAACAAAATAAGCTATATTTTCTCTTTTAAAAGATTTTTGGAAGATTGCTGTATCTTTTAATCCTAATTGTAAAATAACATCTTCTTGAACTCTTTTTGTAGCAGAAGCAGTTAAAGCAATGAATGGTATTTTTGAAAAATGTGGTTTTAAATTTGATATTTTTAAGTAAGAAGGTCGGAAATCATGTCCCCACTGCGAAACACAATGTGCCTCATCAATTGCGATCATAGAAATGGGCAATTGTTTTATTCGGTCTAAAATCCATTCCGTTTGTAAACGCTCCGGTGAAAGGTAGATAAATTTGTAATTCCCATATTGACAATTGTCTAAAAGCACAGAAATTTCATCCGATTTTAATCCGCCAGTTAATGCTATCGCTTTAATATCGCGACTTTGTAAATTTTGAACTTGATCTTTTATTAAAGCTACCAATGGCGAAATTACCAAGCAAATACCTTCTTTCATTAAAGCAGGAACCTGAAAACAGATCGATTTTCCTCCTCCTGTTGGTAATAAGGCAAACGTATCTTGACCACTCAAAACAGAATCGATAATTTCTTTTTGAAGTGATCTAAACTGATCGTGTTTCCAATATTTTTTAAGGATTTCTAGCGCTTTTGGCATTTGTTTTGGCTTAAATATTCCAGTTGTTACTAGTATTGTTAAACTAAATTTTATCTAAGATAAAAAGAATTCTGTTATCTAAGCTATCTTTTGGAACTTCAATTAAATTGTAGCCATACCTTGTGTAGGTTTCTACTAGATGGTTGTGAATTAATTCAGACTGTTCGTAGTTTTCATATCGAGCCTCGTCACCAACATAAATTTCTTTCCAAGGAGGAAGAATAAATACTTGGGAATAGATGTTTTCACGGCAGGCAGCATCGAAAAAAGAGGGGTAGGAATCACCGATATAATCCATATAGGCTAAAACATCAGGAATTCCGCGGTCGATAAAAACCACCTCTTGAGACTCATTTTGAGCACTTAAATATTGTTTTTTTCTACCTTCTAATAGTAATTCGCTGAAAAGTAAAGGTTGTTCTAGGAATAGTTGGTCAATTCCTTGTTTTTTAGCCTCCATAGTTACCTCGCGAGAGATTTCAGGATAACAACAATATCCTCGGGCTTTAAGGCCATCGATAATTGATGTTTTCCCAGTACCTGGACCGCCAATAATTACTTTAATTTTCTTTTGCACCATTAAAAAATTGGTTACAAACTTACTTAAAGAAATTGGTATTTAAAAAGATATTTTTCAAACAGTCATTTATTATTTTTAACCACTTTATATTTCATAATATTTACCTTATATTTGCTATATTTATTTTTTAAATGGACAAAAAGACTACTGAATTTTATGAAAGATTGCGTTTGGAATTGAATAACAACACTTCTTGGCCTTCCAAATATTTGTTTAAATTCATAGTTCCAAATGAACAATTTAAAATTGATAAAGTTGAAAATACATTCAATAATATGGGCGCTGTAATAGATACTAAACTATCAAAAACAGGAAAATACACAAGTATTTCGATTCACGTTCAAATGCAAGATGCACAAAATATAATAGACAAATACCTTGAATTATCAACTGTAGAAGGTATAATTTCCCTATAATTATGGAACCAAAATATCAAAAAGAAGTAGCTAATGATGTTGTATTTAATTTAGAATACAATTCAGAGAGAACACATCTTATTATCCCTGAATACGGCCGTCATTTACAAAAATTGATTGATCAAGCAACCGTCATTGAAGATCCAATAGTAAGAAATAAAGCGGCAAAATATATTATCCAAGTAATGGGAAGTTTGAATCCTCATCTTCGTGATGTGTTGGATTTTCAACATAAATTATGGGATCAATTATTTATTATGTCCGATTTTAAATTGAATGTTGAATCTCCTTATCCTATTCCAACACGAGAAGTATTGCAACTGAAACCTGATGTATTAAATTATCCTCAAAACTTTCCTAAATATCGTTTTTATGGTAATAATATAAAATACATGATTGATGTTGCTAATAAATGGGAGGAAGGAGAAATGAAATCGGCATTAATTAAAGTGATCGCCAACCACATGAAAAAATCATATTTGAGTTGGAATAAAGATACCGTTAAAGATGATGTTATTTTCGAACATTTATTTGAGCTTTCTAGCGGAAAAATAAATATGCTTCAAAGTACTGAAGTGCTATTAAACACCTCAGATTTGATGAGAACGAATAAAAAAATCTCGAATAAAACAAATCCGGCAGGTCCTATTATTAAGCCTAAAATTTCAAAAACAGGAAAATTAAACAACCAAAATCATAAAAATAATATCAGAAAACCATTGTAAAATAGATGCATTTTATAAGGATTAAACTATTTCAAAATTTATTATAATAAAATATGGGAACATTTAAAATTGAAGGTGGCATTCGACTAAAAGGGGATATTACTCCACAAGGAGCAAAAAATGAAGCATTACAAATATTATGTGCGGTACTTTTAACTCCAGAAAAAGTCACTATCAATAATATTCCAGACATTATTGATGTCAATAAATTAATTACTTTACTCGGGAATTTAGGGGTTAAGATTCAAAGAAATTCGCCTAGTTCTATCACTTTTCAAGCCGATGAGGTAAATGTAGGTTACCTTGAAACAGAGGCTTTCAAAAAAGAAGGAGGTTCGTTAAGAGGTTCTATTATGATTGTTGGACCGCTTTTATCACGTTTTGGAAAAGGATATATCCCAAAGCCAGGTGGAGATAAAATAGGTAGAAGAAGATTAGACACCCACTTTGAAGGTTTTATAAATTTAGGAGCTAAATTTCGGTACAATAGAGAAGATCATTTTTATGGTGTTGAGGCTCGAGATGGATTGATAGGTACCAATATGTTGTTAGACGAAGCCTCGGTTACTGGAACTGCAAATATTTTAATGGCTGCCGTTTTAGCCAAAGGAAAAACAACCGTTTATAATGCAGCTTGTGAGCCTTATTTGCAACAGCTAAGCAAAATGTTGAACTCCATGGGAGCTAATATTACAGGCGTAGGCTCTAATTTATTGACTATTGAAGGAGTTGAAAGTCTTGGTGGTTGCGAACATACCATTCTTCCAGATATGATTGAAATAGGTTCTTGGATTGGACTTGCTGCCATGACAAGAAGTGAAATTACTATAAAAAATGTGAGTTGGGATAATCTTGGAATAATTCCAAATACCTTCAGAAAATTGGGAATTACCCTTGAGAGAAGAGGAGACGATATTTATATTCCTGCTCATAATGACGGATACGAAATAAAAACAGATATTGACGGATCCATTCTAACTATTGCCGATGCGCCATGGCCTGGATTTACCCCGGATTTATTGAGTATTGTTTTAGTGGTTGCAACACAAGCAAAAGGAGATGTCTTAATTCATCAAAAAATGTTTGAAAGCCGTTTGTTTTTCGTTGATAAATTGATTGATATGGGTGCTAAAATTATGCTTTGTGATCCACACAGAGCGGTGGTTATGGGACACAATTTCCAATCTCAATTGAAAGCGACAACCATGTCATCGCCAGATATTCGCGCTGGAATTTCACTATTAATTGCCGCACTTTCTGCAAAAGGAACAAGTACTATTCAAAATATTGAACAAATTGACCGCGGATACGAAAGAATTGACGAGAGATTGAGAGCAATAGGAGCAAATATCGTTAGAGCCTAAAAATCAATTTAGGTATTAACTTATACATAATGAAAACAAGTGAACAAACAGCTGTAAAAGCAACTTACTTTAGCATTGTTGGGAACACTTGTTTAGCAATTATAAAAGGTATAGCGGGTGTTTTTGGCAACTCTTATGCTTTAATAGCCGATGCTATTGAATCTACAACTGATATTTTTTCATCGTGTTTAGTTTTATTTGGAATAAAATATTCAAATCGCCCTGCCGACGCAAATCACCCTTATGGCCATGGTCGAGTTGAACCTCTAATTACTTTTTTAGTGGTTGGGTTTTTAATTACTTCTGCTACCATAATTGCCTATGAAAGCGTTATCAATATTAGAACCCCTCATGAATTACCAAAACCTTGGACTTTAATTGTTTTAGGCGCTATTATTATTTGGAAAGAATTTTCTTTTCGATTGGTAATGAAAAGAGGAATTCAAACCAATAGTTCTTCACTTAAAGCAGATGCATGGCACCATAGAAGTGACGCAATTACCTCTGTTGCCGCATTTATAGGAATTTCAATTGCCTTATTTTTAGGAAAAGGATATGAATCAGCAGATGATTGGGCGGCACTTTTTGCGTCAGCATTTATTTTATATAATAGTTATCTTATTTTCAGACCTGCTTTAGGTGAAATTATGGACGAACATTTATATGAGGATTTAGAAGCTAAAATCAGGAAAATAGCTGTAAGTGTGGATGGCGTTATTGATACTGAAAAATGTTTTATTCGTAAATCGGGAATGAAGTTTCACGTCGATTTACACGCTGTTGTTGATGGAACTATTTCAGTAAAAGAAGGACATGATATTTCTCATTTATTGAAAGATACTTTAAGAGAAAATATTATAGAATTAGGTAATGTATTGATTCATATTGAGCCCAATTAATGAAGTATATTTAATAAAAAAGCGGGTTATTTACCCGCTTTTTTTATGTTTTAAAATTAATTTAGTCAATGGCATTAAGAATTTTTAATCCAAAAATAACGCCATCGCCTATATATCCATTTTGATACGATCTAATATAATCTAGTCTAAATAGTTTGAATTTCCCAAAACCTAAATTGTCAAGTCCAATAGTATATTCGGAATATGGTTTTCTATTAGGAACTGCTAATTGATGGAATCCAAGTATTAATGTTGATTTTAATTTGTTTAATAATGGAATTTTATTCATAATAAATCCTTCATCATTATGTTCTAAATGCGCTTCGAAATAGCGGTCATTAGTACTATTTGTGTAATAAGGCATAAAATTAAATACATTTAAATAACGATCTGTACCTCCAATATGGGTTTGATTTCCGTTAAAATGACTGTAATCCATAAAAGAAATAGCACTTGCATTAAATAATTTTCCGCCTTTTAAATTCATCGCTAGGTCTCCTTTATTTCCAATATTCAAATTATATAAAATCCGAGTACTTAAGCGTTCAAATTCATATTTTCTCTCACTTCCTGCCACTGCTTTTTCAAAACCTAATAATAGGGTAGGGTATTTTCTATTTCTAAAATTGAATTTTCCGTCAGGTCGTGAAAAATATTTATTTCCAAAATTAATACGTGCATTTAATCCTATTTTAACTAAATGATGCTCTTCGAAACCAGGGTTTACGAAGTCATTTGCATTTAATGGATTGTTAGAAGTGTAAGGAATATCGCTTTTTAAAATGGTAAAATCTGTAGTATTAACCAGCGGTTTTCTTTGTACGTATTCCACTTTACCATTAAGATTAATCCCATTGGCAACGTTTTGGCTATAACTAATTTTGGCAAATTCTAAATTATACAACTTCATATAATTGCTTTTAAAGAAAAGGGTACTTGTAGAATTTATAAGGGAGCTAATAGGTTCGTTGCTATTAAATTGTTCCACTTTTGCGCCTCCATTAATAGTTATATTAGCATAGTTTTGATTGTTAAATTGACGAAAGAATCGACCAGTTGCTCGTAATCTGTTATCAGAAAATCCGTAGTTTATATCTGTTCTAACTTCTGTTCTTTTTCCATTTTCTTCCTCTCGTTTATAATAACTAAAACCTGTTGACATAGAATAACCCTGAACCGTGTTAAAACTTAGCGAACTGATGTCCATTAATCCAGCATAATTGAAGCTCATTTTTTTGAATGAGTTTTTAAAAGTATATCCAAATACAAGATTACTAATTTTGAATTTATTATTTTTTTTATCAATTGAATCTAAATAGGTTTTTGAACTTCTAATCAAATAAATACTGTCTTTTTTTTGATAATCAGTTGACTCTTCTTCCGTTAAGGGAATAGGGCGGTTTTTATTCCAATATATAGTGTCTTTTTTGTTCGCGTTTTCTTCAAAACTGAGTACTTCGTTTCCAAAAGTTTTCTTCTCAAATGAATTTAGAAATTCGTAGTTGCTAAACACATAATTAAATTTTCCGTTGAATTTAATTCCGAATATTCCGGCACTAAATGACAAGCTTTGAGAATTTTTTGCCCAAATTTTATTTTTAGAATTGTAACTGTAGTTTTGTTTTAAATTCATTACTTCTAAAAATTCATTCTTCATTCTATAGCCTTTAATATCTAAATCTATCGCATAGATAGCCCAACTATCATCTACAATATAGATGTATCCTTCAAAAACGGGTTCTTTATCTCTTTTTGGAATGACTTTAATTTTACAAATTTGCTGTCGGTTTTCATCGAAGAAAGTACCTTCCAATTTGTATTTATAATAATTGAAAGCATTATTTGCTATAGGAGAAATCATACTATTATTGAAATCAATAGTATTATTATAAAAGTCATA
>CANKLD010000055.1 GCA_947483095.1 Bacteroidota bacterium
TTACTCACAATAATTTCAACCGCTTCATACAACGATTTTTTTCTAATATCTTGAAATGAAAGAGAAATATCAAATTCCGATAACCATGCTTCAAATTCTTTTTCAATTGATTTTTCTTTTCCTTTCGCTATAAAATCGTGAACGGCCATGCCGCTTTGAACCTGATTCGAAATATAAAGTAAGAAACTAGCTTTGGCCTCAATATCAGAACTATTATTTAAATATCTCAAAACATTGATAATCATTTGAACGTCAGTTGAGTTTTGAATCATTAACGTTTCAGAGGAAATTATTGGAATATTATTTTCAATTAGATAATTTGCAACTGCTGTTCCTTGTGCTCTTTTTCTAGTTAGAATTACAATTTCTTGGTATTCAAAACCTTCCGTTTTTACTTTTTCAATTGTTTTTAATGTGGCTTGTAAATACTGTTCTATTTTATCCAAAGCATCTTCGTCTTCAGAAGAATTTTCCAATTTTGGTATAAATGAAATGTTTACATAACCTCCTTTTTTACTATTTTCTTCTTGACGACTGTGATTTTCGTATAAATCTTGATAATCTAAATTGGTAAATTCAGTCGATAAATAGTAAAATAACTTATTATTAAAATCAATTACTTGAGAATAGCTTCTATAGTTGGTGCCTAATTTAAATAATTCTAACTGAGGATTATTAAACGGATTATTACCTTTACTCAATTCGATAAATTGTTCCGCTTTCCCACCGCGCCATCTGTAAATGGATTGTTTTGGATCGCCCACAATCATCAAAGTTCCTTTTTCACCATCAATTTCACTTGAAGTGGCGTTGTCAATTAGTGGAATTAAATTCTGCCATTGCATTTCGGAAGTATCTTGAAATTCATCTATAAAAAAATGGCGGTAGCGTTCGCCTAATCTTTCATAAATAAATGGCGCTGGTTGGTTTTGAATTTCATTATAAATAATAGCATTGAACTCGGCTATTGAAAGTACATTTTGCTCTTTCTGTATTTTTGCCAATTCATTACTAACTGTATTTAATAAGGAAAGTGGCGTTATATTTTTTAGGAAGGCATTGTAGAATTCTCTTTTTTCGAATTTCTTATAAATTGCTTCCAAACCAATTAAAAGTTCTGGAATAATGGCTTCAATTTCTAATTTGTCTTTCGCTGCTTTATTGATTTTAATATCATCAAATTCGTGGTACGTTTTATTATTTGGGTTGAATTTTTCGACTGCGATAGTATTCAAATGATTTGGAAAATGCCCTGCAGAAAACGATTTTATATCGATTCCTTTTGAATCAATTAGCGTTAACAAACTTTTAGCTAATTCCCCATTTTCTTTATCGATAACCTTACAAGCTTCAGCTACTTTATTTTTAATTTCAATAAATTCGGTGATAGATTTATCTTGAAAATGGGTTATTTCTTCGCGATTATTTTCATTTAAAAGTAAGCGGCCAGTTTCTAAAATTTCACGAGAAATATCCCAACTTTTATCTTCATCGGTTTTTTGCATGGTGAAATCGATGAGCAATTTGGTTAACACATCGTCTTCACCGGCTTGCGCAATGATAGCATCAACGGCTTCTATTAAAAGGTTTTCGGTGTCCAAAGTAACTTCAAAAGTCATTGGTAAATTTAAATCGTGGGCAAAAGCACGAATTACTTTGTGAGTGAATTTATCGATGGTTGAAATATCAAAAGCGGCATAATTATGAATAATGTGCTTTATGATTTGCTTTGATTTAGTTTGGATTTCCGAAACAGAAAGTTGGATTTCACCTGACAAAACTTCCATTAAATCGGTCGCTTTTTCATTGGGATTATCGTTTGCAAATTCCAACAAATTCCCTACAATTCGGCTTTTCATTTCGTGAACCGCTTTATTGGTAAACGTTATGGCGAGAATGTTTCGATAGGCATCATTTTTCTTGGCAACCAAAATAATTTTCAGGTATTCTTTGACTAAGGCATAGGTTTTTCCTGAGCCTGCCGATGCGTCGTATATGGAGAATGATGGTCTTTGCATTTAGATTTCTGATTTTAGATTTGTATAAAAGTTTCTTATTACCCAAATGCCCTAGCCCTGATGGAAGGGAAAATCCCACGCTTTTTAGCGTGGATAGGAATGACAGCAGGAAACCTGCCGGCAGGCGGGTAGCTCCTAAAAAACTACTATAAATTTATTTGATGGAAATATAACAACTAGAATTTTCATTTCCAAAGTTAATTGTTTATTTTTGAATTAAATATTTTTAACATATAAACTATACTATTATGGCATTTGAATTACCACAATTACCTTACGCTTATGACGCTTTGGAACCACATATTGATGCTCGTACGATGGAAATTCACCACTCGAAACATCATAATGCTTATACTACTAATTTGAACGCAGCCGTTGCTGGAACAGATTTAGAAGGTAAAACGATTGAAAATATTTTGATCAATCTTGATATGAAAAACGGCGCTGTTCGAAATAATGGTGGTGGTTTTTACAATCATAATTTGTTTTGGACGGTGATGTCGCCAAATGGCGGTGGGCTTCCAACGGGCGATTTATTAGCGGCTATTGAGAGTGCTTTTGGTACTTTTGATGAGTTTAAAGCTAAATTTGCTAAAGCGGGAGCTACCCAATTTGGTTCGGGATGGGCTTGGCTTTGTGTTCACAAAGGTGGAAAATTAGACGTTTGCGGCACGCCAAATCAGGACAACACTTTGATGCCTGGCGTGGGTTGCGGTGGAACTCCAATTTTAGGAATGGACGTTTGGGAACATGCTTATTATTTAAACTATCAAAACAGAAGGCCTGATTATATTGAAGCTTTTTTCAGTGTAATCAACTGGGTTGAAGTTGCTAGAAGATACGCTTTAGAGAAGTAGGCACCCTAACCCCCAAAGGGGGAATTCGCGCAGAAAACAAAAAATGCAATTTGGATTTTAATAATCTAAATTGCATTTTTTTATTATAAATCTGTCGCTTTTTTTGCCACAGATTTAACGGATTTATCTGATTGAATAATTACTTTCAGATTTCAATTAAAATTATTAATACGCTCTTGCGTCTTTGCCTTCATAGAAATTCATAAAGGCTCGGTTTGCTACTCGGTTTCCGCCTGGCGTAGGATAATCGCCTGTGAAATACCAATCTCCAAGGTTTTTTGGACAGGCTATATGTAAGTTTTCTACCGTTTGAAAAATAATTTTAACTTCGGCTTTTACAGAAGAATCTTTGAGCATTTCTGCAATTTTATCGGATATTTCTTGTGGTTTAAATGGCGCATAAATTTCAGTTACGAAGTTCACCACTTCGCTGTCGTTAAGATTTTCTTGTGCTTTACATTTTTCATAAACCGAATCCACAATTCCGTATAAATTTCTTTCTTTTAATAATTCTAATGCGGCTTGAAAAGCAATTAGCCCTTCTAATTTTGCCATATCAATTCCATAACAATCTGGGTATCTAATTTGTGGCGCCGATGAAACTACGATGATACTTTTCGGTTTCAAACGATCCATCATTTTGATGATACTCATTTTTAAAGTCGTACCACGAACGATACTATCGTCAATAATTACAAGGTTGTCTGTAGGTTTTATAACGCCATACGTAACATCATAAATATGAGCAACCAGATCATTTCGGCTACTGTCTTCAGTGATAAAAGTTCTAAGTTTTGCGTCTTTAATGGCTACTTTTTCGGTTCTAATTTTTACAGATAGTAATTCTTGTAGGCTCTCTTTTGTTAGGGTATTTCTATTTTCAAGAATGGAATTATTTTTCCTTTGATTTAAAAAATCTTGAGCTGCTTCCACAATTCCGTAAAATGAAGTTTCAGCCGTATTTGGAATATACGAAAAAACGGTGTTGTCGGTATCGTTATCGATAGCTTCTAGAACCGCTGGCAAAATTAATTTTCCAAGGTTTTTACGCTCTTGATAGATTTCAGCATCGCTTCCTCTTGAAAAATAAATTCGTTCAAAAGAACACGCTTTTTTTACTGTTGGCGGTATGATTTCTTCTTCAGTTATCTTTCCGTTTTTCTTGATAATTAAGGCATTTCCTGGTTGCAATTCCTGCACTTTATCAAAATCAACATTGAAAACTGTTTGGATAACTGGTCGTTCCGAAGCCACCACTACAATTTCATCATCTTGATAAAAATAAGCAGGACGAATTCCTGCGGGATCTCTAAATACAAATGCATCGCCGTGGCCTAAAAGTCCAGCCATTGCATAGCCTCCATCCCAACCTTTTGAGGCGCGACGAAGAATTTTTGAGATTTCTAATTTTTCAGCTATTACTGGCGAAGCTTCTCTTTTTGACAAGCCTTTATTTTTACATTCTTGGTATAAATCGGTTACCTCATCATCTAGAAAATGTCCTATTTTTTCCATTACTGTAACGGTATCTGCCATTTCTTTTGGGTGTTGCCCCAATTCAACTAAGCTGCTGAAAAGTTCCTTTACATTGGTCATATTGAAATTTCCCGCAATAATTAAATTACGATGCATCCAATTGTTTTGACGTAAAAAAGGGTGGACGCTTTCGATGCTATTTTTTCCAAAAGTTCCGTATCTAACGTGTCCTAAAAATACTTCTCCAATATAGGGGATTTTCTTTTTTTGAAGCGCTACATTATCGGTATATTCAGGATGAGATGCCATTTCATCGTTGATTCGATCGTTTATTTGTGAAAACACATCTTGAATGGCTTGTGGATCATTTGAACGAACTCTGCTGATGTATCTTTCACCAGGTTCCATGTCTAATTTTATACTTGCAAAACCGGCGCCATCTTGACCACGATTGTGCTGTTTTTCCATTAGGAGATACATTTTTTGGATGCCATAAAAAGCAGTCCCGTATTTATCCTTGTAAAATTCAAGCGGTTTTAAAAGTCTTAAAAATGCTATTCCACATTCGTGTTGTAATGCATCGCTCATTGTAGTTGTAGTTTTGTAGTTTTGTCGTATTTTTTTGCCACAGATTCACAGATTTAGAAAATATTTAAAAATCGGCGAATCGGCGGTTATTTTTAATAAAAAAGCCCCGAAATTTCGAGGCATAAATTTATTGTATTTCTATATCAAATTGTGTTAAAGATTTGAATTGTTGTAATCTGGCATTTACCTCATCGCTTTTTAGTCCAACCATTCTCTCTGTTCCAAATTTTTCCACACAAAAAGAAGCTAAATTTGATCCGTAGATAATGGCGGTTTTCATATTTTCAAAAGTCACATTTTCACTTTGTGTAATAAATCCTGCAAATCCCCCTGCAAATGTATCTCCTGCTCCAGTTGGATCAAAAACTTCTTCTAATGGCAATGCCGGTGCAAAGAATACCTCTTTATTGTGAAACAAAAGTGCTCCATGTTCTCCTTTTTTAATAACTACATATTTTGGACCCATCGTGTGGATTTTAGCCGCCGCTTTCACTAATGAATATTCGCCTGACAATTGACGGGCTTCTTCATCATTGATGGTAATTACATCCACTCTTTTTATCACGCTTAATAATTCTTCCAAGGCACAATCCATCCAGAAATTCATCGTATCTAAAACTACTAATTTAGGTTTTACTTCCATTTGATCTAAGACACTGCTTTGAACCAATGGATGTAAATTTCCTAACATCACCACGTCAGCATTTTTAAAATTTTGAGGTACTTTTGGTTGGAAATCAGCCAATACATTCAATTGTGTGTCTAGCGTATCTCTAGAATTTAAATCGTTATGATAACGTCCACTCCAGAAGAATGTTTTTCCACCTTTTACGATTTCAAGTCCTGAAATATCTATATTTCTATCGGTTAATAAGTCAAAATATTCTTGTGGAAAATCGTCTCCAACAACAGAAACTATAGCGGATTGAAGTTTAAAATGGGAAGCTGAAAGCCCAATATAAGTTCCTGCGCCACCTAGTATTTTATCTGTTTTCCCAAATGGGGTTTCAATTGCATCGAAAGCAACCGTTCCAACTATCAATAATTTATTCATGTTTTGTCATTGCGAGATTTGAAGCAATCTCTAATTAAAGGGCAAAGATAGTTCATAAGTTTGAAGTTTGAAAATGTATGCGATTAGAAGTTTGGAACTAATTCTACTTTTAAATTGACTTCTAATTTAGTCTTGATTTACAATACAATATCTATTATGCATAAATACAATATTCAAAAACAGCCACCTTCTGTATTGATTAGCAATGAAATATATAACTAATTTTGAAAATACACTATACCTAACTTTGAAAATGCACTATATAGTGTAAATCGTCAGCAAAAAGTGTACTGATTTAGTCAAAAACTAAGAGAGTGTTTTCAAAAATCTAATGGCTCATCACGATGAGTCATGAAATTGATTTTTGACCATTAGGGACTATGCATTTTTTATCTTACAACAATGAAAAAAAAGCAATTAAAACAACTTCTCATCTTCTTTCTCATAAAAAGCATCCACAGAAAGTTCCTTTTGCATCGATGCCATAACGGCTAATTCGTCGCAACGTTCATTTTGAATGTGATTATTATGCCCTTTAATCCATTTGAAGTCAACTTGGTGTTTTCTGAAAATAATTAGAAAACGTTTCCACAAATCGGGATTTTTCTTGCCCACGTATCCTTTTTTTTCCCAACCAAAAACCCATTTTTTTATAACAGAATCAACCACATATTTAGAATCGGAGACCACTAAGACTTTCGTGCTTTCGGTTTTTAATTTTTCTAATCCTACTATCACTGCTAACAATTCCATTCTATTATTGGTAGTATGGCGAAACCCTTCGTGGAATTCCTTTCGATATGTTTTTCCAACCCATTCCATAACTATGCCATAACCTCCTGGGCCGGGATTGCCTTTTGCGGCACCATCGGTATAGATATGTACTTCGTGATCCATTTTAAGATTTAGGATTTTTGATTTAAGATTTTTTCGATTATTATTGGGAAATGAGTTTGTTCGAGTTCGTGAATTTTTTCGGCAACGGCTTCTGGCGATTCCGTTCCAGTTAAGGGGACGCTTTTTTGAAAAATGATGTTGCCTTCATCATAATTTTCATTTACATAATGAATGGTAATTCCTGTTTCAGCATCTTTGTTTTCAACTACAGCGTGGTGAACATGCATTCCATA
The DNA here is from genome assembly GCA_947483095.1 of Bacteroidota bacterium. The sequence continues at coordinate 7,124 of CANKLD010000055.1, forward strand.
CATTCCTTTGCCTCCATATTTTGGCAAAAGTGCGGGATGAATATTTATAATTTTATTAGGAAAAGCTTCAATGCAATTGGTTGGGAATTTTAATAAAAACCCTGCTAAAACAATTAAATCAGGTTGGATTTCTTTCAAATGATCAATCAAAACTTCGGAATTCAAGTCGTCTTTGGAGAAAATTTTTGTTGGAACAGCTAATTTTTGAGCTTTTTCTAAAACTTTTGCATTGGCATTATTAGAAAAAACATGAAATTGATGTACTTTTGAAGTGTTATTAAAGTAACGTACAATGTTTTGGGCATTTGTCCCCGAACCAGAAGCAAAAATTACTATTTTTTTCATGTTGTACCATTTAATTTGACACAAAAAAAAGAATAAAAAATGATAAATAATAGAAAATTAGCCTCTTTATTAAAATATTTTTTTAATTTCGCCCATATTTATTAACTAATGCGTGGAATTAAAATAAAGTTTTTTATTTTTGCCATCAATTAAATTTAAAATTAAAGATTATGTCAGACATTGCATCAAGAGTAAAAGCGATTATCGTAGACAAATTAGGCGTTGACGAAAACGAAGTTGTAACAGAAGCAAGCTTCACAAATGATTTAGGAGCAGATTCTTTAGATACAGTTGAGCTAATTATGGAATTTGAAAAAGAATTCGATATTCAGATCCCAGACGATCAAGCAGAAAACATTGCTACTGTAGGTCAAGCTATTTCATATATTGAAGAAGCTAAAAAATAAAAATTGCACCCGTAATTTAAACCATTTCGGGTGTTTTTGTTTTTTTAAATTATAAAATTCAGATTGTTTGTTCAATCCAAATTAATATTATTGTAATGCCTATGTCTTTTTTATGATTTATACATAGAAGAAAGCATAGGTATTTTTTTTAATTCATAACTATAATTATACTATGGAATTAAGGCGAGTTGTAGTAACGGGCTTAGGGGCACTTACTCCTATTGGAAATACAGTTGAAGAATATTGGAACGGTTTAATTAACGGTGTTAGCGGCGCGGCTCCAATAACCTATTTTGACGCTTCAAAATTCAAAACTCAATTTGCTTGCGAGTTGAAAAACTTTAATGTTGAAGATTTTATCGACAGAAAAGAAGCTCGTAAAATGGACCGTTATACTCAATATGCCGTGGTTGCTGCTGACGAAGCGGTAAAAGACGCCAACTTTGATTTAACTACTTTAGATAAAGATAGAATTGGTGTAATTTGGGGTTCGGGAATAGGAGGATTAGAAACTTTTCAAATCGAAATGTTAGAATTTGCCAAAGGCGATGGAACTCCTAGATTCAA